>WQYD01000098.1 GCA_009781445.1 Bacillota bacterium | reverse complement strand
GCAAGACTGGTCATTAAGAATATTTCAATCATACGCCCATACACGATTATGAATATAACGATATTAAGCGCACGCATGGTTATACCCACAAACAAAGTCTGAAACCATAGGCCAAGCAAATAACCTGTACCCATATCCCATAATGAAGCCTCAAACTCTGCCATCATATCTAATGTTACCTCGGTACTTCCGGCAATAAGCCCTCCGGCGTTATTGATAACACTTTGCGATACATCAAACACAGCCATTACAATATCAAAGGTGTTTGACAATATCAGCACGGCAATAAATGTTTTGAATATCCACTTGAAAAATATCCAAGTGTCAACTTCGTTTAGATTGTTTTTGTCTATGATAAGGTTTATTAGTTCGTAAGTTGCAAGAAATGTAATTACAATCCCTGCTATTGGCAATACAACCGTTTCGGAAAGGTTGCGTATAAGGGCAAATACCCCCGGCTGCCATTGAGCCGGGGGCGTTCCCACAGTAGTTGCAATCTCTCCAACACGGTTGTTTACTGTATCAAAAAGCCCACTTAAATTGCCCATAATGCCCTCAATCAGCAAGCCCTTGATAAAGTCTACTATCCAGTTGGTGAGAAATCCCATTTAGTAACCTCCGCTATATTTCATTGGAAAAATGGTTGGTGCTAAACAGGTTCTTAAAACAGACCTGCAAGTAGTGGCACTAGGGTTACGCCTAGCAAAATAACGCCTCCACCGGCCATAAGTTGCTTAATTCCTTGGCTTTTTGCAGATGGATTGTCGCCACCATAACCTTCCAAAAGGTTAATGCCACCCCATACACACAGACCTGCGCCCAATGCGATAACAAGATACTGTAATACTTCAACTGCTTGTGTAAAAAATTCCATAAATACATTCCTCCTAAGATTTTATTGGGGTCTTTGCCCCTGTATTGGGTTATGAGCGGATTTTTCCGCCAATTAAAAAAGCCGCCATTTTGGCGGCGGTACTTCGGGGCAAAATGTCCCGAAGTTATTTATGCAAACGCTTCCGGGTCGTCCACATCGTCATAGTTGAGAATGTCCTCGTCCTCGTTTATAACTTCGGATTCTTCGGTTACGTCTACTTCATATGAGGTGTACTGCTCGTTGGGGTGTTGCCCTAAATTCATACGCCGATTAACAAGTTTTTCTGCATTAAATGCGTTACGCTTGTTTGCTTCGGCGGTATGCTTAAAGTTGGGGTGCTTGCGTAAATCGTACTTAGGGGATAGAAAGGGCGGCAAACCTCGTAATTGCAAAATGCACTTATTACCGGGCATCGTTGTAATTTCACTTACGGTTAATAATTCACGCCCCAAGCGTTGCGTGTTCTGCCCGTAACTTGGGGATTGTCCCTGCGACTTGCTTTCCGTCTGCATAGAAATTGTTGCCTTGCCTAGCCAGTTTTCTGAAATTTCTTTGATAGTAGAAGATTCACGACCTCCAAGAAAAACCACGCTGTCCATATTACCTAAAATGGTTTCAGCGTGGTCTTTGTAAATGGCTTTCAACTGGCTCTGCGCCTGCAAAAATAGGCATAGAGATATTTCCCTAGAGCGGATAACAGCAACCAATTTTTCTAGCTGTGGCACTTGCCCGGTGTTTGCGGCCTCGTCCCATAGTACCCGGACATGGTGCGGAAGTCTGCCGCCGTGCTTAGTGTCGGCTCGTTCGCATAACATAGTGAACATCTGCGAAAATGCGAGGGCTACCAAAAAATTATAAGTGGTGTCGGTGTCGCTTATGATAAAAAATGTTGCAGTCTTTCTATCGCCCATGCGGTCAAGCTGTAATTCGTCATAGGTCATAATGTCCCGTAATTGCTGTATATCGAACGGCGCAAGCCGCGCGCCACAGGAAATTAGCACCGATTTCATGGTCTTGCCGCTCGCTAGACGAAATTTCTTATATTGCCTAACGGCAAAGTGATCCGGCTTGCGTTTCTCTAACCCCAAGAACATGTAGTCAACAGGATTTTTGAAATTTTCGTCATTTTCTTTTGTTTCCATGCTGTTTATCATATCTACAAGGGTACTAATATGCCGTTCTTCTTCCGGCCCCTCAAATACGATATAGCCTAATAATGCACAATAAAGTAAGGTTTCCGTTTTTGTCCAAAATGGGTCACTCTCCTTTCCATCGCCCTGCGTGTTTTGAATAAGGGCATTTACGAATTTCAAAATATCAGATTCCGTCTTTAGGTAAGCTATGGGGTTATAATGTTGCGAGAGGGTAAAATCTATGCTGTTAAAAATTTTGATTTTGTAGCCCTGTCGCTTTAGAAAAGTGCCTACTTGCCCTAAGATACCGCCTTTGGGGTCTACTACCACAAAAGACGAATGGCCTTGTAACAGGTTCGGGGTAAGCCAAAACCTAGTTTTACCGCTACCACTACCGCCGATAACACAGCAATTAAGGTTACGAGCATTAGCAGGGTTAGCAGGTCGGGTATTTGTGGTTAGAAATTCTGTGCCTGTTAGAATGACATTATCGCTAAACTT
>WQYD01000097.1 GCA_009781445.1 Bacillota bacterium | reverse complement strand
CAAACGGTAACGGTTGCGTTTTTATCAAGAAGCAAGTGAATGAGGGGCTTGCCCACAATGTTAGAACGCCCTATTATAACCGCATTTTTGCCCGAAACACATATGTTATACCTGCTTAAAAGTTCCATAACGGCTTTTGGGGTGCAGGCAACAAGCAAGGGGTTTCCTGTGGCAAGCCTGCCTGCTTGGTAAGGTGAAAATCCGTCTACATCTTTTGAGGGGCAAATTGCAGAAATCACACTTTGAGAACTAATTCCGTTAGGCAAAGGAAGCTGAACCAAGATTCCGTGAACCGATTTATCATTATTCAAATGTTCCACAAGTTCTAAAATTTCTGATTCAGTAACGGTATCGGGAAGTTCGTAAAGAAAGGATTTCACACCCGATTCAGCGCAAGCCTTAACCTTATTGGTAACATAAATTTTGCTTGCAGGATCATTGCCCGCAAGCACCACGGCAAGCCCTGCTTGCACGCCGAAGCGCGCTTTTAAGTTTTCGGCTTTAATTTTTAATTCCGCCCTAATTTTTTGAGAAGTTTCTTTTCCGTTGATAATAATCATATGAATTTAATATTTTTCAAGTGTTTTCTTGAGGATTAAGCATTTTGAAAACAGACGCAAGTATGCCGTTAACATACTTGTTGCTTTGTTCGGTGGAATAAGTTTTAACAAGTTCAATCGCCTCGCTTATTGAAACGGAATGAGGGATATTTGTGAACTTCATTTCATAAATCGCCACAAGCAGTGCCGACAAATCGGGCTTGAAAATCCTTTCAAGGGAAAACTTACCTTTAAAGCTATCCACTATCTCAATAAGTGCGTCATGGTTTTCAATGATTCCGTAATAAGCGGATTTCATATACTCTAAATCCTCACCCTTTATCGCCGAATCACTCATAAAAATCCCAAGCGATTTTTCGTTTGGTTCTTTTAAAAAAAGGTACTCGTACACTAATTTATATAGGGAATCTCTTGCTTGTTTTCTTGAAGTCATGATTGAGGGTGATTGGTGTTTTTCAGCGCACAGCGCACAACGCACAGCGCACAATGGTGGAATTTATTATTTATGATATTTAGAATCCGCCGTTTTTAGTTTTCTTTATACCACATTTGATATATGCACATTGATTTTCTTTACTTTGAAGCGTGTGTTTTCTTCAATATCCTTTTTGATTTTTTCTTGAAGCGAACATACCGCAGTGGGGACTCGGCAACCGAATTCCATGTTTACATACATATCAACTATCACTTGATCCTGTTCGTCTATAAAAACTGAAATGTTTTTATCTTTAAGCTGACCTGCGCCGAAGCGGTATTTGATAAGTCCGTCATCCTTAATTAAACCTTCGGTTGCGTCTATTGCGGAATTGCAGAGAGAGGCTATGAGATTGGTGTATCTTGTGATTGCCTGAGGCTTTAACTCTTTTTTCATACAAATATTATACTACAAATAAATATATATTACAAAAAATAAATATATATTAGAAATGCGGAATTAAAGTTGTTTGACAAATTTGGCTTTTTGGTTTAAAATTTAAGAAAATACAGTTTTATAAGAGGTTTTACAATGAAGGTAATTATTGCAGGCGCAGGAATAGGCGGAATTTATGCAGGCGAAAGGCTTGGCGAACTTGGCTTTGAAGTTGTGGTTTATGAAAAGGCGAAATCCGTGAAGGAAATGAGGTTTGATTGGCACGATGTGGTGTCCCCAAAGATTTTCAGGCGGTTGGGGCTACCGATTCCAAGCGAACATTTTAAGGTACTGCCCTATTCATTCGTTACCCCTTATGAAAAATTTATAAAGCGGTTGCCCGCAGGTGATCCTGATCCCGATATTTCTTTAGAACGCGTTCCGCTTAATGAAATGCTTTATAACCATGCCAAAGCCTATGCTAAATTTGAATTTGGTAAAACGGTTACCGCGCCTATTGTGAAAGATAACCGCGTGGTGGGTGTGGTTGTGGACGGCAAGGAAGAATATGCAGATTTCGTGCTTGACAGCGCAGGGATTTATTCCCCAGTTAGAAAAAATTTACCCAAGGAATTTAACATTACCGAAATCAAGGACGAAGAAAGGTTTTCTGCTTACCGCGCGTTTTACAACCGTGCAGATGTCCCCGAACCCGAACATACGAACAAGGCATATTTAAAGCACTTCGGGGGCAAGGGGCTTTCGTGGGTGCTTCTTGATGACGACACCTCTAAAGTTAATGTGCTAATCGGCAGGCTTGATTCTTTAAATGATAGCGAACGCGAAGAACTTCTTGCGGATTTAAAAGCAAATAATCCGATTATCGGCGAGGGAATAACGCGCGGTGGATTTACCACGCTTATCCCCCTAAGGTATCCTGCCACGCGCTTTGTGGCAAACGGCTACGCAGGAATCGGCGATACCGCTTATATGACTATTCCTATGAAAGGTAGCGGAATTGCCTCAGGCTTAATTTCGGCGCATTTACTTTGGGAAACGCTTAAAGAAGCAATGGATAAAGGCGAAAATTCACCTAACATTTTTAATATTGAAACGCTTTGGAATTATCAAGTTAAATGCTACATGGAATTTGGGGCAAAGCATTGCGCGGTGGATATTAT
>WQYD01000096.1 GCA_009781445.1 Bacillota bacterium | reverse complement strand
TTCAATAATGAGATTTAGAATCCAAAATTTATATTTCATATTTTATATTTCCGACAACTATGCCCTATGCCCTATGCCCTAATCAATCTTACTTGCAATCAACCCGTCATCAGCATTTTGAAACATTAAATGGTATCCTTCCGCGCCTTCAAGCCCTTTTATGTGTAAAAAATCGCAAAAGTTTTCTGCCTCTTTGGGGGGTTTTATAGATTCCGCCCCAGGGACGCCGTAAGCTATATGCGTAATTTTGCCCTCGTTTGTTAGCATTCCCACCACATAATATTCGCCCTTGTCGTAAAAAACTTTAACCCACTTGCTATCAGGCACAAGTTCTTCAAGCAGAGTTTCACGCGGATTAATGGTAAAAATCTCTTCCATTCTGCCTCTCACTGTTTGATAAAAGTTATCTATCTTTAGCTTTGGCATAATCTTGCTATCCGCTGTTTTGGTTGCCTTGGCTACAAAATCTTCCTTGTTCACGGCTACGGATTCCTTTTCATGCTTTTCATTGGCTACAAATTCTTCCTTTCCTGTTACGGGTTCTTGGTTCTCTGTTACAGATTCTTGGGTTCGTGTTACAGATTCTTTATCCTCAGCAAAAACTTTGCTTGTGTTTGGTTCAGTTTCAAGAAAAAGATTTTCCACCTTTTCTTCAATTTGTACCTCTTGATTATCTGCTTTTGGTAACAAAGCGTTACTAATTTCTTCTTTTGCGGATTTAAAATTAATAATATCCTTGTTTCCGCCACTTGCGTAAGGCATTCCCTCTTTGTTAAGTACGGCTACGCCTATTAAATCGCTTTCGTTTAAGGGCGAATCAATCTCAAATTCTTCCTTTTGGGCGGTAATTTCTTTTAAAAACTGCTTTCCGTCCCCCACTTTAAGCGCAAGCCAAAGCCCTTTAGGCGGTTCTTCGCTAAAATTAAGTTTCGCACCCACGGTTGAACCTACTTTGATAAGCGTTATGTAACCTATCGCGCTATCATGTGAAATAACCACCGTTTTTCTGATTAATGACATTTGCACCCCTCAATAACCCTAATACTATATTCTTTAAAGGGGCAAATTATTCTTTTTAAAATGCGCCCAGAATCACAGGCGAACCCACGGTAACGGTTGTTCCCCGCAGGGCAAATTGCACATTTACCTTTTTGCCGTTAACCTCAACGCTGTTTTTAATGCGGTTAGTGAAACCGTAAATGCTTTCTGCGCCGTTTTTGCTTTCCTTATATATAACGCGCACGCGCATTGTTTTAATAAGTTCCTCTATATCTTCCTCAGTTCCTTGAAAAATCACGCTTTCGCCCACAACATTTTTAAGTTTTAGCTTTTCATATTGCGCGCGCCAAGGGCTAACCCCCACGAAGTCATGCGCGGTGTAACCTGTGCGTGCGGTAAAGCTATCTTCAATATAAAAAGTGTAATCCCCTTTATGCGCACTCGTTAAGCCCACAAAGCCGTTCGTTAAAAACACAAAAGCAAAAATCCCTATACTGGCAATTAAAAGCAACTTTTTCATGAGAAAATTATTGCCTAAAAAATTTATTATTTTCAATGTATAAACCAAAATATATCAGTCAATAATACCCTCAGCATAATAAGCAAAAAATCGGAGGTTATAAAATGAACAAAAAATATCAAGGCGGTAGCAAAACCAAAAGCTTTTTAAAGAGGAATGTTTACTATATTATTATGGTTGCTTGCATTCTCGCCATTGCCACAATGATAACCGTGGCGGTAATCACTCAAAATAACAGCGGTAACAACCCTGTTAACCCAGGGGAACAAAATCCCAATCAGCCAAACGAACCAAATGAACCTAACGAACCCAATGATCCCACAATTACCGAACCCGTGGTGTTTGAGCTTCCTGTGGCAAGCGGTAATATCGTAAGAGGGCATGAAATCGCAAGTTTCGTTCACTGGGTAACGCTTAATCAGTTTTCAGTTCACAGAGGGATAGACTTTTCGGGCGAAGAGGGCGAAGATGTTATGGCGGTTTATGACGGCACTGTTACCGCAGTAAAAAATGACGCGCTAAACGGTTGGCAAGTGTGGATAGATCACGGGGACGGGCTTACCTCGTACTACGCTTCACTTAGCGAACCCACTGTAAACATTGGCGACAAAATTAAAAAGGGCGATAACATTGCAAAAATCAGCGATAGCGGTGCAATTGAACTTGAACTCGGAATGCACTTGCACTTTGAAGTGTTTAAGGACGGCAAATCCGTAGATCCGTTTTCGTACTTCTTAATCGGTGATAAATAAGAAATCCTACGGCAATCAAAAAACCCTGCGGAATGCAGGGTTTTTTTGATTGAGGGCATAGGTTATAGGGCATAGGGCATAGGGGTGGAATCTAAATCTCATTATTTAATTAATCCATTATTCTGAATTCTTAATTCTGAATTGAAAAAATATTCCATTATTCTGAATTCTGAATTCTTAATTCTGAATTGAAAAAAATATTTCAAATTATTTTTCCTTACAATAATACTTAATCTTAAACTTCACAGTCTTCGCGTCACAATAATGGTACTTTCTTTCGCCGTGCTTTAGTTTTTTGTTTTTCTTTTGGAAATCTTTTGCG
>WQYD01000095.1 GCA_009781445.1 Bacillota bacterium | reverse complement strand
GTTTTTGTTTTATATTTTTAGTAAAACAAAAGAGTATTAAATGTTGTAATTTTCTTGTGGGGGGGGGGGGGGGGGGGGGGGGGGGGGTGGGGGCGTATAATGGATATTGACGGCAGACTGTTCGTTGCGCCGTTAAAAACGCAGACTAAAAATTTTTTAACAAAAGGAGAACATTTATGGCAAAAAGAACAATTGAGGAAAAAATGACAAAGAAGTACAAGAAAACGCTGAGGGGCGCAAGGATACTTACTTTCGGGGCGATTGCTTACTTAATCATTGCGATTATTATGGCGATTACTAGTGGCAATGCAATGCTTTTACTCTACACATTCTTTTTCGGCGGGGTTGCATATTGGATGTATCGTAGCCTTGATAGGAAACTTGCAGGCTACGGCGAAACCAAGAAGATTGATAGCGTACTGAAGAAAATTGCATTCGTATTCGGGTTACCAATCGCGATTATCATTATACTCGTTTTGATATTCCTCTTTTCGCAGGGCGCGGTTAACAAACCGCAGGTGGAAGAAGAAAAACTCGGCAGTGGCAGAATTGTTGGTGATTATATAGTTCTTGACAACGGAAAAGAAATCCGCATGGCAAGATATAATTCTTACACAGGCGAAGCTGAAGATTATCAAGGAAACAAATATAAAATTAAATAACAAACCAACTGCAAATAAACGCGCTCTAAAAGGGGCGCGTTTTTTTGATATGATGGTATGGCGGTATGATGTCGGCTACGCCTTATGAAGGCGCGGGCGTTGCACGCTTATGAAGGTGCTAATTATCAATCTTTATTGCAAACATTGATATTATAATATGAATCTTTGTTGCTTTTATTGATATTGTGTGTTATACTGATATCAAATTAGAGGTATAATATGGTTGTGAAGAATTCGGAAAACATTTTAAAAGTCCTTTTTGCTTATAACGGTTGGTGGATTTCGGGCGAAGTGCCGAAGGAATTATTGCGCAAGTACAAACGCAGAGTTTTTCACGAGGCGAATAACGCCCTGAACCACAAAGATGTGCGCCGTCATGTTATTTTATGCGGTGCAAGGCGGACGGGGAAAAGCACAGCAATGTATCAAACGGTTGATTTGCTTTTGGCAGGCGGTACAGAACCAAGAAGCATTTTGCTTTTTTCTTTTGATCACCCTCTTTTGAAAATGTGCAGTATTGAGGAAATTTTGGAAGTTTATAAGCAATCCGTTTTTAGCGGTGAAATGCCCACTATTTTTATAGACGAAATCCAATACGGCGAGAATTGGGAAAGCTATCTGAAAATTATTTATGACATTAGCCCCAAAACCAAAGTTATGGCAACAGGTTCGGCAAGCTCGGCTATTTCAAAGAAAATTAAGGAAAGCGGACACGGCAGGTGGACGGCTATAGCCGTACCCTCGTTGTCATTTTGCGAGTATCTTGAAATAACGGAAACCCCTACGCCAGTTCTGCCCGTTTCAAACATTGATCCGCTTGCGTTTCACGAACTGCCCGTGGCAGATCAGACGGCAATTATCACAGGGCTGAGTGAACTGCAAGCACCGTTTTTGCAATATGTGCAAAAGGGCGGTTTCCCCGAAATTTCGCTATCTTCAGACGCGATTTACAGCGGAAAAATTTTGAGGGAAGATATTGTTGATCGTGCATTAAAAAAGGATATTCCAAGCGTTTATGACATTCGCAGTACAAACGATTTGGAAAGGATTTTTTTATATCTTTGCTATAATTCGGGCAATTTGGTGAACATTGAGGCGATTTCAAAGGAATTAAACGGCGTTAGTCGCATTACTGTGGAAAAATATATTTCGTATCTTGAAAGCGCGAACCTTATAAATATTTGCAAGCCTGTGAACTTAGCAGGAAAAAGCGCGCTAAAACAGCAGGATAAAATTTATGTTGCGGACAGCAGTATCCGCGCTAATGTGCTAATGCTTGGTGATGTGCTTACAGATCCTGAAGAACTTGGCGTTCTTGTGGAAGGCATTTGTTACGCGCATATCAAAAACCACTTTAGCGCAAGCGGTTCTTCTGTGGGATATTTCAGAACAAGCGGTAAAGGCAAGGAAATAGATATTGTTGTTCACAAAAATCACCGCCCTGAATTTTTAGCGGAAATAAAATACCGCGAATCCGCGCCGATTAAAGAGGACGATGCCATTGTTGCTAATTGCGCTTTCGGCAAGGTAAACTATGTTATCACAAAAAGAAACCAAGATTACGGCGTGAACTATTATAAAAACGGCGCGCAAATTTACAGAATTCCTGTTCATGTGTTTTTGTACTTGCTTGGAAAGTGAAGACGGCTTGCGCCTTGTGAAGACGCGTGCGTTGCGCGCTTATGAAGACGGCTTGCGCCTTGTGAAGACGCTGACGCTTATGAAGACGCGTGCGTTGCACGCTTATGAAGTGCGCCTTTGGCGCGTGAAGTGCAGGCAAGCCTGCATTTTTTGATTAAATAAATAATTCCGCTTTTAATTAGCTTAATAATTCCGCATAATTCCGCCATGTTGCGTAGCAACACTTCACAAGCAAACTTGTTTGCGTCTTCACAAGTGAACGAAGTGAACGACTTCACAAGGCGAAGCTGTCTTCATATCTTTTCTT
>WQYD01000094.1 GCA_009781445.1 Bacillota bacterium | reverse complement strand
GACTTTATCAAAGGGCGAAAGCCCACTCTCTTGATTTTTTACTTTTCGCAATAGCATAATACTAAAGGCGAGAATAACACCGCTTAAAAGCATTCCCCCAAAGGCAAGCCAAGTCATACCGCCTGCCCCCCAACCTTCAAAGGTATCCCATAAAAAAGAACCATAACCGCTGTTTTCGCTTGCCCATTCAATTATTGTTTTAATAATAAAGCGGACAGAGAAGATAACCAAAAGCATACCTCCGAAGAATAGAATCCTGCCACCGTTTAATTGTCCAATTTTAACGCAAAGTTTTATAATTGGATTAAGGGCAACGAAAACAAATAATGGAAGCGCGACAGCAAAACAAACAAGGACAATTCCTGCTATGAGGAATCCTTGCACTCCGCCCAAAAATCCAAGTAAGAGTTGAATAAGCCCCACGATGCCAGACGCGATAGAGAAAATAATGACGAGATACTTCGCAATTTTTTTGTTAACCATAAAATACTCCTTTTTCTTTTAAGTTTATCAAACCCTGTGCCAAAGAAACGCCAAAACTGTGCCAAACAAGTGCCAAATTAGTGCCAGATTTGTGCCAAATTAGTGCCAAAATGGGGAAAGGGGGGAATTTTGGCGAAAAAATGAAAATTTACAAAAAATACTAAAATAATATGGCATTTTTGGCACTTTTTTGGCACTGCGTGCATTATAATTGAAGTTAATAGGGGGACGACTGCAATAAAACTCACTAACAAAAAGCCTTATTATGGATTGGTTTTGATTTTACTTGCGCTTTTTGTGATGGGAACGGCGGTGGTTCTCCTGTTATCTTTTTTCTATCAAGAGGCTTACGGCACACCAAGGCTTAAAGATTCCGTGATTGATTTTGAGGGTTATCCCGATATTTTCAACGGGCATGAATATGCGCCACTTTCGGGCGAATGGGAATTCTTTTACAATAAATGGATTGTTACCGATAATTATGAGGGCGAACCTTGCGGGTTCATTAACCTGCCAAAAAGGTGGACGGGCATGGAAGTGAACGGCAAGAAATTGCCAAGCACAGGTTATGCCTCTTATCGCATTACGGTTAAAAACCTAAATGTTGAGGATATTTTATTCAGCGCAAACATTTCGTTTAACTACTATGTGCCGTTTAGAACCTATATTAACGGCAATCTTTCGCGTTCGCTTGGCGAAATGAGTAAGGAACGCGCGGGAAACAGCGTAAGAGATATTTCCACAACTATTAACCATGTTAATACAAGTGATTTAAGCGAATCGTTTACGGTGGTTATTGAAATCGGCTATAACAACATTGGCGGAATTATGGATTTGCCCGTGCTGAGAACGACAACGGTTAATAACACCTCTTGGAATTTTAAGTTCCGAATGTTTCCGCTACTTTCCCTTGGCTTAATGATAGGTTGTTTGCTATTCTGTGCGCTTGTGCCTGTGCGCAAGCAGGTTAGCAAGTGGCTTAGGGTATCACTTGCTTCGCTTACACTTACGCTTATTTTGCATTATCTAACCACGGCAGATTCCGCCTTTTTCACAATCGGCACACTGGGATTTAACGGAATGAATTTGCACGCATTCAGATATTTATCGGGCGTGCTGATTGGTTGCGCGCTTATATGGAATTTGCATTGTGAGGGAATTATCCGTGCAAAACGGGCTGAAATTTTTGTGGTTGCAGGCATAAATATTGCCACAATAGCGGGGTATTTCGTAGCCGTGGGTACGGTTTTCCAAATAATACCCGTAATGATTTCAATATCCACAATGTTTTGGATTGCTTACAAAATATTTAAAGGAAATTCACCATTCGGTTATTTTGCCTCTTTTATGAGTTTAACGGGATTCTTAACTTACGCATTCCTCATTCAAGCACTAAGTTCGCAGGGGCTTATAAGGTTTTCAATAACGCTTTTTGCCACGGCAGGAATGCTGATTTTCGGCACTGCAATTATGTTCCTCAGCTTCCTTAAAGCGCGCGAATCAGAGAAGATTTTGTGGGCTTCCGCCAAACTTAACGCGGAAATTGCGGAAATCAAAAAGCAATCAATGAAGGATCAAATTAAACCCCACTTCATATTTAATTGCCTATCCGCAATTCAAGATATTTACCGCAAAAATCCCAAGGACGGCGATTTAATGCTTTCGCGTTTTGCAAGCCACCTGCGTGCAAATGTGGATTCAGACGAAAGGGACTTTATTCCCTTTGAAACCGAACTTAAGAACACGCTGAACTATTTTGAACTTGAAAACATAAGGCACGAAAATAAACTTAATTTGATTCTTGATATTGATTACTTGGATTTTCAAATTCCGCCACTATCCTTGCAACCTTTTCTTGAAAATGCGGTAAAGCACGCAGGCGTGGAAAGCGTTGAGGGCGGGCAAATTCAAATGTCGTCCGCAGTGCATAAAAACGGCGATGTTTCTATTTCGGTTTTGGATAACGGTTGCGGATTTGATTTAGAAAATATCCGAGAGGGCGCAGTGGGATTATCTAACGCAAAAAAGAGGCTTGAACATAGCTTAAGCGCAAGCGTAACGGTAAAAAGCGCGCCCAATTTAGGCACAGAAATCATAATAATTATACCTTTTGATTCGGTGGTGCGAGAGAGAGAGAGAGAGAGAGAGAGAGAGAG
>WQYD01000093.1 GCA_009781445.1 Bacillota bacterium | reverse complement strand
TAGTAACACTTCGCGGTGGCAAAACCGAAAATGATTTAACAGCGGTGACAAACGCCACAAAAGCACAGCTTGAGCGCGAAACTTATGAGTTTATAAAGCGCGTACAAACAGATTACGAAAGCGATATATTCGGCTTTGCAAATGCCCTAAACGCAAGAAGCCCTAAAGATTACAAAAAAATATCAGAAAACTTTAATGAATATTTTAAGCGTGCAGAGGTGAAAATAGATTATAGGTGTGCGGTGGATAAGACGGAAAGGCTGTTGGGATAACGCGGAACGCGGAACGCAATTAAGAATTCAGAATTCAGAATTCAGAATGGTGGTATCTAAATCTCATTATGAATAATGACGACTTACGACTTACGATTTACGAATGGTGGAATTTAAATTTCATTATTAATTAATCCATAATTCTGCATTCTGAATTCTGAATTCTGAATTAAAAAATCCGCCATTGTGCGCTGTGCGCTGATACATAAATGAACCCCCCTACCCCCAAACTTTCCCCTATCCAACTAATCCTATTAACCGCAGGCGGTGCGATTATGCCTGCGTACACTTTTATGCCGTTTTTAAGGGAAATGAGTGCAAGTGCGGATATTTGGCTTTCTGTGTTTGTGGCGGTTTTTTATATTGCGTTGTTCAGCGCGCCGTTGTTAATCTTTAGAATTAAGTTTAAAGAAAAATCTCTTGTTGAAGCATTTAAGGCGGTTGCAGGCAACGCTGTAGCCAAGGCTATCGCCGTGCTTTATGTGCTTATTCTAATAATCAATTTTACGGTTTTCTTTTCGTATATGCTTAGGTTTGCAGGTGCGTCCGTTTTGCAGGAAACGCCAGTTTGGGCTATCGCACTTGTGATTTTAGTACCCGTAACTTATGCTATTTGCAAAGGCGGTGGCGCAATAGCAAGGATTTCTTTATATATCGTTCCGTTTGTTTTGGCTTCGCTTTTACTCTTTGCTTTGTTCGGCGTTAAGGCTGAGGGGCTAAAGAGTATGCTTCCTGTGGGGGCATCGGGATTTAAAAATATTCACTTCACAGGCTTTTTAATGGCATCGCAGTTTTCTGAAATAATCGTGTTTTTCGTGTTTGCCTCATGGCTTAATAAGGACAAGAAAATAATTAAAAGCTACGCACTTACACTGACAATTTTCTTGATTGCTTCACTGTTTATTATTATCCCCATTATTTCCGTACTTGGGTTTAACTACGCAAAAATCACCCCCAACCCTTACTATGTTTTCACGCGCCAAGTGGTGTTTTATCCCACCATTGAAAAGTTCCAATCAATTAACACGCTGATAACAATCCCCGCAGGAATCTTAAAACTTTCCGCTTACGGCTTTACTGCGTCTTTGATTTTAAAAGAACTTTTGCCCAAAGTAAAAAGGGAAATTTTAAGCATATCGCTTGCGGTAATTATCTTTGTGCTTTCACTTTTGCCAATAGTTTCAAGGGCTGTTTTCTCACCTTACGGTTACAATGTGCTTTCGTATATCACAATCGGTGCTTATGCGGGAATACCGCTACTTTTAATGCCACTGTTAGTGAGGCGGACTAAGCGCACAGCGCACAATGAAAGATTAATTCAGAATTAAGAATTCAGAATGCAGAATTATGGATTATTTAATAATGAGATTTAGAATCCACCCCTATGCCCTATGCCCTATTGCCTAAAAAATGTAAAGTCAAGTTTTTTTATAGAATTTGTTAAACATTTTTTGCACTAATTGATATTTGGTTTAAAATATGCTGTTTTTGGGTGAAAAGTAAGGCAGAGAACACCCACACTCTGAACTTTGCAAAGTTCAGAGTGTGGGTTTGCGCCACTTTGAAAAATTTTTGGCACGACAAGCGGTCGCGCTTGGCGACTGTGTAAGCAGTTGCGTTGTTTTTGGTTTTAGTTAGAACACGGCACGCAGGTGTTGCTCAAACAACTCTTGAGAGGTTGCGTAACCAAAAATCTCACGAGGATAATTGTTTACCCAATTTTCAACGCTCTTAATGTCCTCTGCCGAGTATTTTGACAGGTCGGAACCCTTGGGTATATGTCGCCTGATTTCGCGGTTTAAACGCTCGTTTGTGCCTCGTTCGCTTGAACAGTAGGGGTGGCAGTAAAACACGCTTGTGCGCTTGCCACGGTAGATTGATTTTTCTAAGCCATGAAAATCTGAAAACTCTGAACCGTTATCAATCGTTATAGATTTAAACACATTGCGGAATCTGCGCCCGAAACGGCGTTCCAATATGTTTAGGCAACGGATAACGCTTTCAGCCTTGAGGTTTGGCATTGGCAATATAAATTCATTGCGCGTCAGCCTTTCGGAAAGAACCAAGAAAGTGGCGCGTGTAGAACCGCATAGCGTATCCATTTCCCAATGTCCGAAAGTTTGGCGCGAAGCTACCTCTTGAGGGCGTTTTTCTATGCTTGTGCCTTTTGGCGGTCGCTTTGCCACGGCTCTGCGGTAACGCTTCTTTCGCTTGCCCATTGGCAAATCTTGCATGGATAAGCCACCGATATATCCCATTTCAATGTATCGGTAAAGCGTTGGCTTGCTTATGTCGGTTGAAAACAACTGACGCCTCTTAATTTCGCCAAGCACAGCACAAGGGGATAACTTATCGCGCAAAACACGCCTTTCAATATATTTGGCAAAATCATGATC
>WQYD01000092.1 GCA_009781445.1 Bacillota bacterium | reverse complement strand
TACTATGCCCTGCCATAATTTCCCCCCTAAACGGCATATTGCAATGCGCCTTTTGGTATTTGCGAAAGCCTTTACTGCCGTTTATTCTTTTATAATTTGTTTTATTTGCCCTATTTGGATTGCAAGTGCAGTGCTATCCCTGTTGCCACTGCCACATTAAGGCTTTGCATTTTTCCTTGCATTGGGATACTCACGGTTCGCGATAAACGCTTACGCATTCCCTCTGAAATTCCGTGTGCCTCACTGCCGATAACAAATGCGGTTTTGCCTTTCTTTTCAAATAAGGATATATCACCGCCACCCATATCAAGCCCAACCAAATCATAACCGCTTAATAGGTTTTCAATATTATCCTCTTCCGCAACCGCGATATTCACATTAAAAATTCCGCCGAGTGATGCCCTAACTGCTTTTGGATTATAGGGATCAGCTGAATTTAAAAGCACCAAATCTTTGTAACCGAAAGCCACCATACTTCTAATAATTGCGCCGATATTCCCCGGATCTTTCACCCCGTCAAGAACCACAACGGTTTTGGCGGTAAGCGGTAACCCTTTTGAAATTTCATACACAGCAAGGATTCCGTGAGGGGTTTCGGTGTCCGAAATGCTTTCAAAAACAAAGTCCTTAAGCGTAAAAATTTGCGCGCTTTGCGCTTTAAGGTAGCTAATAAATTTGTCTTGCGCGCTTTCGGCAACGAAAATTTCAAGCGGACTCAAGTCCGCGTCCTTAATCACATTAAAACCCTCAGCAATAAACCTGCGTGACTCAGCACGCGCTTTTTTATCGTGAAGTGATTTTAAAAATTTAATTTTTGGGTTCGCTTTTGATTCTATTAACATAACCTAAGAAAACCGCCACCACAATGCAAGGGGACGGCTTATCTTCAATAAATCAGCATAAAAAAGTAGCTTGAATTTTGGTGATTTGCGGGGGTTATTCCGCCTCGTCCCTAAAGGCAAGAACTTGGATAATTAACCTATTCTTTTCTTCGGCAACCACGGCTTCACGGTTGATAACCTCTTCGGTATATCTGCCTTTTTCCACCCTGCCCCAACGCATATCTGCAAGAATTTTATAGTTAAAACTTGTGCCAAGGGGGAAACGCATAGTTTTGCTGTAAGTACCGCGTTTGCTTCTTTTTAACCTTATTGAACGCAAAGGATCCCACGAACCAAGTTCCTCAATATCACCGCATATGTAAATATAATCAGGCCTAACCTCTTCAGGTGTGCCGATATTAAATGAAATGCTTGGTAGTTTTACCTTCTCTTCTGTAGCCATAGCAACATTTTTCATATAATTTTACTCCTTACCGTTATTTTATAGCGGATTTTGCCATTTCGCAAAGTTTACCGAACCCCATAGCGTCATTCACTGCCATATCTGCAAGAACCTTTCTGTTAAGATCAATGCCTGCAAGTTTTAAGCCGTGCATAAATTTAGAGTAAGATAAATCGTTAAGCCTTGCGCCTGCGTTCACACGGGCAATCCAAAGCCTTCTGAAATCCCTCTTTTTAAGCCTTCTGCCCACATACGCATAATTACCGCTTTTCATTACGGCTTGCCGTGCAACCCTGTAAAGTTTTGATTTTGCGCCGAAATAGCCTTTGGCTCTTTTTAATATTTTTCTTCTTTTCTTAACGCCGTTTACGGCTCTTTTAATTCTCATAATTATTTCTCCTTATTCTATCAATAGGTGCAACGGCTTAGTTGTTTCCGCCACCGCCAAGCATTGTTTTCACGGTTTTTTCTTGTGTGAAATGAACATATCCGCCCTGCCTTAAATTCCTCTTTCTCTTGCGTGCCTTTTTATTGAGGATATGGTTTTTGTTCATTTTAGCACGCTTAACATGCCCGCTTGCGGTTAGCCTGAACCTTTTTTTAGAACCGCTGTGTGTTTTCATTTTTGGCATAATATATCTCCTTTTGTTATTTTTCTTGATTTTTAGTTTTTGCTTCTTCGGGTTTGGTTTTTACTTCCTCAGATTTCGCTTTCGTTTCCTTAGCAGGCGCAATAATCATGGTAATGCTTCTGCCCTCTTGAAGCGGTGGCTTTTCCATAACGGCAATATCCTCAACCTTTGCGAAGAAATCCGCCATGATTCCCATGCTAATCTTCGGGTGTGCCTGTTGCCTGCCTTTCATTCTTATTGAAAGGCGAACTTTGTTATTCTGCTGAATAAACTTGCGTGCGTGCTTGGATTTGGTTTCCAAATCACCCACATCTATGGTTGCGGAAAGCCAAATGTCCTTAAGTTCCGTAACCTTTTGATTCTTCTTATTGTCTTTTTCTTTTCTTAATGTTTCAAAGCGGAATTTGCCGTAATCCATTATTTTGCAAACAGGCGGATTTGCATTCGGTTGAATCAAAACCAAATCCATATTCCTGTTTTCCGCCATTTGCTGTGCAGAACTCGTGGGCATAACGCCAAGTGCGTTACCCTGCCCGTCATCCACAATGCGGACTTCGCGTGCCTTAATCCTGTTATTCGTCAATAACTCGTTAAAAATAATTTGTTCCTCCGTTTAAAATTAAAAGGGTGCTAAGCAAAAGCACTCAACACCCATAATAAATACTTAGATATTTACTTGAATAACCGCTTCGCGTGATTGCCTACGGTGAGAACACTTCTACTTTAGATAGATTATAAACCAACCAAACGAAGTTAGTCAAGCAATTTTAAGCGGTTTGTTTACACGCGCGCGCTTACCTTTAAATAACGCTAAACGGTACACTGCAAACGAATGTGGAATCGTCATATTGCCCGAATTTACTATAAAGCCTTACTTCGTATTCGCCCTTGCCGTAACCTGCGTAGAAAAACACTTGGGTG
>WQYD01000091.1 GCA_009781445.1 Bacillota bacterium | reverse complement strand
GCCGCACAGCAAGCCAAAGAGCTTGTTTCTTGCAATCTTGTGATTATTGCCACAAAAAATATTCCGCAAGGAATTTCTGCCGCAATTAATTATGACGAAGACGCAACAATCGGTGAAAACGCGCTTCAAATGCAAAAATCGGCAAACGCCGTGAGAAGCGGGCTTGTTACCCACGCGGTAAGGGATACGGAATCAGACGGTTTTGATATTAAAAACGGCGATATTATTGGCATAAACGGCGGAATTGTGGCACGCGGAAGCAATGTAAACGAAGTCGCACGGCAGGTTGTGAATAAACTTGCGGTGCAGGGAACTGCCTCAATCACGCTTTATTTCGGCGAAGATGTAACCGAAGAATCCGCAAGCGAATTCGTGCAATCTCTTGAAGAGCAGTATCCGCGCTATGATGTTTCGGCATATTACGGCGGGCAATCTCATTACTTTTATTTTATATCCGTTGAATAAATGCTTGGCAGTGCGGAACTTTTAAATATTAAAGGCGTAGGGGCTAAAATGCTTGAAAAGCTTAATGCTATCGGCATTTTTTCGGTTAAGGATTTAGTTAACTTTTTACCCAAAAACTATGTGGATTTAGATGCCTGTTCTGATTTGGATATGGCAATTAACGGCGAATATGTGCTTGTTTCGCTAAAACTTTACGCTGTTTCAAAGCCGTTCCGCAAAAGAAATTTGCAAATTTTTGCCTGTCGCGGGCTAACCGAAAGCGGAATTAAGGTTAAATTAACATGGTATAACGCTAATTATGCGTCTAAAAATGTTAAAGACGGTTGCACGCTTAAATGTTACGGAAAACTTATTAAAGAGGAACTGCCGAGAAGCACTTCTTACGAACTCGTTAACCCTGTTTATGAGGTTTCGGGCAATGAGGAATCCGCTTTAAGCGGAATTAAGCCGATTTATGCCACAAGAGGGCTTATCCCCCAAGCGAACTTCATATCAATGATTGATTGCGCGCTTAACGGCTATCAGGAAAGCAGTGTAATACCTAATTCGGTAGCTATAGCTACAAATATTGCAGATTTAACCGCTTCAATCCATTCTGCCCACAAGCCCCAAAAAATGGGTGATATATTCCGTGCGAAGGAAAGAGTTTTCCTTGAGGAAACCGTGAAAAGGATTTGCGCCTTTAAACTTATAAAGGAAAGTGCTTCAAGAAGTGTTTTTTATAACCAAGGGGCAATATCAGAGGTTGAAAGGATAAGAAAAAGCCTGCCTTATACCCTCACAGAAACGCAAAATGAGGCACTTTCAGCCATTATTAACACTCTTACTTCAAACAAGCCGTTAAACGCAATGCTTACGGGCGATGTGGGTAGCGGTAAAACCATTGTGGCTTTGCTTGCGTGCGTCTTTGCCGTGGCAGGGGGTAAGCAAACCGCGCTTATTGCACCCACCGAAATTCTTGCTGTTCAGCATTTTAATTCGTTTAATAAGATTATCGGAAGCGGAATTGAAATTGCTTTACTCACGGGCGGTATGACTGCAAAGGAAAAATCTGAAATCAAAGCGCGCCTTAAAAAAGGCGAAATCAAAATCATTATCGGCACGCACGCGGTGTTTTCCAAGAGTGTGGATTTTCAAAATTTGGCACTTGTGGTTGCAGACGAACAGCACAGATTCGGCGTTGCCCAAAGAACCGCGCTAATAAATAAATCCGAAAATTGCGATGTCCTAACCCTTTCCGCCACACCCATTCCGCGTTCACTTCGCTTAACCATGTTCGGCGAAATTGATGTTTTGCCCATAGAAAAGAGGCACGAAAGCACAAATATCAAAACCAAAATCGTTCCGCAGGAAAAACGGCGCGAAATGTTTGATTATATAGTTAGCGAATGCCAAAAGGGCAAGCAAGCCTTTTTGGTTGCCCCAAGGATTCATGACGATGAGGATATTCAGTCGGACGCAACCTTATCATTATATAAGGAACTAACAAAACTTTACGGCAACACCGTTAATATCGCCCACCTGCACGGCAAAATGAGTTCAGCGGAAAAAACCCGCGTGATAACCGCCTTTAATGAAAACGCAGTGCAAATGCTTGTTTCCACCACGGTTATTGAAGTGGGCATAGATGTTCCTAACGCTTCCCTCATGGTTATTTTTGACGCAGAACACTTCGGGCTTGCCACGCTTCACCAATTAAGGGGCAGAATCGGGCGGGACGGCGGTGAAGCCTACTGCTTTCTTTACACCGCTAAGAAAAAAGAAACCGAAATCACCCGCCTTCGCGCTTTGGTTGAAGTGCAGGACGGGCTTAAACTTGCCGAACGCGATCTTGAAAACCGCGGTGCAGGGGACTTCCTCGGCGAAAGCCAAAGCGGAAAGGGCTTCTTCCGCCCCTCAATAGCCCTAATCAAAAAAGCCAAAGAAACCGCCGATCTCATAGAAATCACCGAAAACAATATAAACATTTTTAAAGATTACGCCGAAAAGCTAAAATTAACAAGAATCTCGCTAACATAGAGGGATTAGGGAAAAGGGATTAGGGATTAGTTAATTAAGAATTCAGAATGCAGAATTGTGGATTCTAAATATCATTATTGAGAAGCATGAACTACGGATTAATTCCTGCCTTGAGCCACGGGTTGCACCTGAGGTTATGCAAATTGCGCCCGCTTCGGGGCAATGCGGAAATGCAAATATATGACTCAAAAAAAGCAACCAAAAAAGCAATGTGAAAATTATTTGAACTTTTTATAAAAAAGGGTTGACTACGGGGGGGGGGGGGGGGGTATTTATAAAAAAAATTAAAAAAAGTTTGGAAATTTGCCCAAAAAAAAGGTTTTTTTTTTTTATTGTTGTTTTTGGGTTTTTTCCCGGGTTTTTGGGGGGGGGGGGGTTTGT
>WQYD01000090.1 GCA_009781445.1 Bacillota bacterium | reverse complement strand
TAGCACTATAAAGTCCGTTGCATTCGGCTTAAATTCTACTCACGCGATAGAAATTGCTGATTATGCCTTTATCGGCACAGAAGTTGAAACTTTTGGTTTGGTAACAGCGTAGCATTTGAAGATTCTTACGCATTCGCAGGTACTACCACAGAAAGCGAAAGTGTTTTCCTCTTTTCGGAAGTGAAAACAGTGGTACTTCCCGATACCTTAACCGCAATCAACGCAAATATGTTTTCTTCTTGCGGAGAACTAACCACCGTTATGCACATTAGTTCCACGGATATTAATGTGCTTTCAGATAATATCGTTTCAATCGGAAACGGAGCATTTGAGGGTTGTACAAAAATCAACAAGTTATTCATATTTGAAAATGTGCTTACTGTGGGAGCAACTGCGTTTTGGGGTTGGAATTCAAATCAAACTATAGACATCTATTTTTACGAGCCTTTATTGCCAAACACTTGGCACATTGATTGGTATCAAGGTAGCAATGCTACGATAGAGTTTAGGGAAATTCTTCCTGTTTGGGTAACCTTTGATTTTGAGGGCGGAACAGGCGGAACACCTATAGTTGAAGCCTTCGCTTTCAGCCCAATGCCCTCAGCCACAGCCCCCACCCGCGTGGGCTATGTGTTCGCAGGCTACTTCTGCGGACAATTCGGCACAGGCACGAAGTATTACAACGCTAACATGACAAGCGCAACAAATTGGGATCAATTTAACAATACCACGCTTTATGCTTATTGGACTGATTTATATATCTATCAGCTTAACACCAGTACAATGGAATACATGCTAATAGGAATTGATTGGAATCACAACGCATTCTTCAACACAATCACCCACCTTGAAATCCCCTCGGAGTACAACGGATTACCTGTTACAATCATAAACCACGGTGTGTTTTATGGGCGTGGCAATTTGGTTAGCGTAATCATGCCCGATACCATACTTCATATTGGAAACTCTGCCTTTGATGGTTGCCACAACTTGGTTTACATAAAACTATCCGAAAACTTGCTTTCAATAGGAAATATGGCATTTTTCCGAGCAGAAAGGCTTGAAAGCATAATATTGCCAAGTTCATTAATCTCTTTGGGCAACGAAGTGTTTTGGTTCTGTTCCAACCTGAAATACTTGTCAATTCCCTCAAATGTTTCGGCGGTGGGGTATAGGCTATTCCACCCTACCTCACGGCAATTAACAGTTTACACTGAGTTTGCACCCGTTCCACCTCTCTTACCCGCACCTCAGCCACCCATTGGCTGGAACAGGGACTGGAATTGGTACGGACACCCTGTCTTTTGGGGTTGCACATTTTCAGCAGATAAATCCTATGTGGTTTCATTCCTAAGGGCGCCTTTAAACCTCTCTGGCAGTGGCACCATAACCGCACCCTATCGCGAGGGATTCACCTTTGGCGGTTGGCAAGATATCGCCACAGGTATCATATACCCAATGCACCAATTATTTATGCCTGTCGGCGCAACTTCTTATGCAGTTTGGCTATAAACCTATCCATTTAAATCCACACAAAACAGGCGACAAATTTGTCGCCTGTTTTTTGGTTAATTATGTTGCCATATCAATAATGATATTTAGAATCCACCCCTATGCCCTATGCCCTATAACCTATGCCCTCAAAAAACGCGCCTTTCGGCGCGTTTTTCTAAAGCATTGTTTCCATATTATACAGCCCCGGCTTTTTGCCAAGCAGGTAGCTTGCTGATTTTAGTGCGCCGTTAGCAAAAATGAATTTAGATTCCGCTTCGTGCTTTAGGGTTATAACTTCATTATCAAGAATAAACGAAACTTCGTGCTTGCCCACAACCGTACCGCCACGGATTGCGTGAACGCCCACTTCGCCTTTGGTGCGTGCGCCTGTGTTGCCTTCGCGCCCGTAAATGGGGATTATGGGCTGTTCGCTTGCCACGGCGGATAAAAGCATTTTTGCAGTACCGCTGGGTGCATCTATCTTTTGGTTATGGTGCGTTTCGGTGATTTCTATATCCGCTTTATCTTTAAGCATGGCGGTGGCGGATTTAACAAGTTTGATAAGCACATTAACCCCAAGCGACATATTTCCGCTTAAAAAAACCGCGGTTTTAAGGGACGCTTTGCGGATATATTCAAGTTCTTCGTCATTGTATCCTGTGGTTGCAAGAACGCAAGGGATTTTTTTGCTTACAGCATAGGGAAGCAGAGAATACACAGATTCCCTAACAGAAAAATCAATGATAACATCAAATTGTTCGGCTACATCGCCGATAGACGAATAAACAGGCACATTAAATTGTTCCGCTTTCGCGAATTTATCCACACCTGCCACAATTAAGGCGTTTGGCATTCCTGCTGTGGCGGAAAGCACCGCCCTTCCCATTTTTCCGCTTATTCCCGAAAGTAATATCCTCATTAGTTGTTTTTCCTTGTTAAATATTATTGCCAAGCAAGCCAAGAAACTTGCACGGTATTTGTTTACATGAAATTTAGTTCCGAAAGAACCTTTTTCATTTCTTCCGGCTTTGTGAATCTTGTTAAAGGTAGCCTCATATGATCATCTGCTATTATGCCCATAAGTCTTGACGCGCATTTAACTGGAATCGGATTAACTTCTGAAAACAAAATCTTAATTAACGGCAGAATCTTAAGTTGCATTTCCATGGATTTGTTAATATCCTTATTAAAATACGCACTGCACATTTCACTCATGTAACTGGGGATAATGTTAGAAGCCACGCTGATAACGCCTTTTCCGCCAAGCGAAAGCATGGTGTAAGCAAGGTTATCGTCCCCGCTGAAAAGATCAATTTTATCCTTAGTAAGCCTTGCGGTTTCAAGGATTTGCGAAATGTTTCCGCTTGCCTCTTTAAGTGCGGAAATGTTTTTGTGTTCGGCAAGTTTTGCCACCGTTTCGGATTCCAAATTTA
>WQYD01000089.1 GCA_009781445.1 Bacillota bacterium | reverse complement strand
GGATTTATTTATTATAACTCTAATCCCAAGCAGTTAATCTCTAATCCAAAGATAATAATTCCATAGTTTATATTTTTAGTTAAGCCTGTAAGGCGACACCAAGGTTCTGCCAAAGGCAGGTTCTTATATTTTATATTTTATATTTCTTCTTCTGTTTTTTTCGTTTTCTTCTTTATTATTATCAGCACCGCACAGACAACAACCCCCCCGCCTGCAATGCCGATTCCTACATATATCCAAACCATATAGTCTTTTTTATTATCTGTTTCTTCGGTTATTACAAGGTAGTAAGTTCCGTTTTCGGCGGTGAAGATTACCCACTCTTCCCCGCTTTGATAGCTGATTTTTTGGTAAAATGTGCCACTGTCGCCACTGATTTGCCTTATTACGGACGGATATTTGAAATTTTTGGGGATTTGAACCCTAAGCCCCAAACCGCCTGCGTGGGCTATTGGTTCGCCGTTATTTGTTAGTGCGATTTCCATAACCACTATCCTGCTTGCGCTCTTAACTTCGCCTGCGTTTGCGATTTGGTTAAAGATTCCCACTTCCTTTGTGTAAATTACAATCCCGATTTCAAGCTGAATTGTTTCGCCCTTTTTGCAAGGAACGGAATTTAAGCCCAAAACTTCCACTTGATAAGGGAATAATTCTGCGTTTTTAATTAACGGCTTATCCTTATGAACCCTTTGGGCGTTTACCACTTTTTGCAAGGCAGGAAAAAAATCTTTGTCGTAAAAATTTTGGATTACTGCCTTTTCCTCATTTCCCCAAAAATAATATAAAAGTTTATCTAAAGCATTTTGAAGATTATCAATCAAATCTTTATTATATTCCGCTTTTTGCGTACCGAGATAAACGCTTTGAACTTCACTGATTTGCCCCGAAATGTTAAAGGGAACACCGCCCAAATCCACAACCAAATCAGGTGCGCCGTCATACTTAAAAAGTTCAATTATATCAAAATTTCCCACATTGTCCCTTACAAAAAGGTGATATCTTCCGCTTAAAAATGCGTTGCCCTGCTTAAATAAGTCAAATTGAAACAGATAGGTGCTAAGCGGAAATGCGATAGACGAAATGTCCTTCCTAATTGCTTGCTCTCTTGTGATAATGCCCTCTAAACCTGCGATAATATCTGCGGTAAGCGTTGGCAAACCCTCAAAAGCTATATCGTAATTAAAATCAAATGGGGCAAGGAACACAACCGCTTCGCGGATTCCGCTTGTGGAACATTGGGGTTCGCCACCTTTTGAATGGCGGTCGTCTATAAGCAAAGTCATTTTCGTGAGTTGCCCTGCTTCAATAAAAGGTCTTGGATATTCGCTGCTTTCAATATGCTTAGGGGGGGCATAATCTATGCTTCGGTTAATATCCGAACCCCCCGAACCCACATAAACACTGTTTGATTCCGTAAACGATTCACCGTCTACCTCAAGTGTGGCTATAAATTCATAAAATCCGTTATACCGAACCACAAATTCGCCGTGCTTTCTGCCCGTTTTAATATCAAATTCAAGGGGGATTTTCACTGTTTTCAGCTCATTTGCGAATATATCGTCATACTTCGCCACAAGTTCAACCGTTTGAATGTGGCAATCAATATAAAACATTATGCCCTCTTGCTCATTCACGAACCTTGGAAGAACAGGGTGAGGAACATAATCCCAGCGGGGAATATACTCATAGCTTGCGCTTGATACACCAACAGGCAAGGCAAAAATCGTTGCCACGGCAACTAAAAATGCGAATATCAAGAATAAGGGGGCTTTTAGTTTCATATGGATTATTCAGCGCACAACGCACAGCGCACAGCGCACAATGGTGGAATTATTTATTAATGACGACTTACGAATGACGACTTACGAATGATGGATTGATTAATAATGATATTTAGAATCCACCCCTATGCCCTATTGCCTATGCCCTAATTGATCAATCGGCTTGCCAATTAGTCAATTAACTCGTCTTTTCGCCATTTATCTGTGATTACTCTTTGTTGGCGGTTTACGATGCCCATTTGGACTTCTTTTTGGTTATCTTCGGCGTCTATTTGACGGCGGACTTTACCGCTTAGCTTTTTCTTGCGCCTTGCAGGAACAAAGAGTTTTATTAAGGCAAAGCCAAGAAGGATTGAGAACAGGATTGCGCCCACGGCTACTGCCCAATACGGGAAATCGTTAGCCACTATCATGAATTCCCCCGGGCGATCACTCCAGAACACCACATAGTTGCCTTGGATTTCAAAGGTTACACCCTCAGACAATGCGCCGATGCCCACGGCTTTAAGATTCTTGGAATTCCTATAAGATTCGGGAATGGGTACGGAAAATTTGATTTTTTCGGTTAGAATAACATGGTGTCCGTTTTCTTCCACCGAAACATGGAAAACTTCTGCCCTCTGCCCGAACATGGCGGTGAATAAATTCGTTTTGTTTTCAGGGGCGGAAATATTATTAACCACCTTAAACACGGCATTTGCTGAAAGCCCCTCATTTGATTCAATGAACGCACCGCCACCGCTTGCAAAAAGCTGATTAAACCTAATGGAAACAACCCCTGTGAATATTGGCGCAACAATATCATAATTAGACGCCGAAACACCCACGATTTCCCACTTGGTTATTGTTACATTGTATCTTCCGGGGGCAGTTGCGCCGTTTGCCGTGCGTGCTTCAAGCCTTAAGATTAGGTTGTCGTTTTGCAGTACACCTCTCAATGTGCCTGTGGCGAAAATATCGGGCGTGCCGTCTTCCCGCTTATCTTCAACTGTGATATTTTCAATTGTGATTCTTTTTCTTTGAATTGTGTACACGGCAGTTCTGTCATGTTCGCCGTAATTAGGATCAGTAGCCCTTACCCTTACTTGGTAACTGCCTGCCGAAGTGGGCATACCGTGCAAGCCCACATAAATAATCTCATATTGAAT
>WQYD01000088.1 GCA_009781445.1 Bacillota bacterium | reverse complement strand
GATATAATAACATTGTAGATAATACGCAATTTTTACTTACCGAGGAAACTAAATATGTGGAATATGGAAATTATTGACGGGGTTGAGCTGTGGCAGTTTGCTTTAGGCTTTATTGGTTTTATTGCACTTTGTGTGGTGATAAATATCTTCAAAAGAAAAAGGCGCAAGAATAAAATAGCAAATCAAAGGCATAGCGCAGGTGTTGCCCAAGGAAAATATGTGGCAACAGGCGAGAAAGTTTTTTCTGACGCAAAATGCAAAAAAGCAAAAGTGCTTTCTCTAATAGCATTGGCACTTACGATACCTGCCATTATTTTTATCGGAATGTTTGCCAAGTATGTTGTGGGTGGAATCTCTGGTTCGGCAGGTTCTGGCACAAGTAGCCAAATAGAGAAGCACGGCAGTTGGCTATTTATCCTTTCGTGGGTATTTTTACTAATTGGGTGGTACTTAACATATTTTGCAAATCAATATTTTTTGGCTTCAAATGCCCATTTGCAGGGTGGCGTGGCGAATTCGTTGTGTAAAGCGGTTTGCGTGGTGTATCAAAAAATAATCATATATATAGTGTTTCCCGTGATAATCACTTGGTTTTTCTTAAGGTGGTATTTCTCACCAAAACAAATGGCGAAGCGTGAGCAAAATGCAGAATGGCGAGAGGGTGTTCGCGAACGCCGTGACGCCGAGTGGGCGGAAAATGTAGAGAACCGCCAACAAGAACTGCGTGATTGGCAAGCTGAGCGCGAAAGAGAAGTGCGTGCGAGTCACGAAAGGATTTCGTGGCAAAATAAAGAGGAACGGTGTGGCGGTTATACGAGCATTGAAAATGTCGGTTGGGGGAAAACCCAAGCAGTCATGCGCGATCATAGCGGAAAAGTCGTTTCAAGAAGAGATGTTACGCATTCTGGCGGTTGGACAAACGAATATGTGGATAAAGACGGAACAAAGTTTTAAGACGAATAACGCAATTTAAATCCCAAGTTTTCCTCTTACCGCAAGAAAAAACGATAATATTTCATAAATTGTTTCGTCTTTTAATTTAAAGATAAGGATAGCGGTTGCAGAAAATAGGGCAGTAATAAAAACGAAAACCGAACTTAGAACAATGCCGACTATCGCGCCTGTGCTTAAGTCTTTATTTCCGCCGTTACCGCCGTTTTCGGGACTTTGGTTGTTTGGCGGATTTGGCGGTTCAATCGGCGGTTCGGTGATTGGTGGTTCAACAGGGGGCTGTACGATAGGGGGTTCAATCGGCGGTTCTGCGGGCGGTTCGGTTGTGCCTTTTTCAAGCATTGGAAGTTCCCTTGTGCCGTCTGTTTTATCGCAAAGCAAGCAGGCTAAAGTTTCTTCGCCGAATTCGCTTTCGGTGGGGGCTGTGGTTTCAATCCAATCATATTCATGCCCGAGGGGTTCGCCGAATATAAAAATTTCCACATTTGAGTCCGAAATCTTAATGCAATTTGTGCAGGATTTAAAATATATTGCTGATAATTCGCAGGAAACTTGGGTTTTAAGCGCATTTTGCGTGGTTTTTTCAGCTAAAAAACTGTGGCTTAAATTCCCCGCCTCAATAAGCACATTGCAAGCTAATACCGCACAGCGTTCGTCCGCCATGCAATCCTTGGCTTTTGCACCGTTTGGTAAGTGCTGAATGCCCGGTATACCGGGATAACTGCACGACAAGCAAGTGCCGTCATGCGTGCAATTATCGGGTTTTGTGCCGTAAGTGTGGCTTGGGTTTCCCTCTCTAATAACAAAATTGCAATCTTTGATTATGCAATAATCAGGTGCGGTGCAGTTAAAATTCCCTTGAATCAAAATATTGTGTTCGTTGCCGTTATCTTCGCCACAGTCAGCACATTTTGTGCAATCGCCTTTTAAAAAGTTTTCATGGGTGCAGGGGCTTTCGGCAAGAGATAAATCCGCATTTAAACTTGCGCCAACCAAGAGGGCAAGGCAAAAAACCGCTAAACTTAGCGTTATCAGCGTTAGAATTAAATTTTTCCGCTTTAAGGCTTTAATTTTTCGCATTAAGCAGATTATACCACAAAAACACGGTACAGCAATAATTATTTAAAACTCTGTTTACTTTCGTGCGCGCGTATGTTACTATTATATTAGGAGTTGAATACTAATTAACTTTCGCTCTGAACTATTCTTGGGCAATCTATTTGGCTAAAATCCGCCGTTTCCGCACTTTTAATGTAGCTCTGCTACACCTGAAGCGCGAAAACCGCAAATTCTATCTCAAATATCTTACCCAATAAGTAGTTCATTGCAAAAGCAAATCAGTATCGGACTTCATATTTTTGTTGGAGGCATTATGAATTTTAAATCAAGAAAGCACAATCTTAACAGGGCGTTTATAGTCGCGGTTTTGGCAATATTTGCCGTTTCTGCATTTCTCGCTACCATTCCCTCGTTCGCCACTTCGGCAGAACCTGAGTTTATTAGGGAAAGCGAGGTAGTTATTGCGCATATATCAGATTTGCACTATTATTCGCTTGCTTGGGCAGGAAATTCCCAAAATAAGGATTACCTTAAAAAGCAAACAGGCTACCACTATATGTACGCAGAGGTTCAGCCCATTGTAAGGCAAGTTTTCAGTGAAATTCTTGAATACGCCTCAGAAAACCGCCTTGATTACCTAATTGCTTCGGGCGATCTTTCCACTAACGGTGAGTTCCAAGGGCATTTTGAAGTGGCAAATCTGTTGCGTGGGCTACAGAATGATATAAGAGAAACCACAGATAACACAAATTTCCAAATTATCGCGCTTATCGGAAATCATGACTCTTATGTGCCTAACGCATTAAGATTCGGCGGTACGGATATAACAAATCCCAACAATTTAAATAGCGGAATCAGCCTAAACGATGACGGCGATAGCGGGCTTGGCAGTGATAAATTCGGCGAATTATCCGTTACAAAGAAACTTTTTGCAAGAATTTACGCAGGTTTAGGGCATCCTGATTATGACGAATATATTGATAATGGCGCGTCTTACTCAAAAGAAGATTTTTACACAACTTTCGGCAGTGAAATCGGGCGCACACCTATTATGAATGATCCGCGCGTACCGTTTGTAGACTACATTGAAAGCGGTAACGCTTCACACTTAACATTTGCACGCCAAGGGGCAAGCAACCTTT
>WQYD01000087.1 GCA_009781445.1 Bacillota bacterium | reverse complement strand
CTTGAATTCTTCAGAATACACTACTTTTTCTTTTCTACCCGACATTATCTACTCCTTAAACTAAGTATACAGATTTTCATTGCTTTTTGCAATTCTGTCTACTTTGTGGGGAGTATATCATCATTCACGAAGTGAATATCATTACGAAGTAATATCACTTTTCCTACAAGGAAAAATTTAGTTGCAAAAGCCCAAAATCCTTGAGGATTTTGGGCTTTTGCTGGAGCTGGCTATCGGAATCGAACCAACAACCTATTGATTACAAATCAATTGCTCTGCCTAATTGAGCTAAGCCAGCTTATGTGCGTGTGGTGCGGTCAGTGAGACTTGAACTCACACGGATAATCCATACGCCCCTCAAACGTACGTGTCTGCCATTCCACCATGACCGCATGGACGCTTTTGATATTATAAGGTGTTTGGCAGGCGGTTGTCAAGATAAAAACACTATTAGTATTTTAAATTAAGAATTCAGAATTCAGAATTCAGAATTGTTGCCTACTTTTTCCATAAATACCGAACAGGGGTTATTTTCTATTCTTTCGTTTTTGTAAATTTTGTAGCCAAGTTTTTGGTATAGTGCGATATTCTTTTCGTCCTTATACCCTGTTACTATTCGGAAAGTTGCGCCTTTGAAGTTAGATTCTATTGCAAGGATTAGCCTTTGCCCTATTCCTTGGTTTTGAAAATTTGGGTGGACGGAAAGTTTGCTTAGGTGGCAATAGTCGCCGATTATACCGCCCCTTACTGTGCCGATAATTTTATTTTCCGATACCGCTTTTAAAATGGTGTGGGTTTTGGATTCATTCGCGATATCCTCAATAGTTTGGGTTAGGGGCGTGATATTAAAATCATTATAAAGCACCGCATTTTCATAAAAGGCAAGCCTTTGAAGCGCAAGGATTTCTTGAAAATCTTTGCTTTCAGCTTCAAGGATTTTTAGGTTGGTTGCGGTGGAAAATTTTAAAATCATATCGTACCAAACCGCACCGCCGTGGGTTGACTTTGATATACCCAAATCGGAAAAACCGAATAATTTATAGAAGTTTATTAAGGGTTCTTTGCAGGTTAGAATTAAGCCTTTTTTACCGCGGTTTTTAGTTAAAAATATGAACTCTTTTAAGAGGCGCGAGGCAATGCCTTGCTTTCTAAATTCTGGCAAAACGGCTAAACCGAAAATTGATTGATAGCAACCGTTTGGGTTGTGGTGGGAAGTTCCGTGAAACATATCGTCATAGATTACTTCACTGTTAGTTACTGCGCCGTTCACAAATCCGATAATTTTTGCGCCTGCCTTTGCCACAAGAAAACTTTCGGGGAAAGATAGCAATCTTTCTATAAAAGATTTGGCGGAAGCACCCTCAGATTTTGGGAAACAAGCGGATTCCACATATGAAATATCCTTAAAATCTGATAATTTTGGCTGAGAAATATCAATTGCTATCATTTTAAAAACAGGAAGTAATACCCCACGGAAACAAGCAGGCAAGGCAGGAAATTTGCGGTTTTGATTTTTGAACCAAGGATTAAATTTATGCCTATGCCGAATACCATTACGCTACCTACGGCGGAAATTTGAACTATGAGATTTTCTGTAAGCACACCTTGCAAAAGCCCCGAAAGAAGTTCAATTCCGCCCTGATAAATAAGTAGCGGAACTACCGAAAGAAGCACACCCCAACCAAGGGTGGACGCAAGAATCATTGCGCTGATTCCGTCAAGCACGGTTTTGGTGTAAAGGATACTTCTGTTGCCGATTAGCCCGCTTTCAAGCGCGCCCACAATTGCCATTGCGCCCACGCAAAAAAGAAGGGTTGCGGTAATAAAGCCTTTGGCAAAATTACTGCCCTCTTCCCCTGTTTCCTCTTCTTCTTTGGTGCTGAATTTGGCTTGAAGAAAGTTCCCAAAAGATTCAAGCCGATCTTCAATTTTTAAAGCCGAACCGACTAATGCGCCCAAAGCAAGGGATACAATCATAAGCATAAAATCACCCTTAACCGCACCGTAAATACCGATAACCGCAACGCATAAGCCCACGGCTTGCGTTACGGTTTTTGAAACGGTTTGAGATATGCGGTTTTTGAGTAAAAGCCCCACACCGCCACCAAGCAAAATGGCAACGGCGTTAATCAAACTTCCTATCATTTAAAGCCTCTTCGGTTTTGGCTTTAGCCTTATTTTGAATTACAAGCTATCGCCCTATTTGGGATTATAAGCTATCGCCCGAATCTTTTTTAAACTTCGCAAGAAGCTTTTCTTGCCAATTATTCACGGGTTCAAGTTCGCCGAAGAAAAACCTGAGAACTTTTGGTTCTTTGCGCCATTTAAGCCCGCCCACTAATTCTCTGTTTTCATATAGCCACACGATTCTATCCACAACGAATTTGATTTGGCTCATTGTGAGAACGCGCCTTGGAAGTGCAAGCCTTAAAAGCTCAACTGCGGCAAAATGTTCAGTTCCGTCAAGATTTCTTTCTTCACTTACCGTACCGCGTTCCATTCCTCTTGCGCCCGAAACTAAGTATAAAGCAGAGGCGAGGCAAGCGGCTTGGAATTGCTCTTTGGGAATGTGGGATAAAAATGCGCGCGCGTCCAAATGGCAACCAAGCCCGCCTGCGGGGGTAACCACAGGAACGCCTGCTTTTTTAAGTTCGTTAACCATGAATTCAATGAACATGGGCCCTTGGGAAATATTATCCATATCCATGGTTTCGTCTATCCCCACTGCCATGGCTTCAATTTCCCTCACGCTCATTCCGCCGTAAGTTAAGAAGCCCTCAAAAAGCGGAACTAAGGTTTTAATTTGTTCTGCAACCGTGTCGCAATTTAGGCAGATACCGCCACCGCGCGCCGAACCAAGTTTTCTTGCGGAAAAATAAATGATGTCCGAATAATTAGCAACTTCGTTGCAAATTTCAAGCACTGTCCAATCCTTATACTGCGCTTCTCTTTTCTTAATGAAGTAAAGGTTATCTTGAAGCAAACTTGCGTCAAGAACCAAGGGAACACCGTTCTTTTTGCAGATTGCGTGAGTGTCCTTTAAATTCTTAAGCGAAACAGGTTGCCCGCCGATAAGGTTTCCGCCTGCTTCAATTCTCACGAAAGGAATTTTGCCCTTGTTATCCTTAAATGCTTGCTCAAGCAAAGCAATATCTATATTGCCTTTAAATTGGCAGGTAGACTCAATGTCAAAGGCTTCTTTAACGGGGATTTCAAGAACATCGCCACCCTGCAAGCGAATGTGCGCTTTGGTGG
>WQYD01000086.1 GCA_009781445.1 Bacillota bacterium | reverse complement strand
CTTTTAGACAGCCCTTTATAATTGAATCCTTTCTCTCTCGCAAACTCATAATCAAGCGCGTCCCCCAAAATGGCGGAACTTGAATATTGAACGGTATCGCCGTTAAGAACCCATTCGCCTTTGGTTATATTGTAACCGCGCCGTAGCCCCGCGTGTGAAAACACGCCGTTAAATAGGCGTTTGTGAATCCCCATATATTCCGCAGGACTGAATGTGAAAGCCTTTTCGGACAGAATTTCGGTGATATGCGCGGAAACCTTATCCGCCTCGTCTATCCTCTCGCCGTCATTTTGTGCTATGGATTTTGATTCATAATAATTCTTAAGGCTCTCTTTAACTTCATTTATGGTTATTTCGCCCTCAATGTTCTTTTTGGCAAGTTCAATAAGATAAGCGGACGGCGTTAAACCGTCTACCTGTTGCAAGCCTATTGCTATTTGCCAATTCTCGGCTTTTTCGTGCTTTTCGGGTTCGCCAAGCCTAATATATTCCTCAAAACCGTGCATAACTGAATAACTCCAAATGTTATGATTAATTGTAACACAAAAATTGCCAAAATGCAAGCAATGCGCCCCAAAAATAGAAACCTTAGAACGATAGCAAAAATTGACGATACTTCAAAAAAAGATGTTTTTACTTTGATAGCTTTTTTAGATTTGACAGTGCTTTTTTGGTAAAGAACAGATAGCCGATCGTGCCGAGAATGTAGGCAATACTAAAGAATTTTTTAAAGCCTTTAAAGCGGGAATACCGCTCTACCTGCATAATTATGCCAAGGTAAGCAAGAAGCAGATAATAGCGGATTTCGTGGGCTTTACATATGTTTATGGGGGTTTTTGCATATGAATTGTAAGCCTTTATTATGCTCTTTTTGTGAAAACTTTTAAAGGGTTCGTGCGCAACAAAATCACCTATAGGATCACCCCAAAAACCGCGTTCAAGATCAAATATTGAAAGCTCAATTTTGCCGTTTTCATTAGTGGCAAAAATGTTCATGGGGTGCAAATCAAAGTTCACAAGAACAGACGGAACAGCCTCTAAAGCATAAGAAAATTTATTTATATATGAGATTAGTTTTTTGCCTACTTTGCACCTTTTGCCAAAGGCAGAAGAATCGGCAATAAGCATATGAACCATATGCAAAAGCGCGCCTTTCCATGTGTGCTTTAGCCCTGTTTGTGTGTAGCCGTAGCCTTCGCCTGAAATAGTGTGAAGTTTGGCAAAAACATATGCAATTTCGCTATTTACAAGGGATTTTTCATATGTACTAATCTTAATTTTATCAAGCCGTTCCCCTTTTAAAAATTCCATAATGAAGTAAGGTGAGGGGATAATTTTTTTAGTGAAATCCGAAAAAACTATGCTTGGAATTTTAATATCCGTATGCTCTTTTATTATGCGGTAAAAATCCAATTCCGTGGCTAAAAGGTTATTTTCATGCGTTAATAATTTTACGCTTTCGCGGGGGGCAATTTTAATTATGTACTTAGTTCCGGCGTCAACTGCCACTTCAAAAACAGTGTTAAACCAGCCGTCTGAAATCTCTTTAACAAAGCGGACTTCGCCAAGGTTGGCGGTTGAGAATGCCAAGGCAATTTGGGTGTGGGTTACTTCTATTTTTGTGAGGCTACGCATATGAAAAGTGCGAAAATCCTATACCGTGTGTACTCTTGCCTCGTTTAAATCCGTAACGATTTCGGGCAAAGAAGTAAGGATAAGCAAGGCGGATTTTAGGGGGGAATGATTTAGGCGCAAGATTAGGGAATTCAAGAGGGATTTTGAAAGATACTCTTCTTCTAAAACCTTTAAGCTATGCGATGAGGAAAGAAGTACAGATAAGGCAAGTGCGGAAAGCTGTTCGTCTGTTAAGGCTGAAACCTTACCGCTAAACATGGGCTTAGAAAGCCCGAACACGCTTGCATAGGCGTTAAATTCGTGAACTTCGTCCTTACCTACTATCTTCTTAACCGAACCGCCGTTTTTCCTTATAAGTCCATATGTATCGGCGAAGCTAATGAGGTGCTTTCCGAAAACTTCTTTATAATCGTCCTTTGACACTGTGCCTGTTTCTGTGCCTGAAATGCGGATTGCACCGCAAGTCATTTGCATATCACTGCCATAGCTTCTAAAAAGCATTTGCTTAATTAGCGCAAGTTTTAATTTATTTTCGGATACGGCAACCGTGATGCCCTCTGCTTTTATTTGAAGATTAAATCCTTTGAAAATGAAAATCCTTTCGGTTTTCTTTTTGAAATGTATATCTCTGAAGTCCACAATATTTTGCTCGCTAAAAGCCTCGTATCGTTTTGCAACGGGCATAAAGCTACGCCTTTCGCGTTCTGGGGTGAACACGGTTTCCCTTAAAAGCTCTGGGTTTTCTTCCGCCCTTTGCGCATTCTCGGCTTTTAATTCTACTGCTCTAATGGTGTTTTGCTGAGAAATTTCGGTTGCTTCCTCAATTTCCACAGATGCTTTTGCAATCTTTTCTTGAATGGCTTCAAATTCTTCCATAAGCTCAATTTGCCGTTGCTTAGTGGCTTCCTCGTGCCTAAGGTGCATTTCGGATTCGCGCTTTTCGCGCTCGGCGTCCTTTAGCTGTTCTTCTTTAATCGCAAGATCATAGCGCAGTTGAGAGGCGTTTTCCTCTGCCACCAAATCCATATCCTTGATTTTAAGAATAAAAAGTTCTTCACTATCTGAAAGCCTTTTACTAAAAACTTCGTCTGCCCGCTGAATATTTTCAAGCACGCTTTTGGTTCTGTTTTCCGTGGCAACAATGCGCCCCTTTGTTTTTAAAATAATTTCCCCTTGGGCTTTAACTGCTGATTTAGCGTCTTTTTTAGACAAAGGCACAGGGGCTTCTTTAAGCCACCAAAGCGGTACTTCGTTATCTTCTTTAAAAGAGGAATAATCTATATTAAAACCCTGATTCCACATATCTTCACTTATGTGAAAGGTTGAAAATCCCGATTTTAGCGTATCCTCGCCAATTTTGCCTGCGTTTTTTGATTTCATATGAATATTGTAAACTATTGCGTGCGCGGAAGTCAATAGCAAATTAATTCAGAATTAAGAATTCAGAATTGATTTCAGGGATTAGGGATTAGGGACAAGGGATTAGGTTTAATTCAGAATTCAGAATTCAGAATGCAGAATTTTGGAATTTGTCAGCGCACAACGCACAGCGCACAGCGCACAATGGTGGAATTATTTATTTAGGTACGAAGTACGAATTGTGGAATAATTAACTAATCTTTGTTTTTTAAAAGTTTTTTCAATCAATTTGCTTATATTGATTGACATG
>WQYD01000085.1 GCA_009781445.1 Bacillota bacterium | reverse complement strand
TTCAAGAGGCGGTGCAGGAAAGAAAAAAGCCATTTTCTTGCGAAAACGGCTATTTTCTTGCGTTTTTGGTCTGGGTGAGAAGATTTGAACTCCCGGCCTCTTGAACCCCATTCAAGCGCGCTACCAAGCTGCGCCACACCCAGACGATACGAACCAAGCGTTTTTAAATTACTTTAAGTAATTTAAAAAGTTCGGCTTAATAAGGATTTATTTTTATAAACCCGACTTAATAAGGAACTATTTAAAAGTTCGGCTTAATTTGGATTTAATTATAAAGCTAAACTTTATAATGATTTGTTAGTTAAAGTTCGGCTTAATTTGAATTAGATTGTTAAAGCCCAACTTCATTTGGATTTTATATTTATAATGATTATTTTAATGCCTTAACGGCGCAATGTCAACAGTTTAAGCGCGAAACATTAAATATAGAACAGGGCGGAATCAGTATTTAATCAGCGAGAAAACAGGGGCGGTGTTTTTGAGTTTTTCTTTGCCGTTTAGGGCGGTGAGTTCAATTAAAAAAGCAGACGCAATTAGTTTTCCGCCTGCTTTGGTTATGAGTTCGCACGCTGATTTGGCTGTGCCACCTGTGGCGAGAAGATCGTCCACGAGAAGAACCGTTTGCCCTTTCTCAATTGCGTCTTTGTGCATTTCTATGGTATCCGAACCGTATTCAAGATCGTAAGACGCGCAGTAGGTTTCGGCGGGCAATTTGCCCCGTTTGCGGATAGGCACAAAGCCTGCGCCGAGTTTATAAGCAAGAGGCATTCCGAATATAAAGCCACGGCTTTCAATGGCTACAACTAAATCAATTTTCCCTGTAAATTCGCTTGCAAGCCTATCAACAATCAGCGAAAGGGTGCTTGCGTCCTTTAAAGCGGTTGTGATATCTCTAAAAACTATACCCTTTTTAGGAAAATCATTAACGGCACGGATTTTTGATTTAATTTGTTCGCTAACCTTATCCATTTAAGGGTTTTATGCTTTTTGCAAATCGGATAAAAGTTTTGAAATGCGGGCAACTTTGCGTGATGCGGTGTTATCCTTATAGATGCCGTCACTTTTTGCGCTGTCTATAATTGAAATCGTAATAGGTAGCAATTCGGTTGCCAAGGCAACATTTTTCTCTGCTATTGCGGTTTCATATTTCTTTATTGCGTTCTTTACACGGCTTTTTTTGCTGTTATTGCGTGCGTTCTTTTCAGCTGAAATCTGCGCTTTTTTTTGTGCGGAATCCGTTCTTTTAAGAACCTCGCCTTTTTTGTTTTTGTAAACGGCTTTTTCTTTTTCGGCCATTATTGTTCTCCTTGATTTTAATTGCAACCATAATTCTAAACCATTAAACCAATTTTAGCAAATGTTTTAGATATATTTAACAAATAAAGGGAAAAATACAGCTATGGGCAGAGAATTCGCAAATATTTATATAGAAAGCAGTGCATTTTTGCAAGGCGGAAAGCACGCAATCAAAACAAGCAGGGCAGGAAGCCTCAAAATTCATGAGGCGGTAACCGAAAACGGCAAACTTACCTCGTTAGAACTTCCTAAGCCACTTTTTTACGATGAAGATTTAGAAAATGAAACAATCGGTGCTTTAATAAAGATTTTTAAGGAATTTTTAAAACAAAACGCTTGCAAAAAGGAAGATTTGATTTTGGTGGTGGGCGTGGGAAATGAGGGCATGACGGCAGATGCACTCGGCGCAAGAAGCCTAAAAAACCTTGAAATCACCGAACATTTTTATAATGACGGTGTGAATTCCCAGGGTAAAGGCAGGCTTGGTTGCATTGCGGGCAATGTGCAGGGCGTTACAGGAATTAAATCATACGATGTGGTAAAGGGCGTTATTGATAGGGTTAAGCCAAGCCTCGTGATTGCCGTGGATACGCTTGCAAGCAAATCCGTTTCTCGCTTGCAACGCGTGATTCAAATCAGCGGTGCAGGAATCACCCCCGGTTCGGGCGTGAATAATGCAAAAACCGCGCTTAATAAGGAAAATTTGGGCGTTCCTGTGCTTGCTGTGGGCGTTCCGCTTGTGATTTATGCGAAGAATATCATATCAGAATACTTAGGTGGCGAAAATGCCCCCAAGGGCGAAAACCTAAAACGCATTGAAAAAGAATTAAGTTCTCTTGTGGTAACCGTGAAAGAAATAGACATTGCAGTGGAAGGTTACGCAAGGGTAATAGGCAGGGCGATAAACGGGGCGGTGCATTGACGCTACGCGTCAGTGAAATTTTTTCCTTTGAAAAAAGTGAAATTGCGCCAAAGCGCAGTTTTTAAATAGGAAGTAGGCAAGCATTGCCACAGAAAACAAGCTAAGGCTTGTTTTCTAAAATTTAAAAATGTGTTTTGAAATTAGCTTCATAATAGTTTATAATATTGATAGAGGCGAATTCATTATGAAAAAATTGAAAATCTATTTAGATACATCTGTAGTCAGCCACCTTTTTGCAGAAGATGTTCCGAGCAAAATGGCAGACACGCAAAAATTGTGGGATAGCATAAAGCTTGGTGCATACGATGTATATATATCGGGAACAACAGCAATAGAGATTCAAAGCTGTGCAGAACCTAAGCGCAGAGCAATGGTTGAAAAGCTGAAAGAGATTGATTATCATGCCTTGCAAGAAACTGATGAAATTATTAACTTAGCAGAAGAGTACATTAAAAATCAAGTCCTAACAAAAAAGAGCCTTGACGACTGTATGCACATCGCATTTGCCGTTGTGTCAAACTGCGACATAATTGTCTCTTGGAACTTCAAGCACCTCGTGAATTACAGAACGATTAACAAAGTAAAAATAGTGAATGCAATTAATCGCTACAAGGAAATAAGTATTATTTCGCCAACAATGTTGGTAGAGGGAGAATAACTATGGAAAGCAAAGCTATGACAGAAATTAGGGAAATAAGAGATAGCAATTCCGCACGACATTTGAAAATGACAAAAGAGGAACGCAGGAAAGAAGCCGAGCAGGCTTTAGCGTGGCTATTTGAGCAAAAAGGCAATCAAGCCGAAGTAACTATCGCGGAATAATTAGGGTGCGAGATGCAAGGCGCGGATTAAGGATTCTAAATCTTATTATTGAGGGTGCAGGTTGCAGGGTTGGATTCTAAATATCATTATTAGTTAATTAATCCACAATTCTTAATTCTTAATTCTGAATTCTTAATTATACTTGACACAATCAAGCCGTTAAGTATATAATTAACTCATGAGGGCAAGCGAAGCTAATTTACAAAAGAAAAGAGGTTTAGCGGAAAGCGTAGTTTTTGTGCGTTCCTCTCTCTCTCTCTCTCTCTCTCTCTCTCTCTAACGGCGGGGGAAATAGGTTAAATATTAAAAAAATCAGCCCACGGCTTTTGCTGTGGGCTTTTTGATACAAAAAACATAAAAGGAAGAATAAAATGAAAAAGAAATTTGGTTTATTTATTGTGTTAACTGTGGCAATCGCGTTGCTTGCGGTAATGCTTTTTGCTTGTGCGGGGGACGACTCTCTTAGTTTAGAGTTTACTGAGGTAAGCAGTGGGGGGGCTTATGCGGTTACGGGTGCTTCGCCTCTAATTGCTGAGGCAAATA
>WQYD01000084.1 GCA_009781445.1 Bacillota bacterium | reverse complement strand
GATAAGCGTTGGGTTGCGGTAGTAGACAGCAATGCAGACGATCAGCTTGCGGTTGTTCCCCTAACTACACAAAATCATTCCAACACAACACCCTTGTACGGCTACAAAACGGGCAACAATAAGAATACATACTTTAGGCACTTTGTTGAGATTGAAGACAGCCAAGGAAGCCCGATAACGGTTGACGGCGATAAGTTTAAAGAAAACAATCCAGAATATGATTTGAGTGAACAAAACTTGCGTCAAGTGCGGGATAAGGTTTTTACTAAATCAAAACAAGCGTCAAGAAACAGAAGCAAGTTAGAAATCCTTAAAAGCTGGTTTAGTCGCAAGAAATAAAAAATGCCCAAGCGCGTGACATTGGGCGGTGCATGGGCTATACCCATACTTGATTATGTTTCCATTGTATCCCACACGGTACACCCCTGTCAACACTTTTTCACTAATTAACTATGATTACCATAATTTTCGGCAAGCCTCGTGCTGGCAAAACAGCTTTAATGACGCATTTTCTGTGCGAAGCTATGTTTGATCGCGAAAGGTGGCTTAAAACTAAATCCGCAATTGAGAAGCTTAATGCAGGCGGTTTTTGCCTTACCGTGCCAAGTGTTCCTGTGGTTGCCTCTAATTATGATGTTACCGCCTTTAAGTTCCGTTGCCGTCCGCGCTTAAGCAGGCGCATAAATCCTTTCCGCCTTGGCTACCAAGATAGCACCTGCAAGCTGATCGGCGGTACGCACTTTTTAGAACCTTACAGCGTTATCGGGATTACTGAGGGGCAAAAGTATTTTAACTCACGGGAATCAAGGAACTTTCCTGATTGGCAATCGCGTTGGTACGAACAGCACGGACATAACGATTACAATATCTTCATAGATGCGCAACGCCCCGATTTGATAGATTTAAATATCCGTGAACTATCGCAATTTATTGAGATAGTGGAAAAGAAAAACATAACCGAAGAGGGGCGCACGGTTGGCATTAAATGGCTTGTCCGCCGTATAGACGGCAACAGTGAACTTGCACGCTATCTTAGCAGTGGCAAGCGCGATAAGAGTTGCTATGAGGAAGAAACCATAAGTATTGATTACAATGTGCATAACTGCTATAACCACCAAATGTGTCGCCCTAAGTTCTACCAAGGGCATCTAAATGAAGATTACGACACTTGTGAACATGAACCGTTAATGGAAACGCGCGGTGGCTTCGCCGATTATCTCAGCGAACTTGATGACGAACTGCCACGCGGTTTTTACAAAAGCGATAAAATAAATAAAACTTAAAGAGAGGTAAAAATGTTCAAAGACGACTTAAAACTATGCGACTTGCGTGACGAAGTAATGGTTCGCGCTTTGCGTTCCTATGAGGTTTTCCTTGACACAGCGCATTACTTCCCTGAGAAGTACCACCAAAAACTATCCAAAACGATTTATAAAACTTACAAGCGGTTGCTTAAGCGGTGCAAGTGTGAGGCTTGCAAGCCTGTCGCCAAGGAATCCCCCGCACCTGCCCCGCCGTCCGCATCCGTTCCTGCCCCTAATGAAAGCCCCGCGGTTACTTCGGTTGCTATAAACCCCTCAGACATAACCGTCCTGCCCGAAGCCCCTGCCCCTGAAGCCTCTTCCCTCGCCCCTACAGATAACAGCTTATGAACTCATTCCACATTAACCCCTCGCAAGGCGTAACCTTAAGCGGTTTCGTATATTTCTGCCCCCGCCGTGGCGGGCTTGTGTGTCGCTTCCTGAGTGGCAATGAACAGCTTATCCGCGCCCCTATGATAGACGGTAAGCCCTGCTTGCCCCGCGGATTGCTGTACATAGGCAAGCAGATACCTTGCCCAAGCGATATAAGCGCGCTCTTCGCCCCTAAACCACCGCCCCCAAAGCAAACCTCAATCTTTGACACTCACCCCGCCTAAAGCCTCTGTGCGCCCCTAACGCTATGTGTACCCTCTCAAGCAAAAAGCATCGTTTTTTGTTTGCGAGGCAAAAAGAACTCTATCTTGCGTTTCGGGTGCATACTTTCTTGGCTGAAGCGAAAGATAAAACATCGTTTTTCGTTCGCTTCGGCGAAGGAAGAATCCACCCGAATTTTATGTTAGTCAAGGATAAGGACGCAGATTATTTTGCGCCAAGGATTTAAGCAAAAAAATACTGTCCCCTTGACTAATGTAAAAAGCACCGCCAAAAGAAATCTCTGCTGTACGCGTTCCAAAAGCGTAAGCAGTGCAACCAAAAGCATGCAAGGCAGACGGCGAAAGCCTGCGCGCCGTGTGCCTTGGCGGTTGCTAAAATCCCAAAAACCATAGCCGTGGGCGCGCCCCGCAGGGTGCGCCCCTTGATACATAAGAAAAAAATCGCCACACACTACAACAAAAAGGAACGCTTTATGGACTTACGACCGATTTCTATAACTCAAAATATTGTTGGGGATATTATTAAAAAAATTGAACGAGGTTCAATATTTGTTGAATTTTACAGCATTCTTGCACATGAGGACGGTAGCCAAACCCTGTATAACAAGCGCGATAACCTTTCCAACTGTTCGCGCTACTGGAATGCTGACATTTACCAAGTTGCCAAAACCAAGGATATATTACGAATCAACCTTTGCCATGATTACAAGTATTGCGAAGTCTGCAAAAAATTGGTTCAAGCCTCGCGCTTGGGGCGTTACACCCCTGAGATAGAAAAAATGGCAGAACACCACAATCTATATCACGCTGTGTTCACCTTGCCGAATTGCAGTTCGCCTCACCTTAAGGACACAATTAAAACAATGTGCAAGCATTTCCCTGTCCTCGTTAGATACTTCAAACTTGACGGAAAGGGCAACCCCTCTGCCAAAATTAAAGGGTTTGACTTGTTGCAATACGGTTACGCGGGTTGCATTCGTTCCCTTGAGGTTACTTTTGATAAGTCCCGCGGGGCGTCAAAAGAGTATCACCCGCACTTTCATTGCATTTTTGCTTTCAAAAAGGGTTACGACATTTTGCAGAATAAAGTAAACATAAATGATTACTCTTACCAAAAAGACGAAAACGGCAAGCGCATTCTCACAACCCTGTTTAGTGATTTTGAAATTTTACTGCAAAAAGTATGGTACTTGCTTTTGCATGGGCAAAAGGTAACCTTAAGCGCAATCAATTCCCTTAAGCAGGGTTATGACTGTTGGGCGCGCGGAATTGAGGACGGCGATTATTACGAAGTTTTTAAATACGCCACAAAGAATAATGACGAAAATAACAATCCGATGCTTTATGATCAATTTAAAACCCTGTATTTCGCTTTGCGCGGTTGCCACTCAATCCAAGGTTACGGAATTTTCCGTGGCATAAAATCCGAAGAAAATATAGACGAAGATGCCTTTGTGGCATTTCATGAAGAGTACATGGCATATTTGCGCAAAACAGGGCTTCCGATAAATGCCACGGAAAATATTTACACCGTGTATGAAAACGCCGTTAGATATACTTACATAAGCCGTAAAAAGGTTTATCAAATTTACAAAGAACAGCAGGAAAAGGACAGTGGAACAGATTCTTAATCTAATTTACCAAGAATTACTTGAGATTCGTAAAACGCTAAGCAGTGG
>WQYD01000083.1 GCA_009781445.1 Bacillota bacterium | reverse complement strand
GTTGGATTCTAAATCTCATTATTGAGGGTGCAGGTTGCAGGATGCAGGATGCAGGGTTGGATTCTAAATATCATTATTTATTAGTCCGCAATTCTGCATTCTGAATTCTTAATTCTGAATTAAACCTCAATTCGTACTTTGTACTTCGTACTTCGTACCTACTGTTTAGTACAGCCTCTTATAATACCTCGTGCTTCTGCGCCAGCCGATTATTACGGCTATTACGATAAGAACAAGCGCGCCTACCGCCACGAACCACCATGCGCTTACGAAGCCACCGTTTACGGCTACGATTGCGTAAGCACCGCTTTCGTAAAGGGTGAACTCGGCAAAGCCGTCCTTATCCACGGTGATAATTTGCTCTATATGCGCGCCGTCCTTAAGGGTGATTATGCGCAGGGTGTTTCTGCTTAGGTAACGGCTTTCAACCTTGATTTTAACATTGGCTTCGCCAGTTAAACGATGCTCGGAATACCCGTCTGTAAGCACAATTTCATATACGGCAAGGATAGTTTTTGACAGAGGAATAGTGTATCCTGAAAGCCCCTCTTCCTTAATATCTTTGATTTCGGGCTTTAGGCTTGCGTCTGCCCCTGGATAGTATTCAAGGGTAATTTCGTTCTCGTGAGATTCAAAATGAGTGCCGTAAAGGGTGAGTGTTCTTGTTTGCGTTGGGTTCTGCGCGCTTGGCCAAAAGGCTTGATTATAGTTATCGGTTAAGGCGGTTTCTATGCGGATAAGATAAGTTCCGGGGGAATTAAAAGCATAGCTCATTTGGCGCGCCACACCGTTTACAAAAAGCGAAACTGCACCCGATTGGGATATGACTGCGGGCAGATAGTAAGGCTCGCCACGGTAAGTGTGGACAAGTGCGGAACTATCCACGGAAACGGTGGGGGTGGCGCGTTCCATGACAATAAAAACCGTGCGGAATTCCGCGCCTGAAACGGAATAATTTGAATCCTCAGGCAAGAGATTTGCGGAAATTTCATATGGAAGTTGCCTTGCGTTGGTGATTCCTATGGTGGTTTGCATGGAACGGACTGAACCGTTAATATCTATAAAATATGCGAATATTCTTTGCTCGCCACCGCTGTAAACTGGACGCCTGTCCTCTGGCCAAATTGCCTTGCCCTCGCTATCAATTTCAAGGGTTATGAACGCGGAATCGCTTACGAATCTTTTCCAAAAAACCTCTGTGTCCCTCGGGATAATTTTAAAATCACCCACTGAGGCGGAAAGCGCAAAGTTGTTTCTTAGCTGGGCATCTATATTTGAAGTGCCGTCTATATTAACCACATAATCACCCACATTTAAGGCATAAGTGGGTTCTTGGTTTATTCTGATTTCAAATGTGATTCCTTCAAGCAAAGCATGATACGCGGGGGGGATTTTTGAGAATGCGGGGACGGCGGAAGGCCACTGCTTTTTGCCGTTGAAGTGGATATTTGCGTTGCCGTCCTCGTCTATAAATCCTGTGCCTTTTCTACAGGCGGAAACATGAGTGTTTGCATATGAATCACAGCCAATTTCGCACTCGGAAACGATAATCCATTCGTAATCTATAACGAAAGGAATAATGGTGAAATACGCACCGTTTCTGTTACCGATTGAGGCAACTACGCCGATATTATAATTGGAATCGTGGCAGGCGACTATTATGAAATACGGATCGGGGCGCGCGTTAATATGTTGCCCCGAAACCTCATAATCAACATAGGTTAAGGGTAAATCGTTGCCGAAAATATCCTTGGCAGTCGCCGTGGGGTGGTGGGGTGTGCCGTCATACACGAATTCGGTTTTATCCCAAATAACTGTTACTGGCTTGGGGGTAATATCGTACTGAAAGGTGTGCGAAATGATTGCGTAATTAGAATCATTGCTTTCAACTACCGCTGTGTAACGCGCGGTAAGGGGATTTACATTTATTGCCTTACTGCTTTCGCGCACGGTGAAAGGAACATTATAATTTGCATTCCTATCAAAAACGCGGTGAGGTTCGGGGGCTTGAAGTTCGCCGTTAAATTCAAGTTTATCTGAAACTGCCGTCCATTCGGCGTTGATTTGCAGGGGGTTTATTGTGGCTATGCGTTCATAGTCCCACCAGCCCTCTTGCCCTGTGATTAAACGGACACGCACGACACAACGATACCAACCCGAATCAGATACATTGCGGATTAGATAATCCGTTTGTGACACCGCGGTAAAGACACCGCCCGCGCCTTTTATTGCCTGATACTCGCCCTCGGCAGACGGCTTAAAGTACCATTGAAACCACCTTGTTTCAATAGGAAGGGAACTATCGGTGAAGGTTAAATTTTGAACATAATAAGTTAAACCCGAACTTGCGTTGTAAGTTGCCGTGCTTGAATTTGAACCCTGTGAATAGATAATGAACCCCGCTATCGGAAAGCCTCTTTCACCGCTATCTATAACAAAATCGTCATTATTTGGCTCGTCTGACGCGAAAACTTTTGCGTCTGAACTGATAGAAAACGGTGAATTAACGCTAAAACTGAATGCAAAAACGGTAGCAAACAGCATAAAAAAAACAAAAATTGCAACCGAAAATGCGCGTACTCTCATACTATGACTATATTATATACTACGCGTGCGGAATATGCAAGGGGAATTTTTAGGTACGAAGTACGAACCCAAGGTTTAATTCAGAATTAAGAATTCAGAATTCAGAATTAAGGAAAAATATAAAATATAAGAACCTGCCTTTGGCAGAACCTTGGCGTGCGCCACTTTGTGGCTTGGCTAAAATTATGGATAATTCCACAATTCATACTTCGTACTTTTCAATAATGAGATTTGGAATCCTTCCCTATGCCCTATAACCTATGCCCTATGCCCTTTCAAGAAAGTTTTTTATCAAACTCACACTTAAGCCTTTCAATAATCTTTTTTTCAAGTCGTGAGATGTAGGATTGAGATATGTTCATCATGTCTGCGATTTCTTTTTGGGTTTTTTCTTGAACGCCGTATAAACCGTAGCGCATACAGATTATGGCTTGGTCGCGCTTTTCAAGGTCGTTGAAGAGATTTCTTAAAATGCCCTTTTCGGTTTTTGCCTCAAATTCCTTATAAACTTGTTCGCCGTCTGTGCCAAGAATATCGCTTAGCACAAGTTTATTGCCGTCATAATCCACATTAAGAGGTTCGTCCAAACTTACTTCCGAACGCGTTCTTACCATTTTCCTTAAATACATTAAAATTTCATTTTCAATGCAACGGCTGGCATAGGTGGCAAGTTTAATTTTCTTTTCGGAATTGTAAGATTTTACCGCTTTTATAAGCCCCAAAGTGCCAACCGAAACAAGTTCGTCTATCTCAATTCCTGTGTTATCAAACCTCTTAGCAATGTACACCACAAGCCTCAAATTATGCTCAATAAGTTTGTTGCGCGCGGATTGATCGCCCGATTCGTTAAGGGCTATCATTCTCGCTTCTTCTTCCGCTTCAAGGGGGTTAGGAAGCCTTGAGATATAATCAATCTCTTCGCGTTCAACGCCCATAAAGGCGTTATAAATTTTCTTTAAAAAGTCTTTAATTTTTTGGAAAAACATATGTATTTGAGGGTGCAGGTTGCAGGTTGCAGGATGCAGGGTTGGATATTATTTAATTCAGAATTC
>WQYD01000082.1 GCA_009781445.1 Bacillota bacterium | reverse complement strand
CAATTCTGAATTCTTAATTCTTAATTCTTAATTGTGCATAACGCGTTCCGCGTTATGCGCTCGCCATATCCCTATGCAATATCATATCATACCCCCTATTTTCGGTGAGGGTGTCGGATACCACGGCTTGGGTGTTGAAGTGCTTTTGGGTGCCGTTTTCGTAGTGGATTTTGAAGTTTAGATTTACAAGTTCTAAGGGCTTTATGCCCGATATTGTGCGAGTGATAATTTCACCTTTGGGTTCAAGATTCATGCTCTCTTTTAAGTGCTTGCCGATTACTACCACGGGGAAATCACCGTCATTATAAAGTTTGTTTCCGCTGTCGTAATACCCTACTAAATTTTTGGTGCTGCCGCATTCAAGCAAAATCTCTACGCGGTATTCATAGCATTTAACTTCTTTGTTTTTATAGAGGCGCGGAATTATGAAGCTGAAAACATATAAACAAATCGTTACCCCTACTATTACTGCAAACGGCATTAGCGCGCTTTGAATATTTAACCACTGTGATAAAAGCCCCGTTGCCCCTGCGAAGCTGAACGAAACAATGTAAAAGATTCCAAGCGCGGTGAGAAAACTTTTTCCGCTTTGATATTTCTTTTTTAAAAGAGTTACCATTACTATGGATAAAATTATCCTAACCGAAAAATTAACAAACGGCGCGCCCTCAATTATGGGATAAAAAACCGAAAATACCGCCCCTATCGCACCTGCAAGCAGTAACCGCCAAACTGGTGCGTTTTCTTTTAAAGCAAGGCAAGTGGCATACGCGGTTGCGTAATTCAATGCAAGATTATTTAAAAAAATGTACTGAACAGTTAACACATAATTATTTTAATATGCGTTGAGGCAAATAAAATGAGTTGTTATGTTGTGGAAAAGCGAAAATGGGCGAAAGCAAACGCTTGTGAAAAATATAAAATATGAAATATAAAATACAAATTGCGGATTCTAAATCTCATTATTGAGGGTGCAGGTTGCAGGATGCAGGGGTGGAATCTAAATCTCATTATAAATAAATCCATAATTCTGAATTCTGAATTCTGAATTAAAATAATTCAATACTGTGCGCTAAATAAAAAAACCACCTTTCGGCGGTCTTTTTTGTTACTTTCTCTTAAGACGCATTAAAAACGGTGGCAGTCCGCCTTTTTGCACTGGTGTGTCCATTCTTGTTTTTGAAATTTCGTCCTGCTTGGGGGGTTCGGCTTGCTCTTCTGCTTGCCTTGGTTGGGGGGTGGGTTGGGGCTGTTCGTAGCCAAGCACTTTTCTGATATGTTCGTCATGCTTTGATTTATCTTGGAACGCTTGCCCTTGGCGGTTGATTGTTACTTTTTTACTATCCCTTCCGTCAAACCCTGTGGCGATAATGATTACTTGAACTTCGTTTACAAGTTCTTCGTCTATACCTGTGCCGAAAATAACATGGCATTTGGCGTCTACGACATCTCTGACAAGCCCTACTGCTTCTTCCACTTCGTGAAGCGCAAGGGATTCACCGCCCGAAAGATAAATGATTATAGCGGTTGCGCCTGAAATATTGGTTTCAAGAAGGGGGCTTTGAACTGCTTGGCGGACTGCGTCCAGCGTACGGTTTTCACCCTTTCCGCGCCCTATTCCGATATGCGCCGTGCCTTTATCGCGCATAATTGTTTCAATATCGGCGAAGTCAAGGTTTAAAAGTGAGGGTGTGGAAATGATTTCTGCCACGCCTTGGATTGCTTGACGCAGAACATCGTCTACAATTTGGAAAGCCTTTGTAATCGGTAAATCCTTGGGAACAAAGCGCGAAAGCCTTTCGTTAGGAACAACGATAAGGGTATCCACATGTTGCTTTAATTTTTCTATACCGTTAAGCGCGTTTTCCATGCGGGGCCCGAATTCAAAGCGTTCAAAAGGCTTGGTGACAACGGCAATGGTTAAAATGCCAAGGCTTTTTGCGATTTCGGCAACTACGGGTGCTGCGCCCGTGCCTGTGCCACCGCCCATGCCTGCGGTTATAAATAATAAATCCGCGTCCTCAATATATTTCTTGATTTCGTCTCTGCTTTCTTCGGCGGCTTTTCTGCCCTTTTCAGGGTCAGAACCTGCGCCAAGCCCTCTTGTTAGCTCAACTCCAAGCTGGATTTTGACTTCGGCTTTACTCATGTTAAGCGCGGTCATATCCGTGTTAGCGGCAATAAAAGTCGCCACTCTAACATTAGAGAGTATCATGCGGTTTACGGCGTTTCCGCCTCCTCCGCCAACACCTATTACTACAATTTTTGCGATTCCGTTTGGCATAATTCTTCCTTTAATGTTTCGTGTGATTTTGGTGGTTAGGTAATTATTTGAATAGTTTGTTAATTAGTTTTTTGATAAAACCGACTTTGCTTACGCGCTTTTGTTGCATAAGAATGAGTGCGGCGATTGTGGCTTTGGCGGGGTCGGAAAATTGAAGGACTCCGTCTGCCTTAAGCACTGTGGTTTTTTTGCCTGTGATTTCTTGAATAATTTCTTTTGCGCCCTGCATTTTGCCAAGCCCCATGCCAGTTAGTAAAATTTCAGCAGAGACGCCCGAACCGTGGGGGCAGGTATCTATTGCGGTTTTGGCGGTTTCGGCAATTACTTCCACCCTTGCACGCGCAATTTCATTGATTTCGCAGGCGGGGTAAAGCGTGGGCTTTGCGCCCTTTGAACGCGTGGCGGGATAAGCTTCGTCCTCACGCGGTTGCCAATTTAAATTGATTTTGGGAAGCAAATCCATTGCGTCTTCGTCCGGCATAGAGTAGCCAAGGTGTTCCATGCAAACCACAAGATCTTCGGCGATACTCATGCTACCGAAAAGAAAACTTTTTTGATAAACGATTCCGTCCCCCCGAACAAGGGCGACTGAGGAAGAAGTAAAGCCTGTGTCAAATAAGAAAACACCGCCTCCGTCTCTCAATTCTTCGGGAACAACAAATGTGGCAAGTGCCAAAATGCCCGAAGTGTAAACGAAAGAAACCTTTAACCTTTCGGCTACGGCTGATAGAATCTCTGTGAGTTGTTTTTCAATGAAAACATATGAAATATCCGCAATAAGGCTTTTGGCTTTTATGCCAAGGGGTGCTTTTGTGTACTTAACACCGTCTGCAATATAGCTGATATCGGACGCACTTATTATTTCATAATCTTCTCTTCCGCCGTAAGAGGACGCGCCTTTTTCGGCAAGAGAATCAAGATCTTTTTCAGTTATTGGCTTGGCTTCTTTGAAATTTACATTTACGCGCTTAAGCGCAACTGCGGTGAATTCTTCGGGAACGCCCACAAGAATATCACGCGTTTTTAGCGATTCTCTAAGATTTTCAAATACGGATTCAATGGCGGAAGGAAGGCTGTTATCAATAAAATCGCCGTCATAAAAACCGCCGTAAACTTCAGATTTGCTGATTACGGATTTATCCTTATGCCCTTTGAAAACCAAAGTAACAGCCCTTGAACCGATTTCTAAAACAGCAACTTGATCCCCTATCATTTTACCTTATGTACGCCCCTAATATATTTATATATATTATAAAATATATATTTATAGTTGTCAAGAGGAAAATGAGTTTTTTACTAAGAATATTTGAAGTTTTTTAATTAGATTTTGCTATGGCTTTTTAAGACAATTCGGTAATGCTTGCGCCGATACTTTTTAGAGTGCAAAGAAGGTTTTCGTAACCTCTTTTTATGTGTTCTACCGCATTGATTTCGGTTATGCCGTTTGCCGAAAGCCCTGCCACAACAAGGCTTGCGCCACCGCGCAAATCCATTGCGTTCACACTTGCACCGCACAAAGAATCCACGCCCGATATTACGGCTGTGCGCCCGTTTTCAATTTCTATTTTTGCACCCATTTTTATAAGTTCGGGAACATATTTAAAGCGGGTTTCAAAAATATTTTCATTGATAACCGTTTTGCCCTTTGCAATCGTGGCAAGCGCGGAAATTTGCGCCTGCATATCCGTGGGAAACCCCGGATACGGCTCTGT
>WQYD01000081.1 GCA_009781445.1 Bacillota bacterium | reverse complement strand
CCCCCCCCCCCCCCCCGTCAAGTAAATATTGATAATTTCTAAATATTTTTTTCTTGATAAAGTTTGTGCGGTTAGTGAAATTCGCTACGATAGTTAAATTGCGCTGAAGCAAGGTTATCCATAACTATATCTTATACTTGCTTACTCTTTGCCAATTTGATATACTGTTCTTAGCAAAACAGTTGAGGAATCACTGAACAAATACCATCGCTTTGCGACTGCCCGACACTTATGGTATCTTTTGGAACAAATCCGTCAATTTCTGCCCCTTAAGCGTAGCCCAGCTACGCCCTTGGGTTAAAAATTGCCAAATTTGTATATCCAAAATCTACTCATAATCGTTCGTGCTATTTATTCATTGTTTCCTTAAAGCTACAACGATTTAGGAGGAAAAATGAAATTTTGCGAAAAGGCGACAAAAACAGTGTCGGCGGAAATCAGAAAGCTTACCATAACTTGCATGGAATCGGCAGGATACGGGCATATCGGTGGCAGTATGTCGCTTTGCGATATGCTTGCTGTGCTGTATAACGATATCATGGTTGTTGATCCCAAGAACCCTAAGGATAAGGATAGAGATTACCTTGTGCTTTCAAAAGGGCATTGCGGGCCTGCGCTTTACGCAACGCTTGCGTACAAAGGGTTTATCACCAAAGAGGATTTAAAAACCTTAAACAAGGGTGGCACGAAACTTCCCAGCCATTGCGACAGGGTTAAAACAAACGGCATAGATATCAGCACAGGTTCATTGGGGCAGGGGCTTTCAATGGCTTCGGGCGTTGCCATGGGTAAAAGGCTTCAAGGGTTCAAAGGCACGGTGTACTGCATAGTGGGTGACGGCGAACTGCAAGAGGGGCAAAATTGGGAAGCTATTCAGCATATAGCGCATAATTGCCTTACGAATGTGGTGCTTATTGTGGATAATAACAAGCGTCAGCTTGACGGATATGTAGACGATATCTGCAAACAATTTTCACTTAAAGATAAATTTAATTCATTCGGGCTTGAGGCTTACGAGGCAGACGGACACAATGTTAAAAGCATTTACGAAACCCTTATTAAAGCAAGAAATTCCCAAAAACCTGTGGCAATTATAATGCAAACTGAAAAGGGCTTCGGTTGCAACTTTGCCGAAATCAATGGGTTTAACCATTATATGGTTTTTAATAGCGAACAGGCAGATTCAGCAAGGGCAGAAATAGATAGGAGGTTGAGGAACCACTTAGAAAATACTCGTGCTAAATGAGGATAGATTTTCGCGCAGATTTTTGATAGAGGTAGCGAAGGCTGTACTTGGGGTACAGCTGAGCGCACGGAGGCAAAAAGATGCTGAAAAGATACCGCATTTAGTCGAAACACCATATACAATAAAAAAATAAAACAAAAAAGGAGAGAGGACGCATAGAGAAAGCACTCACATCATTTATCCATTATCTTTTTGGCTAAAATATCCGTATTCTTCTTGTCCGTACCCCAGTACGAACTTCAAAAACTACGAACATTTTATCTCAAAAATCTAACGGCTATCTGATATGGTATTTACTAAGTGTTTCCTCAGGGAGAGTTTATGATTAAGGTAAAAGATATTAAGTTAAGTGAATTAGAAATGCGCGGTGCGTACTGCGATGCGCTTATTGCGGTAGCAGAGAAAAATGATAAAATTTGCGCCATAGATGCCGATGTTCAGTTCTCTATGGGTACGATACCGTTTTACAAAAAGTTCCCAAGCAGGGGTATCAATTGTGGCATTATGGAAGCCCATGCGGTGGGCTTTAGTGCAGGAATGAGTGAAACGGGCATGATACCTTTCTTCCATGCGTTCGGCACATTTGCCACGCGCAGAGTGTTTGATCAGGTGTTTTTATCCTGCGCTTACCAAAAGCTAAATGTGAAAATTATCGGCGGTGATGCAGGCGTTACCGCCACGGCAAACGGCGGTACTCATATGCCTTTTGAAGATGTGGGCATAATGCGCACAATCCCCAATATCACGATAATTGAACCTGCCGATCCTGCTATTTATAAAACCGCAGTTCAGTACATGGCGGATACTCACGGCGTTTGTTATGTGCGTTCTTGCAGGCGCAAAGTTTGGCAAATTTATGACGAAAATGCTAAGTTTGAAATCGGCAAAGCAAATGTTTTATTCAAAGGAAAAGATGTGGCAATCATAGCTTGCGGTATCATGGTTTACGAAGCTTTAAAAGCGCGTGAAATTCTTGAAGCCGAGGGCATTTCCGCGTCCGTTATAGATATGCACACCATTAAACCTTTAGACGAAAAAACAATCTTAAAATTTGCCAAAGAGTGCAGTGCAATGGTTGTGGCAGAAAACCACAATGCAACCTCGGGGCTTGGCAGTGCAGTCGCAGAGGTTCTTATTGAGAACAATCCTATACCTATGGAACGCGTAGCGGTTTTTGAGAGCTTCGGCGAAGTAGGCACGCAAGATTTCTTGCAAAATAAATTTAAGCTAACGGCAGAAGAAATTGTGCTTAAAGCTAAGAAAGCAATAAGCAGGAAGAAATAAAACTAATTCTGAATTAGAAAATCACCATTCACCCAAAAGAGAGGCAAAAATGAGAATAGCAGTAATAAACGAAGTATCGGCGAGAGACAAAAATAAATTTATCTGCGAGGCTTTGAGCGGTGTTAAGGGCGCGGAAGTGTTTTCGCTTGGAATGGGCGAAAGCGAGAGTGCTGAATTAACCTATATCCACACGGGGCTTATGGCTTCGCTTGCTTTGAACACAGGTTCGGCGGATTTTGTGGTGGGCGGTTGTGGCACAGGGCAGGGGTTTTTGATTTCTGCAATGCAGTATCCCAATGTGTACTGCGGATTGATTTCCGAACCGCTTGACGCTTGGTTATTTTCACAAATCAACGGCGGAAACTGCATAGCACTTGCGCTTAACAAGGGTTTTGGTTGGGCAGGGGATATCAATCTTAAGTACATTTTTGATAAGCTGTTTTTAGATCCCCCAGCGCAAGGCTTTCCTGTTCACAGGCGTGAAAGCCAAAAGCAAAGCCGTGCAATCCTTTACGATATAAATAAAATTGCGCACCAAAGCATGGCAGAAATTTTCAAATCAATAGACAAAACCGTTACGGATACCGTGAAAGGTTTTGCGCCGTTTGTGGATTTTATTAAAAAATACGGCAAAGACGGCGAACTTAAAGATTTAATTATAAAATAGAAAACCACTTAAAAAGTAAGAACAAAATCCCACAACTAATAAGGAAACAAAAAAATGAATAAAAGAGAAGTAATTATCGCGTGTGATTTCCCAAGCAAGCAAGAACTTTACGCATTCTTAAAGCCTTTTGAAAATGCAAAAATTGAACCGTTTTTAAAGATAGGAATGGAACTTTTTTATAGAGAAGGCCCTGAACTTATTCGTGAATTGCAAAAGAAGGGTGCTAAAATCTTCCTTGATTTAAAACTTTACGATATCCCTAACACGGTGGAAAACGCAATGAAAAATATAGGAAGGCTTGGTGTGCAAATCACAAACTTGCACGCTTCGGGCGGTGTTAAAATGATGGCTTCGGCGAGAAAGGGGCTTGACGAGGGCGCATTGTCTGTGGGCGCAAAACCCCCGATACTGCTTGCGGTTACTTTGCTTACTTCAATAGACGAAGTTGTGCTTAAAAATGAACTTCTTGTGGGCGAATCCTTAACCAAAACCGTGAAGCATTATGCCATGAACGCAAAAACGGCAGGGCTTGACGGCATTGTGTGTTCTGCCCACGAAGCAAGCCTTGCGGTGGAACTTGGGCTAATCGCACTCACCCCCGGAATAAGAATGGACGGCGATGCCGTTAACGATCAGAAGCGCGTGGCAACCCCAGCTTACGCAAAAGAACAGGGAAGCACATATATCGTGGTTGGACGCCCGATAACCGCTTCGCCAGATCCTGTGAAAGCATATCTTGCGTGTGCGGAACAATTTTCATAAAATAACAGAATGCAATAAATCCCCTTGGTATTTCCTGCACTCTGCTGAGGGGGCAATTGTTTGTAATTACTCACCGCCTGCCCCCTCTATTGCCGATAAATCGGCAACATTCACCCCTCGGCGCGGATTTATT
>WQYD01000080.1 GCA_009781445.1 Bacillota bacterium | reverse complement strand
TGTATCCTGCACCCTGCAACCTGCATCCTCAATAATGATATTTAGAATCCACCATTGTGCGCTGTGCGCTGTGCGTTGTGCGCTGAAAAAACAGACGGTAAATTTGCCGTCTGTTTTTATTAGTGCAAAAATGCGTTAAAATGTGCAGTTACGGAAGCCCTTATTTTGCACTAATTTTTTATCTGTGTTTTTGTTGCCCTAAGGGGGGTTTTTGGGTTGCCGTGGCGGTGTTTTTTGTGTGTGGGAATTGTGAAAAAATATTAAAAAATCGTACATATTGTGTGATTTTAGTATTGACGGCACAATATGTAGTGTGTTACAATATTAAGGCACGAAAAAACAAAGGCACTTAAAAATCAAAGGCGCGCAAGAACACGGAGGAAGTTATGATAAAATCAATCATAAAAAGAGATGGCAGAACGGAATATTTTGATGTTTCCAAAATAGCAAACGCAGTTTACAAAGCGGCGATTGCGGCAGGCGGGGACGATAAGGAAAGGGCGGAAGAGCTTTCTTATATGGTTGCGGCGCGCCTTGCGGCAAAGTTCAGGGATAGCGCACCGGGGGTTGAAGATATCCAAGACATGGTGGAAAAAGTGCTGATAGACGAAAATCACGCTAAGACTGCCAAGGCATTTATTCTATATAGGGAAAGCAGAAAGAAAACCCGTGATAATAACGCACTCATTGACGCGACAATTGAAATGTTCGGCGATTACCTTGCGGATAGGGATTGGAACATTAAGGAAAACGCTAACACGCAAAGAAGCGTTAACGGTTTGAATAACTATATCCGTGAAAGTTTCACCAAAAAATATTGGCTTTACAATATATATCCTCAAGAAGTGCGCGTGGCGCATGAATCGGGCGATATTCATTTGCATGATTTAGGGTTCTTTGGCCCTTATTGCGCAGGTTGGGATTTGCGCCAACTTCTTGCAGACGGTTTCGGCGGGGTTGAGGGCAAAGTTGAATCCAAGCCCGCAAACCATTTGCGTTCGTTTTTAGGGCAAATTGTTAATTCCACATTCACAACGCAGGGCGAAACCGCAGGTGCGCAAGCATGGTCTTCCATTGATACTTATTGCGCGCCGTTTATCCGTTACGACAATATGTCGTTCAAGCAAGTTAAGCAGTGCATTCAAGAATTTGTGTTTAACATAAATGTTCCCACAAGAGTGGGCTTTCAATGCCCTTTCTCAAATTTAACATTTGATATTAAAGTGCCGTCTACATTAAGAGATATGCCCGTAATAAAAGGCGGACAAATGATGAGTGAAACTTACGGCGATTTCCAAAAGGAAATGGATATATTTAACCTTGCGTTCTGCGAAGTTATGCTTGCAGGGGACGCTAAGGGCAGAGTTTTCACATTCCCTATTCCCACAATCAATATCACAAAGGATTTTGATTGGGATTCCGAGGTTGTGAATAAATTTATGGAAATAACCTGCAAGTACGGCATTCCTTACTTCGCAAACTATATAAATTCAGATTTATCCCCTGAGGACGCTGTTTCCATGTGTTGCCGTTTGCGCCTTGATGTTACCGAACTAAGAAAGCGCGGTGGCGGTTTGTTCGGTTCAAATCCTATGACTGGAAGTATCGGTGTGGTAACAATAAACTTGCCGAGAATCGGCTATCTTGCTTCAGGCGAAGAGGATTATTACGCAAGGTTAAAGCAATCCGCACGCATTGCAAAAACCTCTCTTGAAATCAAACGGAAAATTATTGAGGATCAATCCGTAAAAGGGCTTTATCCTTACAGCACCCACTATCTTAAGTCTGTTAAAAAGAGAACAGGTTCTTACTGGTCTAACCACTTTAACACAATAGGCATTGTGGGAATGCACGAAAGCCTTATCAATTTCATGGGCAAGGGCATTCAAACCCCCGAAGGGCAAGCGTTCGCACTTAAAGTTATGCGCTATTTAAGGGAACTTATGGTGGAATTCCAAGGCGAAGCCGGCATAAGCTATAACCTTGAGGCAACCCCTGCCGAAGGCACAAGCTACCGCTTTGCTATGCTTGATCGCAAACGGTTCGGCAAAGATATTAAAACTTCGGGTTCAAAAGTTGCGTATTACACAAATTCAACCCAACTTCCCGCAAATTACACAGACGATATTTTTGAATGCGTGGAAATGCAGGACGAACTTCAATCTCTTTACACAGGCGGTACGGTTCAGCACTTCTACCTTGGCGAAAAAATTGAGGATATTGAAACCTGCAAACGCCTTATTAAAAAGATTTTCACCGTTTCTCAAATGCCATATATTTCCATGACGCCCACATTCAGCGTATGTAACGATCACGGATATATTGCAGGCGAACATTTTGAATGCACCAAATGCGGTACGAAAACTGAGGTTTACAGCCGTGTAACGGGATACTTAAGACCAGTCAACAACTTTAATGACGGCAAAAAAGAAGAATATAACGAGCGCGTTAAGTTTGCAGTCAAGAAAAAGCAAATCAGCTAAACGAATGGCAATTAAATGATTATAAGAGGTTACGAGCCAAATTCCCTTGTGGATTATCCAAAACACATAACAGCCGTCATATTTTTTGGCGGCTGTAATTTTAATTGCGCTTATTGCCATAACAGGGAACTATTATCTTTTGAGGACGGCGGAATAGAAGCGGGCGAAATCCTTGAAAAATTATATAAAAGGCGCGCTTTTTTAGACGCGGTAACATTTAGCGGTGGCGAACCTTGCTTGCAAAAGCAAGAGGAACTAAGCTGTTTTGCAAAGGAAATTAAGGATTTAGGGTTTAAAATTAAACTTGACACTAACGGAAGCCGTCCCAAATGCTTAAAAGCAATGTTGCCCCTTGTGGATTATGTGGCAATGGATATTAAATGTAGCCCCAAAGATTACTGCGCACTAACTTGCGTTAAAGAAGATATTTTCGCTGAGGTTGCCGAAAGTATTAACCTATTAAAAGAGGGTGCTTTTTTAGAAAACCGCTTTTTAGCGGAATTCCGCACCACAGTTCTGCCAAACTTTACCCTTAGTGATATTGAAACGATTGCAAGGCTTATAGAAAGCAAAAGTGCGTCTTATTACCTTCAACAGGTGCGGAAAACAGAGAATTATAAGGAAACACCGAAAGAAATCAGCTTTTTTGTGAAAGCAAAGGAAATTGCGGATAAGTTTATCCCCACATTTTTGAGGGGGGTATTATGAAAATAATATTAAACAACACGGTAAACGGTTCTGTTTCCGAACTCATTAAAGAACTTGGCAGAAACCGTACAAAGGCACATTCTAACATAAACACAGCAGACGAAAACCATATTTTTATCGCGCCCGATAGGTTCACGCTTTCGGTTGAGCAGGAAATTTTTGAAATTTTAAAACTTCAAGGTGTAGCCGATATTGAGGTTCAATCCTTTATGCGCCTTGCAATCAGGGAACTTTCAAAGCTACCGCCCAAAAGGTGTTTAACCAAAGAGGGGGCAGTGCTTCTTCTTAAAAAAACCGCCGATAAGGTTAAGGATAGCTTGGTGCATTATAGGTTGCTTGCCAACTCGCGTGCGTTTGCGAAGGAAATGTATCCTGCGCTGGCTTCGTTTAAGACTTCGGGGATAACTCATAACGATATTGAAGATAGGCTTGATTCCTTATTTAAATCCACAAAAGCAAAAGCTAAGGACATTGCGGTTTTGCTTAAGGCTTACAATGAGGAACTTTTGGGTTATGACGATACTACCACGCGCCTTGAAAGGTTGAGAGATTTAATGGTTAAAAGCCCTCACATAAAAAATTCTCATATTTATATAGGCGGATTCTTCCATTTTTCAAAGCAGGAATCCGATATTATCGCACGGCTTATGCTTTACGCAAAATCCGTGAGCGTTGCGCTTCCTCATTCTTCGCGTGATTGCTATCCTTGGGAAACGCTTGAAAGGTTAAAACTTTTGGCTGAGGAAAATAATAAGGAAGTTGAAATTATTAAAACCGTTACCGCCGTTCCCGAACCGTTCGGGCTTCTTTCACGGCGCGTGTTCAGCTATGAGGGCGAACCTGTGGGTAAAGGCTTAAAGCCCGTTAAGGTTTATATTGAAAACACCATTTATGATGAGTTTAAC
>WQYD01000079.1 GCA_009781445.1 Bacillota bacterium | reverse complement strand
TGAATTTAAGAACGGCGAAACAATGGGCGGTAGCGGTTCAATCCGTTGGCTAAAGGTTGAACCTATCCGCTGGTTAATAGCCAACTGGGATAGCTTGCCCGCAAGTATAAACCCTAAAGGTAACGGCACGGCAACCGAAATGAACCTTGTGGCAAATGAAATCGTAACCGCAGGAATACCTTTCCATTCAAGTTCGTCCTCATGGGAAACAAGTTTTGCAAGAGAGTTCTTAAACGGTGCATTCCTAAATGAGGCTTTCAGTGCAGGGGAAAGAAGCGCAATCAATATATCTGAACAATCAGATGTAGGCACAAATGATAAAGTTTTCCTGCCCTCGTACGCTGATATATTTAGTGGCGGAACATATGCAAATCTGTTTAATTCATATGCAAAGCGCATGGCAAGCATAACAGATTTTGGAATAGCGAATAACGGATATATGTGGTACGGCATAGGCTCGGGCAACTGGTGGCTTCGTTCTGCGTACTCGTCTGACAACGCGTGGATCGTGTACGACAACGGCGACTGGTACGGCCGCTGGGTTGCCGACTCGCGCATTGGTTTGCGCCCCGCCTTCTCTCTCGCTTTATCCTATGTATCGGATATCCAAAATCCTGTCGCCCATGGCGACACAAAGTTTGACGGCTTTGGCAGGGCGTATATGGAACTCGGCGAATACCCAAGAACTTATGCGGGTAATGCGCTAAACCAAACTCTTGAATCATTATATAATGCGGGTTCATTAACCGCCACAGGCAAAACATACACAAGCAACTCTTCAACCTCAAGCGGGACATATGTACCCAAACAAAGCCCTGAATACATATATGAAAACAATAAATATGTAAGGGTAAGTACCCTAACCCAAGATTCTTCATATGAATTTAAGAACGGCGAAACAATGGGCGGTAGCGGTTCAATCCGTTGGCTAAAGGTTGAACCTATCCGCTGGTTAATAGCCAACTGGGATAGCTTGCCCGCAAGCATTAATCCAAACGGCAACGGCACGGCAACAGATATGCAGTTGGTAGCGGAAGAAATCATAACCGCCGGAATACCGTTCCATTCAAGCAGTAGCGTGTGGGCTACAAGCGTTGCAAGAGAGTTCTTAAACGGTGCATTCCTAAATGAGGCTTTCAGTGAAGAAGAAAGAAATGCGATAAACATATCTTTATTATCAGATGTAGGCACAGAGGATAAAATCTTCCTGCCCTCATATAATGATGTGTTCGGTAGCGGAAATCATATGTTTAACACATATGCAAAGCGTGTGGCAACAATTACTGATTTCGGTATTGCAAATTACGGATATATGTTCTACGGTGCAAACTCGGGCGACTGGTGGCTTCGTTCTGCGTACTCGTCTGGCTACGCGTGGGTCGTGGACGACTACGGCAACTGGTTCGACCACTGGGTTGACCTCTCGCACATTGGTTTGCGCCCCGCCTTCTCTCTCGCTTTATCCTAAGATATCTGAAATCACTAATCGGGCTGCCATGCAGCCCTTGAGATTAATTCAGAATTAAGAATTAAGAATTAAGAATTCAGGATTACGGATTAACCAATAATGAAATTTAAAATCCACCATTATGCGTTCAGCGTTCAGCGTTCTGCGTTAAAAAATATGGATTCATCGCGGCAACGCGTTAATTAAGGTAAGGTTATATAGTAACGGCGCTCGGGCAACTGGTGGCTTCGTTCTGCGAACTCGTCTGACAACGCGTGGATCGTGAACGACAACGGCAACTGGAACGACAACTGGGTTGACAACTCGCACATTGGTTTGCGCCCCGCCTTCTCTCTCGATCTATCGTAATGTAGTGAAGAAAGTATTCCGCTTTCACGCGTTTTTAAAATCCGTTTTAAAAACGCTAACCGGGGGTTGTGGCTTAACAAAGCCACACTGTGTTTAAGGGCAAACCGCCAATAATTAACGCGCGGTTTGTAACGATAAAGGAACCTTATCTTTCCTAAGCCCATTCGGAAGCAGTGCGCTTCAATAGTAACTGCTTACCGTTCGGAAGGCGGGGGCAACCCCGTGGGTAAACGGTCAATAGTTAGCAGGGCGGAATCAGCCTAAAACGCTGATTCCGCAACTCTAACAACAGAACAACAAAAAGAGGACATCAATGGAAAACGACACTAAAGAAAAAAAGAATTATTCACACGGATTCCGCCTGCCCAAAAGCCTGCCAAGTTTTTCTGCCCACCAATCTGAGGCAGACGAGAAAAGCATACTTTCCGCTTTAAGAGAGACTTCAGAAGGCGAATTTAAAATTCCCGAGGAATTGTTTACGGCAGAGGAAAGAGAGGCAAAGCCCCTTGAGGTTAACCCCAATACTTCAGAGTTAATGGTTATAACCAAGGCTAAGCATTTGGCAACCTATATAATTGCAATATCCGAAAAAGCACCTAAGCGATTCCGCGTGGTATTCACAAACCGCTTGCAAAACCACGCGCTTGATATTTTGGAAAGCCTGCTTTCCGCCAATTTCACAAGGCTTGATAGCAACGAATCAAAAGCTGAACGCAAGGCGCATCAAAAGCAAGCCTTCTTAAAGCTAAAGGTTTTGGGCTTTATCTCTTTTCTTGCATACGCGAGCCACGCGCTGAAAAAGAGCCAATATTCATTTATCGCATTAAACCTTTCGGAAACCGTTTCCATGCTTGTGGCTTGGGGCAAAAGTGATGTAAAACGCACGGCTTAAATTTAAACTTGCTTTATGACTTACGAAGAAGCCTTTTCCTTTGAATCCTTACTATCGGCGCACCTTAGGTGCAGAAGAAATAAATCTTACAAGCGTGAAGTTATTGCTTACGAGGCGGATCTATCTTGCCGTTTGGCAGAATTATCAAAAGAATTACTTACGGAAACTTATAAGCCCCGTGCTTACAATAGATTTAAGGTGTACGAACCCAAGGAAAGAATTATTGAGTGCCTTTGCTATCGCGATAGGATTGTGCTTATGGCATTATGTGCAAATATCTTGGAACCGTTTTTTGAAAAGATGCTTATTCCTGAAAATGTGGCTTGCCGAAAAAACAAGGGAACGCATTACGGAATTAAAATGCTTGAGGGGCATTTGAAAGATTTATATAAAGAAAACGGAAACAATAACGGCTACGCACTTAAATGCGATTTTAGCAAATATTTTAAAAGTGTGAACCATAAAATCCTTATTAATTTTTTAATGGGCTTTTAATTTGACATTAAAATTATGCGGTTGCTTGAAATAATTACCAAAAGCATTAATGAGGCTGAGGGCGCGGGTATCCCCATAGGCAATCAAACCTCACAATGGTTTGCGCTGTGCTATTTGCACCCCCTTGATTTGCTAATAACGCAGGAACTAAAGATAGGTTATTATGTGCGGTATATGGACGACATTGTGCTTATCCACAACGATAAAGATTATTTGCGATTTTGCTTAAAGGAAATGGAAGAATTTGCTTATGGCTTCGGGCTTAAGTTTAACAAAAAAACGCAAATTATCAGCCTTAAGCGCGGGGTGGATTTTTTGGGCTTTACCCACAAGTTATGCAAAAACGGGAATGCTTTAAGGGAACTAAGGGCAGAAGCTAAAAGGCGCCAAAGGCGCAATATGGAAAGGCTTGATTATCTTAAGCAAGCGGGCAGAGTTAGCTACGAATTCATGAAAACACGGCTAACCTCGTACACCGCGCACACGGCAATCTGTTGCTAAAGCCCAATATGCTTTGCGCCCACACTCATTGCGTCTTCTATATATTTATTTGAGGCGCGGTAATAGATTATTTTGCCGTTTCGCCTGAATTTTACCATTCCTGCGTCACGCAATAGCTTAAGCTGATGTGATACGGTGGTTTGGTTTAGGTTTAGGGACTCGGCAATATCGGTTACGCATAATTCGGAAATTAATAGGGCAGTTAAAATTTTAACCCTCGTTATATCGGAAAACACGCTGAAAAATGCGCACATATCCGCAAGTACGCCGTTACTCGGCACATATTCTTTTATAAGAATGTGCAATTCGTTAGTTCCCGTTTGATTTAAATCCATATTATCCCCCTGCGCCAATCTCTTTTAAGCCCGCGCTACTGCACGCGCCTTAAATTATCCTATGTGCATATCATAAATTATTA
>WQYD01000078.1 GCA_009781445.1 Bacillota bacterium | reverse complement strand
GCCACAGGCAGGTTCTTATGCCGAGCCACATAGTGGCGAACGCCAAGGTTCTGCCACAGGCAGGTTCTTATGCCGAGCCACATAGTGGCGAACGCCAAGGTTCTGCCACAGGCAGGTTCTTATATTTTTCCTTCGGAAAAGGCAAATATCATTAAAAGATTACTATTATAGGTATAAAAATAGGTTTATTTTTACTATAATTTGTTGTATAATAACAAGTAGAGGTAGATTATGATTGTTGACACAAAGCAAATTCTGACTGTAACGGAAGTGAATCAAAATTTTACAAGGGCGTCAAAGGTGGCTGAGAAAAACGGCAAGGCTATTATATTTAAAAATAACCGCCCTAAATATATGCTTATTGATATATCTCAAAGCCCTGATTTGAATTTGACAGACGAAGAAAAAATTGATATTGTGGCAAAGCGCGTGATTGAAAAATACCGCCCTGCTTTTTTAGAACTTGCGAAATGATAAAATTTTCTAAAAACAATGTTTTACTACTGCACCAATTACTCGCCGAGGAAACAGGCGGTGCGGTGGGTGTGAGAGATTTGGGCTTGCTGGACTCTGCGCTTGAAAGCGCGTTTCAAACTTTTGGTGGCAAGGATTTATATCCCACTAAGCAAGAAAAAGCCACAAAACTTGGGTTTAGCCTTATTTCAAACCATGCGTTTGTTGACGGCAACAAGCGAATCGGAATGTATGTTATGATTACATTTTTGGAAGTAAACGGCTTATCTGTGAACGCCACAAACGAAGAAGTGGCGCGCGTTGGTTTGGCACTTGCAAGCGGTGAAATGAAGTATGACGAATTGCTAAATTGGGTTAAAGAAGTAACGAACTGACAGACGATTATAAGCAAATTTTTAATGCCACATAAGGAATCAAATGAAAACAATAATCGCCTCACTTAGTGCAAAAAATATTCATAAAACGCTTGCGCCTTGGTGCCTGAAGGCTTTTTGCGATAAAAGCGGGGTTGAAGGCGTTATCGTGCTTGAGGCAAGCGTTAATGAAAGCGCGCAGGATATTTTGGCGCGGATTTTTAAGGAAGAACCGCAGGTTGTGGCGTTTTCGTGCTATATTTGGAATATTGAAATGATTAGTAAAATCGGTGTACTTCTTAATAAATTGTTGCCCGAAGTTATAATTATTTTGGGTGGGCCTGAAGTTTCTTTTGAAAAGGATTTAAGCGGATACCCTTACGCGGATTATATTATTAGAGGTGCGGGGGAAAAGGCTTTTTGCGCCCTGCTTTCGGGTTTAAAATGTAAAAAAACATATGATTTAAGAGTTTTGGGGTGTGGCGAAAAGGTGCATAACTGCGAACGATTTGAAAACTATCCGTCCCCTTTTTCGTGCGACTATTTTGAATCATTTAAGAAAAATCCAATTCCTCTTGCCAAGCAGTTAATATATTATGAAAGCGCGCGGGGTTGCCCTTTTAGCTGTGCTTACTGCTTATCTTCCGCCACTGAGGGGGTGCATTATCTTCCCCTCAAAAGAGTGAAAAAGGAAATTTCTCTTTTGGTGGAAAACGGTGCGAAGTGCATTAAATTTGTGGATAGAACTTTTAATGCGGACAATGAAAGGGCTTGTGAGATTTTAAAATTTGTTAGCGGATTAAGCACTGATTGCGTGTTTCATTTTGAGTGCGCGCCCGAACTCTTTAATGAAGAATTATTTAAAATCATTGAAAATTTGCCCTTAGGCAGGGTGCAGTTTGAACTTGGGGTGCAATCGGTTAATCCTGAATCTTTGAAAGCTGTGAACAGATTTTGCAAAACCGAAACAGCTTTAGAAAATATTAAACGGCTAACCTCTTTCGGAAATTGCCATGTTCATTTGGGCTTAATTGCGGGCTTACCGCATGAATCTTTGGCTTCGTTATCACGGGCGGTTGACGAATGCGTTAAGGCAAAACCTCATGCCTTGCAACTTGGATTTCTTAAAATGCTAAAAGGCGCGAAGATTACTAACAGTGATTTTGGCGCGGTATTTACTGATTTTCCGCCCTATGAGGTTATTAGTACGGATTCGTTGCCGTTTGCCGATATGATAACGCTTAAAAAATGCGAAGCGATTATTGATAAATACTATAATAGCGGTGCTTTTACGGAAACGCTTGAATATGCTTTTGAAATATTTAAAACACCCTATTCGTTTTTTGAATCCTTTGCGGATTTTTGCGAGGAAAGCGGATTAAATGCAAAAATTTCTTTAAAAAATGCTTACACCGCTTTGCAAAAGTTTTTATGCCTTCACGGCGATAGCAAGGAAATAGCGCACCGCATAAAAACGGATTGCCTTTGCTATGAGATTAGTGCTTCCCTGCCTGACGGCATTAAGCCGATTAGGAATAGCGAAGCGGAAGTGAAATACCGCCCTAATTTAAAGAAGTTTGCAAATTTCCGAATTGAATTTTTTGAAAAAGATAACTGCCACAAACTAATCATTTACGAATCAAAAAACCCCGTAACAAACCGCTATCCGATAAAGGATATTATTTTATAAAAAAATCTTAATAAGTTTCGGTGTTGCAATTTTTGGGGTGATTCGGGCTTAAGTATTATTGATGATTATGTTTATTTCCGTGCCTTGGGGAAATTTTTCAACCCCAATAAATGCAACCCAATTCACAAGCGCAGTATGCCCACCACCTAACGAAACATGGTTTAATTCTATGGTTAGCACGCCGTTATCAAGCGTTGTGCCAACAAAGCTAAAGCGATATGCGCCACCCGAAGCCACTAAAGGAAAAAGCAACAGATAGTTATCTTCAAAATATTTATCGTTAAAACTATTTATAAAATATGTAAAGCGTGCGTCACGAACCCACCTGCCCTGCGATTCGTGATAAGTTTGCGAATAGGTTTCACTAAAGATTTCTAAATCTTGCGAATTGGTAAAAAGCGAAATCGGATTTTCCTCACAATCCTGATAATGTTCCGATATATGCGGAAAATTCATAAGGCTTCCGCCAAAACTTGTGGCAAAGAACCGCCCTTGCGATTCCAAGTCCTCACCAACGATATTTACTTTGAGATACGCTGATACGGTATTTAAGCTTTTTGCTGTTGCTATAATGGTAATTTGCCCTGTTTTTTCGCCCAAATGCAAATCAGTTAGTTTTATATTCGTGCAACACAGGTTAGTAACGGAAATACTGCAACCAAGGTTATCGCCGACTATTTCCCAGCTAACAGTATATTCTCTTCTATTAACACTTTTCCCGCCATGAACCCAAGCGTGCAAGCTTATTGCCCGCGAAGTACCTAACGCTACTGAAGCGACTTCAGAAGTTGCTTTGCCGTCAAGGGCAATTTCAATATCCTCAATTTCAAATTCTACAGGCTTATACCCCCACAAGTCGCATGAGGATAAAAGCATTACAGAAATAAGGATAAGGGCAAAAATAAATATTAACCTTGCGCGTGAAATTTTAAACCTATTTAGCTTTTGCTTCATGGCGGTTGCCCCCTTATTGTCCTTCTGCTTTTAATAGCCTATTTATATTGTATCATAAAAATTATAAATGCGCGAATGAGTTTTGGGGCTTTTATAATGAGTTCCGCACGGCATAATCCAAAAGCTAAGTTAGCTTACTTTACTTTCCAATAGCCCGTTTTATCCGAACCAATGCGGGCAAGCAAACCTTTATCCTTTAAACTTTTTATGGCACGCTTTATTGTGGCAATGTCTTTACCTATATCGTTTGCAATATCCTCGGCGGTAAGTTTGCCGTTGCCCCTCAAAAGATTAAGAATTGCATTTTGAGTTGCGGATACTTTTACAGTGGCGTTTTTATCATTTACAGTGGCGTTTTTGGGGTTTACAGTGGCGTTTTTATCGTTTACAGTGGCGTTTTTATCGTTTACAGTGGCGTTTTCTTCGTTTACAGTGGCGTTTTGGGGGTTTACAGTGGCGTTTTTGGGGTTTACAGTGGCGTTTTCTTCGTTTACAGTGTCATTTACAGTGGCATTATTGCCTGCGCCGATATGCAAATCACGATTTCGCAGAATATTTTTCTCACCAAGTAGTAGATTTCCGAAAAAGCGGTCAATATAAACTCTGTTCGGATAAATACCTTCAACAACGCTTACCGCAACGGCACGCACTAAAGCGTTTCTAAAATACCAAGAGTTTTCGGCAAAAAGATTGTTTGAAACATTTTTAAAGCCAAGCAAGCGCAAATATTTTATTATGAAAACGGCTGTCGTTCGTGTGTTGCCCTC
>WQYD01000077.1 GCA_009781445.1 Bacillota bacterium | reverse complement strand
ATTTATTAAGATTTTCTCTTAATGAGATTTAGATTCCTTCATTGTGCGTTGTGCGCTGTGCGCTGTGCGCTGATTTGTGATTATTTTATAAAAAACTTTTCAAGCACCCTCTCTAATCCGTCCCCATATTTCATTTCGGAAACGGAAGCTAAGCAGATTACATTTGTTTTTGCCACGGTTTCGCCCTTTTGGTTCAAAACAAGGATTTCGCCCACAATGTCGCCTTTTTTAACAGGGGCTTTGATTGTTTCGGGTAAGTTGATTTTAACGCTTACGCCAAGTTTCTCGCCTTTCTTTTGCAAAAGGTGAATGCTGTTTTCCGCGCGGATTTCCACTGTTTTGTGTTTTCCTTTTAGCACTGTGATTTCATTTTCAAGAGGCTTGTTCGCGTCTATAATCTTTTCATTTTTATAGTTCGCAAAAGCGTGGTTAAAAAGCGAAGTTACTTCTGCAAAGCGGGATTTGCTATCGGGCGAACCCACAACGGTGGCAACCACACGCATTCCTGCGCGTTCTGCCGAAGCTGATAGGCAGAACATTGCTTCGTTCGTGAACCCCGTTTTGCCTGCATCGCAACCCTTATAAAAGCGCACCAATTTATTTGTGTTAGTTAACTCTGTTATCCTGCCGTCTGGGTGCTTATAATCTTCCATATAAATTTTGCTAAAATTATAGTATTCTTTATGCTTTAATAATTCGCGCATCATTTTGGCAACATCTCTTGCGGTGCTGTGGTGTCCTGCTTCGGGAAGCCCTGTAACATTGGTGAAAACGGTGTTAAGCATTCCAAGGGCAACTGCCTTTTTGTTCATGCTTTCAATAAATTCTTCGGTGCTTCCGCTGATTGTTTCGCCGATTGCCACAGAAGCGTCATTCGCACTGCAAACCACGATTCCTTTAATTAAATCCGAAACGGAATATTCCTTATTAGCGTCCAAAAACATCTGTGAACCGCCCATACCCGAAGCGGTTTCGCTTACGCAAATCTTTTGATTTAAGCTAAGCGTGCCGTTTTCAATGCTTTCAAAGGCAAGCACGAGAGTCATGATTTTAACCATACTTGCTATAGGCAATTTTTGATCGGGATTCCTTTCATAAAGAACCGTGCCTGTGTTGTAATCAATTAGATACGCAGATTTTGCTTTTTCAATTCCCTTTTGTTCATTTGCATTCGCAACCGAAAGCGAACTGAACCCTGCAAGGCAAGCACCAAGAAGCAGAGTTGCAAGCAAAATGATTAAAACGGATTTTTTAATTTTTATCATTTAAACCTCTTTTGTGTTAGAATGTGAAATTTTGCCACTAATGTTACGCAGGGATATGTTTACAAATTATGGAAATTCTATTGATAAGGCAATAGCGATTAAATATAAAATATGAAATATAAAATATAAGAACCTGCCTTTGGCAGAACCTTGGCGTTCGCCACTATGTGGCTCGGCATAAGAACCTGCCTGTGGCAGAACCTTGGCGTTCACCTTGCAGGTTCGGCTAAAATTATGGAATTATTATCTTTGGATTAGAGATTAACTGCTTGGGATTAGAGTTATAATAAATAAATCCAACATTCGTAAATCGTAAGTTGTAAGTCGTCATTAAAAAACAATTCTGCATTCTGCATTCTGAATTCTGAATTAAAAAATCTATATTTAATATATGATAGAGAAGATTATGGTGAGAATAACCCAAAGCAAAAAGTTAAAACATATGGATTTAATATAAAAATGCTTGATTTTCGGCACTATGTAACCTATGCGGAAAGATACATTTTTAACAAAACACTTCTTGCCTGCAAAGCCCGAAATTTCATATACACAGCATAAGGCGCGTGAAAGCCAAAGCCAATTTAAAATTACCACAGGAAGGATAAACAGCATAAGATACAGCACGCCGATAAATCCGCCCACCGCCACGGCAATGAATGCATTTTTAAATATGAGGTAAGAGGCAAGTGATATGCCACCGTAACCAAATAGGCAAAAAAACAAGAATCCCGCACCTGAAAAAATTGTTAGCGCAAAAGCAAGTGTGGTGAATAAAATAATTAAAACCGCCGTGCCGAAAGGATTAAACGAACCAAGGCTTATGGCATAGAGAAAACTTGAACATTTTTCATATATGGAATAATCCTTAAACAATGCAACCAAAAGCCCGAACAACAAACAGCCAAGACATATGAAAAAGTGAGGCTTTAGCCTAAAAAAATCACACTTTATTGCTTCCACATTCCTGCGAAGCCAATATGTAAACTTGTTGCCTTTTTGCCACATACGGTAGATAGTATATGCTTTGGGGGCGGGGAAAATGCGCGATTCAGCGCACAGCGCACAATGCACAGCGCACAATGGTGGTGGTATTTGTGAAGTCGGCTTCGCCTCGTGAAGACACGTGCGTTGCACGCTTGTGAAGTCGTTCACTTCGTTCACTTGTGAAGTGTTGCCTTGCAACATGGTGGAATATTTAGATATAATTATCCATAATAAGGCGAAGCCGTCTTCACAAGCGAAGCGACTTCACAAGGCGAAGCCGTCTTCATATCTTCATGCGCTGTGCGCTGTGAATTAAAACACTTTCGTGTTTTAATTCATAAGCATCCAATCCACATAAATCCCATATCCCTTAGTGGGATCGTTAAGAAAAACATGTGTAACTGCGCCGATTAGCACGCCGTTTTGCACTATCGGTGAACCGCTCATACCCTGCACGATTCCGCCTGTGGTGGATAAAAGCCTTTCGTCTTTTATGCTTATTACCATGCCTTTATCTTGGGGGCTATCTTGGCGCGAAGCCTTTATAATTTCAATTTCATAACACTTGGGGGCATCGCCGTTTATGGTTGTGTAAATGTGCGCTTTACCCGGTTTCACGGTGTGCCTACTACCCACAGAAATCATGGGGCGTTTGTCGTATAATGCCCTCTCTGCCTCGCCGAAAATTCCTGCAAAATTATTGGCGTCTACACTGCCGTACACATCGCCCCGTCTGCCGAAAGCACCGCGCAATTCACCTGCCTTGCCCTGTTCGCCTTTAACATATCCGATTATGTTTGCATTATATACCGAACCCAAATTATATATGTTTTCATTAGTGGATTCAAGGTCAAAAATCTGATGCCCAAGGCAACCGAATCTTTTATTATCCCCGCGGACATATGTTAGTGTGCCTACGCCTGCAACCTCATTTTTAATTTGAATTCCCAATTTTTTACTTTGCGTGCGCACATCTGTGGCAGGGATAATTGTTAACACTTTCGGTTCGCCCTTCCTAAGCACAAGCATCTCTACAGATTGAGGATTTTTAGCAAGTGCCTTATTTATATCTTCGGCACTCTTAATATCCTGCGCGCCCATTTTAATAATTAAATCACCGCGTAATAATCCGCATTCCTCAGCGGGACGCTTTAACCCGCTTTCTGTTAAAACATCGGATATATTTATTACAGTTACACCCTTGCTTTTAACCGCAATCCCCATAGGCGTACCGCCAAGATACACGGCATTTTGCGCATTTTCTGCCCCAAAACATATGTTTTCAGCCCTATTTACACCGCCAATAACCCCAAAAACAGACAAAAGCGCAACAGCAAAAACCGCCACGCAAAATAAAAATCTTAACTTACCGCCCTTACACGCTCTCAAAACAACCGCCTTGTAACTAAAAATAGTTTGGCAGTTAGATTGGGAAATATACTTTTTAAATTTAGAATTCAGAATTCAGAATTCAGAATTGAGGAATTTTTAAGTACAAGGTACGAAGTACGAAGTACGAATTGTGGATAAAATCCTATAGAACCCCAAAGGGGTGAAATGTGCATAACCCCATGCAAGCGATAGCGTAGCGCGGGGTACATGGGGTGCGCATATATAGATATACCCCCACCCTTCCGCCAAAGGCGGAAGGGTGGGGGTATGAGGTGTGGTGCGTGTGCTTGGCTTTTCCGTGGGTTGCACCCACGGTTATGCATATCCTGCCCGCTTCGGGGCAGTTACGGAATTTATCCTACACTTGCCGTAAGGCAAATATCATTGCCTTTGCGCAATAAGCGGACTATGTCCGCCAATTGCCAATGCAATATCATTACGAAGTAATTGATATACTCCCCACAAAGTAGACAGAATTGCAAAAAGCAATGAAAATCTGTATACTTAGTTTAAGGAGTAGATAATGTCAGGTAGAAAAGAAAAAGTAGTGTATTCTGAAGAATTCAAGAAGCAAGTAGCTTCTGAGTATCTTAGCGGAAAGCTGAATATGAT
>WQYD01000076.1 GCA_009781445.1 Bacillota bacterium | reverse complement strand
TCATATATAAACAATATAAATGCAGGCATTGCCACGGTTAAGGTAATCGGCATAAGTAATCTATATGGCGAGGCAAGCGCGTCATTCGTGATAAACCAAAGGAACATTGCAAGCGGTTCTTCTGTTTCGTTCGGGGGCGGGCCTTACATTTACACGGGGCAACCGCTTTATCCGCAGGTAAGCACCGTAACAGGTGCAGGGCTACTTATGCCAGAAGATTCTTTCACTACTCAATTTCATAACAATATTAACGCAGGCGGTAATCCGTATGTGCTAATTAGTGCAGTGCCAAGCGGTAACTTTTTTGGTAGCTTCACATATAATTTTACCATTCAAAAAGCAGACATTACAGATGTTTTCATAAGCGAAGGGCATATATTCAGGGATTGGGTAAGCGGAAGTTTGGGTGGTGATTTTTTAAGTGTTCACGCTAAGTCGTTGCCGATTGAGGGTGAAAACAAAATAACATATAGCTTTAACGGTAATAGTTATTTTCAGGATTTTAAACAGCTTAGCAGTCAGCTTACTTCTCATGTAAGTTTTCAAGAAGTTCATATAAGAATTGAAAATTCCACAGAGAATTATAATGATTATAAAACCTCAGAGTTTATTTTAATTGAGGAAGCCTCTTTGATTTATGACTTCAACGGAAGTGCGCCGTTAAGTAGCTACACAAGGCTTTACGATATTAGAAACGGGGGCTTTACAAGAAACACAAACGACATTTCACTAGTGAATTTTGGCGGAAGCCATATGATTTCGTGGGATTTTTCAAGCACAACGGCAGGGCTAAGGATTAACCTTTTCGGAATCACAATTCCAAGCGAAGCGCAGTTCTTAACAATGGATATATATGCGGATAGAAATATCACAGGCAACGCACAACCTCAGCTTTACAAAAGGGACACGGTAACCTCTCTGCCACTTATAGCAACGGAACTTAACACGGATTATAAAGTTCCGCAGTTTTCAAATGAACATACAGGTGATTTGAATGTACCGAGATACCATAGGCAAACCACACTTTCACCTATAAACCCCGTAAAGGTGTTTATGCCGTTAAGCGATTTAACGAATTCAAATGAACAAGCGCGTTACACAAAAGACGATTTAATTTCGCAGTTCTCATATGTAAACTTCCAATTTACAAGCCTTAATACCGCAGGACGCATATATGTGGATAATATAAGGTTCACCAAAACAAGCGGTTTAAAGAACACCATGACAGGTGAGGTATCCATAAGAAATCAGGCAAACAGTACAGTGTGGACTTCTGCTGAAGCTGTAGCATTCAGGGCAGACGGTGCGTTGATTGCGCATTCGCCTGTGGCAGGTTCAGAAAGCAGTAGCCTAAGCGGTGTTAGGCAAAACCTGCGCCAGCTTACAAGCCACGCAGGGGGTGGGGTAAGCGGTTATGAGCAGGAAAGCGGAATAGAGCAAATAAATAACAGCACCATTAACCAAAATTTTTACAGGGCTGTTTCGGCGGTGCTGAGTGTGGATAGTGATAAGGCAGGAATATATTATCTCAGGGCGTTTGCTTACAATAACATAAGTACAAATAACCCTCACGGCGGAAACACCATAGAAATCACCCCCGATCCGTTTAAGGATTCAAACGGTAAACCAGTTAGCGAAGTGGGCTTTCCTGTGTATCTTTCCGAAGTTCCGAGGGCAGTTCAATTCACCCTTAGCGGAAGCAATCTTCAAGGTTATTCCGTGCAGTTTATGGGCAAATCTAACGGCGGAAATGCGGGAAATGTGTACTTCCATAAAATGCAACTTGTGGCGGATATTTTGCCGTCTGCTACCCCAACGCATAGCAAAACATATCTTGTGAGCGGTGCAACCGTTACCGCGTTCGGCAGGACATATCAATTAGATAATGAGGACGGCGTTTCGTTTAACAATGTTATGAGCGGTTTTGAGGTATCCTTTAACGGCACGCAGTTAAGCGCAGGGCTGTACGCTAACCGCGATTGCTTCGTGGATATATATGTTAATAAGGGAAATAACCCAAGCCCAGACGACATTTTAAGGCGCATAAAACTTAGCGCAGGAAGCAATTCTTACACGCTTGTTTCGGGGCTTACGGCAGGAAATCACACGGTGAGAATCATGCGCACCACCGAAAATAGCGATTCTGAAAAATCGCGCCTTGTGTCCTTATCCACAAACGGAAGTTTTATTCCGCCTCAGTATTCAAGGCTAAATAGAAGAATGGAATTTTACGGCGCGTCCACATTCGCAGGCTTCGGCACGCTTGCGCCGAACGGCGGGGATCAAAAAACCGTGGATAACAGCAACGGCGCACTCACTATGTGCGCGCAATCGGCGCACCTTTTGGGCGCGGAATTTAATGTGTTTGCAAGTAGCGGTTGGGGGCTTGGTGTGGGCAGTACGAGGCCACTTCAATCCGTTTTTGATAAGTTCAGCCCAAGCGATACGGATAAGCATTGGAATTTCAATGATTACAATCCGCATATGATTGTGCTTAATTTGGGATATAACGACACGGGCGTTATGGCGAACATGGTTTATAATTCGCCCGAATGGAACTCTGCAAGAAATGTGTTTATAGCCAACCTTAAAGCCTTTGTGGTTCAGCTTCGTGCGCGCCACCCGAACGCGTGGATTATAGTTACTTACGGGGTGTATAACCACCAAGAAAGAGAAAGAAATCTTTACGGTGCTTATTGGCAAGGAATCATTCAAGAGCTTGGCGGTGGCACAAAGGAAACCTCAGCTTCAAGAGGGCTTTGGACTGTGGAATTTACTGATCCTATAGGTTCGGATTGGGGCGCGAATTGGCACCCTAATTGGATTTCAAACAAACGCTTTGCAAATCAACTTGTAAATGAAATTAACCATATCACAACCGCTTATTCGCACCACGGCTTTGCTTCGGGGTGGTAACTAAGCGCATATGAATCAGGATTGCTTACATATGATTAAAACTTAAAACGAAAGGACTAAAATGATTTCAAAATCAAAATACTTAAAGTTTATTAAATGCCCCAAAATCCTTTGGCAGGATAAATTTGCCCCTCAAAGGGCAGGCGAAAGGGGCGCGCAAAAATTCGGTGCTTTTCAAGATATCCGCCCGCTTGCGCTACAAATGTTTGAAGTGGAAGAGGGTTCATTATCAAAAAAATCCGCTTCGTTTTACAATAAAGATTTAGGGGTAAGTTGCCATGCCGATTTTTTAAAAAGTAATGAGGACGGCAGTTTTGATTTGTATCTAATAAAGCAAACTGTTAGAGTAAAAGAGGAATATCTTCATGAGATTGCCTTTAACAGATTCGTGTTAAACTCTCTTGGGATTGAGGTAAAAAACTGCTTTATCGTTCACCTTAATTCGGACTATATTAAGAACGGCGAACTTGATAAAGCAGAACTTTTTTTAACGCGCAACATTACTGAAAACTTAGAAGATTTAAGCCAAAACATATGCGAAAGCATTAAGGGCGCGCACGAGGTTTTAAAAGAAAAGCAAGAACCGCATATGAATATTCACGAAAAGTGCCACGGTTCGCGCGTTTGCAGATATGTAAACCATTGTTGGGCGCATATCCCCAATCCGTCTGTATTTGATATATATGATTTAAAAAAGAAGTTGGATTATTACAAAAAGGGAATAGTATCGTTTGCGGATTTAAAAGCAAACGATATACCGCTTACGGAAATGCAGGTTCGCCAAGTTGATTTTTATTTAGAAGATAAAAAGCCGTATATTGACAATGAGGGGATAAAAACATTTTTAAATTCCCTTAATTATCCGCTGTACTTCTTGGATTTTGAAACCTTTCAAACTCAGATTCCGATTTTTGATAACACTAAACCCAACCAAAGAATCCCGTTTCAATATTCGCTTCATATCCTTAAAGGCAAAGCCAAAGCGCGCGTGGCACACAAAGAATTCCTTGCTAAGGAATCAAGGCTTCAAATCCGCGAACTTGCGGAACGCTTAGTTAAGGATATTAAAGACGATAACGGTTCAATCATATGCTACGGTAGCGATTTTGAAAGGGCTTGCATAAATAAAATGGCTGAACAATTTCCCGATTTAGCCCCAAGGCTTAAGAGTATCGCAAGCAGGCTTGTGGATCTTTTAAGTGTGTTTCATAACGGCTATGTATATAATAAGGAAATGGGCGGAAGTTTTTCTTTAAAAAGCGTGTTGCCTGCGCTTTTCCCAAACCACCAAACGCTAAACTATCACGCACTTGAAGCCGTGCAAAGTGGCGAAGACGCACCAGCCGTTTTCCTTTCCCTAAAAACCCTTTCCCCAAAGCAAAGAAAAAAAATGCGCAAAAACCTAAAAGCCTACTGCAAACTTGATACCTTGGGCATGGTGGAAATTTATTTTTATTTGCTTTCAGTTTAACTTTTAAACATTGCAATAGGGTTGGATTTCTCTGAAATCCAACCCTATTACTGGCGAGCCTGTAGGGATTCGAACCCCAGACCTACGGCTTAGAAGGCCGTTGCTCTATCCTACTGAGCTACAGACTCTTGTTATGGGTGATTAGTGATTAATGATTAGTGATTGGTTATGGAATTTAGTTTCAATGTTCAATCCGCACTTTTCACTTTTCTTTCTTCATTTTTCACTTCCGAACGGGCTTTAGCGGGTTCGGTTTGGCGGAGAGAGTGGGATTTGAACCCACGGTGCGATTTTGTCGCACACACGATTTCCAATCGTGCTCCTTCGGCCACTCGGACATCTCTCCTTGGGTTTTGCTTTCATTAATTATAAACTATCGGAAGTTAATTTCAAAATGAATTTTGCAATTTGGAAAAACTTAAGCTGTGACTTAAGTTTTCTGCGACTATGTCGCTACTTCCTCTTTGAATTATGCTCAGTTTTGGTTATCCGTGGGGATTTTTGTATTTTTTTGTATCTTTTTTAAAAAATGAGTT
>WQYD01000075.1 GCA_009781445.1 Bacillota bacterium | reverse complement strand
TAGCGAAGTCCTTAAACCTCTATCTTGCAAATCCTTTAAAAACTTTTTATAATCGGGGAAGTAATTTTTATTCCACGAGTAGCCCGTCCAACCAGAAACACCGCCGTATTCCTTGCCGAATTCTGCCTCAATGTCCACATAATGCCAATCCATATCAATTGTGGCAACGGAAAAGGGGTATCCCTCTTTGGCGAACTTATCCATTAGTTCAATGTACTCATTTTGGGTGTACGCATAATATCTGCTCCACCAATTCCCAAGGGCATAGCGCGGAACTAAAGGGGGTGCGCCCGTTATGGCATAAAAGTTTTTAACCGATTTCACATAATCTTGCGAGGCAAAAATATAGGTGTCCGTACCGCTTTTATCGCGCGCTTTCAAAAGCCCGTCCTCACCAAGAAGAGGGGTATTGTCCTCAAAAAACGCTACACCGTTCTTTCCCAAAACACCGCCGTTTAATTTTGCCGAACCCGCCACACCGTCCAAAGTTCGTCTTGTGCCTTTTAAATTGTGCGCGTTAGACACGGCAATTTTCCTGCCCCCAAGTTCCACATGGGTAATTTTTTCGGCTTTGGCGTTGTAAATGAAGGTGGCTTCGCCTGTGGAAATTTTTAAGAAGGGCATAGGGCATAGGGCATAGGGCATAGGGGTGGAATTATTATTAATATTTCCTTCATTCTGAATTCTGAATTCTGAATTCTGAATTAATCCTTCATTGTGCGCTGTGCGCTGTGCGCTGTGCGCTGTGTCAGGAAAGTTCCTAAACCACACAATCTTGGTAGGCAAATCGGTAAATTGCCCCGTTTTTGAGGTTTCTATGCGGATAAGCCCGTCTTTAAGCACGGTAATTCGCGAATTGCCGATTAAAATAATTTGGCTTTCGCTTGCTTTCGCGTCTGTTTTTGGTATTAAATGTTCGTTAATTTTGTTTTTCATAATCAATATTATACCATAAATTTACTATTGCGCGTTTGCAATAATTATTTAAAATCTTTTAAATACAGTTTACTTTTGATTTTGTTATGTTTATAATTGTTGTACTTATGTTTAAATATATACGCATAGGTACATTTAAGTATATATGAGGTTTTGGTTGTGACGACTAAATTTTTTAAGATAATTAAACGCATTACCGCCGTGGCGGTTATTTTGGCAATATCGCTTGTGTCCGTGGTGGGTTGCACATTTATTCAGGAAAACAAGGAAAGAGTTGCCAATCAGACGCTTATCACCGTTAAGGGTGCTAACAACCTTACGCTTACGATAACTCAAAATGAGTTGTTTGATCATTTCCAAAACTACGGCGCGCAGTTCATTCAATATTACGGTTGGACGGCGGAACAAGCCATGGATGTTACCATTGAAAGCAAGGTTAAGCAAAAATATTTCTTAACCGTGTCCGCAGGGTATCTTGTGAACAGCGCGTTCTTCCCCGAAAGAAAGGCAAGCACTCTTGTGGGTGGCGGGCAATTAACTAAACTTACAGACGCGCTGACTTGGGCAGAATATCATTCCGCTTTGTACGCCGTGAACCAATCTTTCAAGAATACAATTGAGGGAATTATTGAAGAAGCCGAAAAAGCAGAACTCGCCAAAGCGGTAAGCAATATCAATAAGGTGAATATCGCAAGGATTGATTTTGCTGAATCAACCTATGAATATCTTAAGGAAGAATACTTTGTTGGGGAAAATATAGACACCGATAAAATCAAATTCGTGGTTTACCGCTATGAAAAAGCGGGTGATAGGAAAAGCGCGGAAATTCTTGATACCTACCCCGCAAATTATATCGTGGAAGAATTGCGCGGAAAGGCGCGTGAATATGTGGTAACGGAATCCATGTATATTTCACAATTTTCCACCGCGTCCGCCATGGAATCCGCCTCATTTGAAATCAGGCTTGACGAAAAGGTGGTTGAGGGCAACAATATATCGTACGAACCCCGCACCGTGGAATCCCCAACTTATAAGGTTACGCAACCAAGGGCGCACCAAACCGTCCCCGAAGAGGATAAAGATAACGATATGCTTGAATTCGGGGATATCAAGGTAAACCGCTACGCCACAGGGGACGATTTAAGCGAAGTTTATCAAGAAATCCGCAATATCAGCGCGGAATACGCGGTTTTAAGAAACACCCCAGGGGCAAATGCTAACGAAGTAGACGCCTATAGGCAAGTGGTTGAAAGGCTTTCGGCAGGATTTAAGGACGAAGCCTATATCTATAATTCCGCTTACGAATCCATGATAACCACCGCAATGCAAGCGGAAATGACTAAAAAAGCACTTGTGGAAAACCCCGTGGACGATCAAAGAGTGATAGACGAATTCATGGTGCTATACCGTGACGCCAAAGACGCGTTCACAGGGCTTACCCCCGAAGAATCTGCAAACAAGTTCTTCCAATCTATAAACGGCGGAATTTCCGAATTATATTACTATCCTCAAATATTGGATAAAGACGGCAAGGACGCCTTAAACGGATACTTCTATGTGTATCAAATTCTGTTTAATTTCAGCAATGATCAAGTGGCATTCGTGAGGGAAAACGCAGGTAGCAACGAGGCGTTGAAAGAACACTATTGGAATCTGTTCGTGAAAGGTGTGGGCGGAAACTTTTATATGACTACGAGGGAAAGCAATTTAAATTATAATCCTGCTTTCTTTGACGAATATGATAATGAGGAAGAGGCACTTGAAAAGTGGCTTAACAGCGAAACAGACGATAAGAAATTCCCCCACCGCTATGAAGGCGCAAGAACCGCCGTGAACATTCCAAGCAAACCTTATATAGATAATGAGGACGGCGAAGTGGAAATCAAGGTAATTGATATCCTCAATCAGCTTGAACATGAACTGCTTAACGCAAATTCGCCCGAAGAAAGTTTTGAGATATTTAAAAGGTATATGTACGCGTATAATGACGACCCAGGGGTAATGAACAATGCCACGGGCTACATTATTCCCCCCAGCACAGTTGAGGACAACACAGGCTTCTATAAATCCTTCGTTGAGCTTGCACAAAGCGTATTTGAATATGCCACAAATAAGGGCGGTACAGCGTTCGGCAACGCGTTTACCGAAAGCGGAAACCAATTTTCGGATAGCGGTGTGCTTGGCACGGCGTTCACTGATTTCGGTTTGCATGTTATTATGGTAAGTTTTGTTCCGTTTGAGGGCTTAAGCGGTGAATTAACATTTGATCCCACCACAGACGCAGGCAAGCAAGCAATCCTTGATTATATGAGAAAGCAAGTGGATCTTATGGACGGCGACACAATTGAAACAAAAATCCGCGAAAAACTTGAAAAAGATGTGGAAACGCAATATTATCAAGATTTCACAGTGGGAAAAGTTACCGAAGATTTGCACCTTGACACAAGAATCGCAATCCGCGAAGAAAAGAAAATAAACAAGATTTATAAAGAAATGGCAAGAAGATAGTGAAAAAGAGGCGAAAGCCTCTTTTTTAATTCAGAATTAAGAATTCAGAATGCAGAATTGAGGATTCTAAATCTCATTAGCCCCAAAACGCGCCCACAGGCGCGTTTAGTCAATTTCGACAATTATGTACAAAAATATTCAACAATCGCCATAATATTGTACAAAATTACTTGCGTGTACATTTTTTGTTTGATAAAATAGGTTTACACAAGTTTTGGAGGTAATTATGAACTCAGATTTTGGCAAATTAGGCTTTATTGCATCGGATAATATAGAAAGACAAAACCAAATAACCGAACAAAAAACCGAACAGGCGATTGAGATTCGTGTAAACGATAAAGCCCTTGACGAGAGGCTTGCAGGGATATTTATATCCTCAGGCATTCCGCCCCACATAAGAGGGTATCAATTTTTAAGAGAGGCGGTAAAGCAAGCGGTTAAAAATCCTAACATGATCAATTCCATAACAAAACAGCTTTATCCTGCCGTAGCCGATAAGTTCAGCACTTCGCCCTCAAAGGTTGAGCGTGCAATCAGGCACGCAATTGAAGTTGCTTGGTCAAGAGGCAAGATTGAGAATATAAATAATATTTATGGTATAAGAGTGCTTTCCAAGGGCGAAAAGCCCACAAACGGCGAACTAATCGCGCTTTTAAGCGATAAAATGATGCTTGAAATGTAAAAAGACGCGTGCGTTGCACGCTTATGAAGTGCGCCTTTGGCGCGTGAAGACGGCTTCGCCTTGTGAAGCCGTTCACTTCGTTCACTTGTGAAGACGCAAACAAGTTTGCTTGTGAAGTGTTGCTACGCAACATGGCGGAATTATTAAGTTAATTAAAAGCGGAATTATTAAGTTAATTAAAAGCGGAATTATTTATTTAATCAAAAAATGCAGGCTTGCCTGCACTTCATGCGCCAAAGGCGCACTTCATAAGCGAAGCGACCTCATAAGGCGAAGCCGTCTTCATAAGCGCGCAACGCACGCGCCTTCATAAGGCAAAGCCGTCTTCATAAGCGTGCAACGCACGCGCCTTCATAAGGCAAAGCCGTCTTCATAAGCGTGCAACGCACGCGCCTTCATAAGCGAAGCGCCAATCCCTATTGTCCTTTAATCTTATTCCAAACAATAAGCCCTGCACTGCCCACACCAAGCACACCGATAATGAAGAAGGTGATTGAAAGCCAAGAGGGTAAGATAGGGATAAAAAACAACCCAAACGCCACTATTCCCACAAGCGCGCAAATTAAAACATGCAACCACTTAATATTGCTTGACGAACCGCATAAATCTTTCACCGTGCAACCGCGTCCGCATGAAGGGCATTTATGAAAAGCCCAACCCTGCTTGCAATTAATGCACCTTAATGTTCCCTCATCGTTCCATAAGCCCACCGAACCGCAATCGCAAGTAGATTTAAATTCATGTTTGCAGGCTGTACATTTAAAATTTCCTTCACCTTTAGCCATTTTATACCTCTCTTTTGTTATATTTCTTTTTATTCTTTTATACGCCTCCCCCTCTGTTTTATTTTTCTCTTCTTCTTT
>WQYD01000074.1 GCA_009781445.1 Bacillota bacterium | reverse complement strand
GGGGTAGATAGAGTGCAGTATATTATATAGATATACCCCCACCCTTCCGCCAAAGGCGGAAGGGTGGGGGCATGAGGTGTGGTGCGTGTGCTTGGCTGTTTGCGCCGTGGGTTTTACCCACGGTTATACATATCCTGCCCGCTTCGGGGCAGTTACGGATATATCCATAATTCTGCTTGTGCCGTGGGTTTTACCCACGGTTATGCACATTAAGCCCCTTTGGGGCTTTAGCGGATTACTAATTTAATGAGATTTAGAATCCACCATTGTGCGCTGTGCGCTGTGCATTGTGCGCTGTTTTGTTGCTATAGCAACAAAATCACACCATAAATTCCTTAACAATCGCAGATTGCAAAAGTCGCATATCGCTGTTAATGCTTAAAATGTTTCCGTTCAGCGTGAGTGCATTTTTAAGATATGACAGTTGGGTTTTAAATTTATCGCAAAAATTTATGCCGTAATCTTTGCCGATTGCCTCAATGTTAATTCCGCTATTTAGCCTTAAACCAAGCATAATTTCTTCAAAAAGTGCGTCTTCTTGCGTGATTTTAACGCAATTTGCCTTTAAACCCGCATTTTTAATGTAGGCGTTTATATCCGCCGTGTTTTCAAAGCGGAAGCCGTTTATAAATGAGTGCGCAGATGCGCCTATGCCAAGGTAGGGGGCGCGCGTCCAATATTTTAAATTATGCAAGGATTCGTAGCCCTGCTTGCAAAAATTGCTAATTTCGTAGCCATGGCAACCGTTTTGCGCCAAAAAGTTACTTGCCTTGTAGTAAATGTCTGCTGTATTGTCGTCATTCGGCAAATCTTTCCCGCGCATTGCGCACTGATTGCTTAGGGTTAAAATGTACAGCGATATGTGCTTAACGAATTTTATGGCGGATTCAAGAGAACTAATTACACCGTCTAAACTTTCGTTCGGAATACCTATAATAAAATCTGCGGACACATTTTCAAAGTATTTCACTGCTTCCTCAAGCGCGGTAAAAGCGGTTTTTGCGCTATGCCTGCGCCCCAAAAGCCTTAATTGATTATCATTTAGAGTTTGCACGCCCATGCTTATGCGGTTAAAGCCAAGGGCTTTGTAATCCTTAAATTTTAAAAAATCGCAGGGGTTTGCCTCAATAGTAATCTCTTTAAAATCACATTTTTTGCTGTTATTTATGGTATTTATCAGCTTGGCGATGCTTTTTGTGCTTAAAAGGCTGGGTGTTCCGCCACCCAAATACAAGGTATCAAAATTAACTTCATTTTCGCTTACAAAGCGCGAAAATTCGCAGGTAAGTGCATTTATATAGCTTTCTTCAAGTTCCGCACTGTGAGGAACGGAATAAAAATCACAATATCCGCATTTAGACGCGCAAAAAGGAATATGCACATATAAACCTGCGGATTCTTTGGATTTATTGGGGGTTTTAAAAGATTGCGCGCCCAATTATTTATTATCAAATTTAAGAATAGACAAAAACGCTTCGCTTGGGATTTGCACATTTCCCACTTGGCGCATTCGTTTTTTGCCCTCTTTTTGCTTTTCAAGAAGTTTCTTTTTACGCGTGATATCACCGCCGTAGCACTTGGCAAGAACATCTTTGCGCATGGCACGCACGGTTTCACGCGCGATTATCTTTGCGCCTATCGCCGCTTGAATAGGAATTTCAAACATTTGGCGCGGAATAACCTCTCTTAATTTTTCCGCAATAATTCTGCCTCTGTTGTAAGCCTTTTCGCGGTGAACGATTAAGGAAAGCGCATCGCAAGGATCGCCGTTTAGAAGAATGTCCAGCTTCACGAGATCGTCTGCATTATATCCGTGAAGTTCATAATCAAGGCTTGCGTATCCGCGCGTGCGCGATTTTAAGGAATCAAAGAAATCGTAAATAATTTCCGAAAGTGGCATTTTATATTCCACTCTCACGCGGTTAGTATCAAGATAGGTCAAATTGATAAAAACACCGCGCTTTTCTTGGCAAAGTTCCATAATCGCGCCCACATATTCGGTGGGTGTGAAAATATTTGCATTCACAATCGGTTCTTCAATCTGTTCAATATCCCCCGCAGGCGGAAGTTTTGAGGGGTTATCCACTTCCACAATTTCACCGTTAGTTTTAACCACGCGGTAGCTAACGCTTGGCGCGGTGGTAACCAAATCAAGATCAAATTCCCTTTCAAGCCTCTCACCGATTATTTCCATGTGCAGAAGCCCCAAAAATCCGCATCTAAAGCCAAAACCAAGCGCACCGCTTGCCTCGGGCTCAAATGAAAGCGCGGCATCGTTAAGATTTAACTTTTCAAGCGCATCTCTTAAATCATTATATTTACTGCCGTCCGCAGGGTAAACGCCCGCGTAAACCATGGATTGCACGCTTTTATATCCCGGCAAAACCTCTTTTGCGCCGTTAAGCGCAGTGGTAATCGTATCACCCACGGCGGTATCTTTCACATTTTTAATGCTTGCGGAAATATAGCCTACATCGCCTGCGGAAAGCCTTTTAAGCGGTTGCATATTCGGCGAAAAAACGCCCACTTCGGTAACCTCAAATTCCTTGCCGTTACTCATCATTTTGATTCGCATACCCTGTTCCACAAAGCCGTCTACCACGCGGATATTGCAAATCGCGCCTTTATAATTATCGTAAGCACTGTCAAAAATCAGGGCTTTAAGCGGTGCATCGGGGTTGCCGTTCGGCGCAGGAAGTTTTTCCACAACCTGCACCAAAACATCGCCGATATTTATGCCTTCTTTCGCGCTGATTAAGGGTGCTTCGGAAGCGTCTAATCCGATAACATCTTCAATTTCTGCCTTAATTTCATCGGGGCGCGCAGACGGCAAGTCAATTTTATTGATAACAGGGATAATTTCAAGGTTATTATCAAGTGCCAAGTACACATTTGTGAGAGTTTGCGCCTCAATCCCCTGCGAAGCGTCCACCACCAAAATCGCGCCTTCGCAAGCAGCGAGTGAACGGCTGACTTCGTAAGTAAAATCCACATGACCGGGGGTGTCTATAAGGTTAAAAGTATATTCCTTGCCGTTATGTTTATAAAACATTCTCACGGGGGTAAGTTTTATCGTAATGCCTCTTTCGCGTTCAATATCCATTGAATCAAGCATTTGTTCTTTGATATCGCGTTCGGAAACCGCACCCGTGGTTTGGATAATTCTATCCGCAAGGGTTGATTTTCCGTGATCTATATGCGCCACTATGCAAAAATTTCTTATAAGGCTTTGTCTGCTGTCCATATATAAAAGTATATACCATGTCGCGCGATATTAAAAACGCTTTTAACTACTTATAAATAATTTGAAAAAATTTCCGCGAATAAAAGATTTGCGATTGTCCATACTACCGATTACCAAGGAAAACATGAATAAAGTAAGCATTACGGGAATTTGCACCTCAACCCTGCCAAAACTTACGGCAAAAGAATCCGAAGAAATGATTAAGCTAATGAAAAACGGCAGACCTGAACTGCGTGAAACCTTTTTAATGGCAAACGCAAGGCTTGTGCTAAGCATGGTTCAAAGGTTTTCAAACGCAAAAGAAAGCGCAGACGATATGTTCCAAGTGGGTATGCTTGGGCTTATGAAAGCGGTAGATAATTTTGACACTTCCTTAAATGTAAGGTTTTCAACCTATGCCGTGCCTATGGTTTTGGGCGAAATCAGGCGGTTTGTGCGCGAGGGAACTGCCATGAAAGTGGGGCGAAGCCTAAGAGATATTGCCTATAGGGCAATCCAAGCGCGCGATAAGATTGAACGCGAAAAGGTGCAAGAGGCAAGCCTTAGCGAGATTGCCTCTGAAATTGATGTTCCGTACAGCGAAGTCGTTTCCGCTTTAGACGCTATCGCCGAACCGCAATCAATTTACGAACCCGTTTTCACTGATTCCTGTTCAGACGGCATGATGGTTATAGATCAAATCAAAGATCCCGCCTGCAATGTGGATTATTTGGACATTCTAACCCTGCGCGAAGCCCTAAAAAAACTTCCCGATAAGGAACAAAAGGTTTTGCTATATAGATATTACCAAGGGCGCACCCAAATGGAAATCGCAACTTCTTTCAACATGAGTCAAGCCCAAGTAAGCAGGCTTGAAAAGAGTGCGATAGCTGGATTGAGGGCGCATTTCTAATGAAGTAAAAACCAAAACGGTGTTCTAAATCTCATTATGAATCAGCGCACAACGCACAGCGCACAGCGCACAATGGTGGATTCTAAATCTCATTATTAGTTAACTAATCCATAATTCGTACTTTGTACTTAAATAAATGATTCCTTCACTGTGCGCTGTGCGTTGTGCGCTGTGCGCTAAAATTACATTCCGTCTAAATAGCTTTGCCTATCCACAGACCAATCCGCGTACTGAATCATATATTCGTTGTTATAAAGAGAGAAATCTTTGGTTTCAATCGCGCGGTATAAATCGCAATCGGCTAAGGCTTTATTTAAGGCGAGTTCGCCACGGTTAAAGAACACTAAGTTATCAATTCCGAAATCCTTTAAGGTTAGCCTAAGCCTGATAACCGCATCGCGGTATAGTCGGCGCGAAAGTTCGGGCGGTTTATTGGGCCAAAGTGCGGTAATGGTTATATCAAGAGGGACGCGCGCGCCCTCTTTTTCAATTAAAAAGGCAAGAAGTTCTTTGCTTTTTGCGGAAGAAAAGCGAATCGGGCGATCACGCACCAGCACTTCAAAAAGCCCGAATGTTTTAATTTTCACAAGGGGCAATGAATCTGCGCGAAACCTGTTAATAAAGCCGTGCAAATCTTCACCGCTATAAGGTTTTCGGCAAAAGCCGTAAAGATTTTGCTTAAATTCCCGCTTAATCTCTTCCTCATTGCACACATAGCCCGAAATAAACACAATTCCCATTGAGGGATTAAGCGAAATTAGTTCTCTTGCCAGCATAACCCCGTCCATTTCGGGCATATTTATATCAAGGAATGCCCCATCGCACTTATTGCGCCTTGCGTACGAAAGCGCGACTAAAGGGCATTTGAGGATTTTATAATCCACTTCTTTATCAGAAGTTACCTCGGCAAGGAAGTTTGAAAGTGCCGAAGTTTCGTCATCTACCACAAGAATTTTCATTTTACAGTTTTCCCCCTCTCTTTACTCTCTCTCTCTCTCTCTCTCTCTCTCTCTC
>WQYD01000073.1 GCA_009781445.1 Bacillota bacterium | reverse complement strand
TTTCGTAAGAATGATAATTGCAATAGTTGCCTTGGTTATCTGCGCCGCAATTCTTATCCCTGTTCTCGTGTATGTCCTGCCTCTAATCTTTAAGCTAATCGCATGGCCGTTTAAGCAAACTGCCAAAGCGTTTAAGCGCAATAAAAGGGTGCATGTGAGCAAACGGTAGAAACGCGCAAATAAGGCGGATACGAATGCTTAAGGCGAGATTATCTCACAGATAAGGTTGTGGGCTGTTTATGAAATTTCTAAAGACTGGTAAACGGAAAATTAAAAATGCACTATGGCTTTTGGCTCTTGTAGTCATAGGCTTTTTTGTGGGCTATTTTATTTTCACGGCGGTGATGCTACCATGAGAGTGAGGAAAATAAATTATTATCACTATATTTGCATTGCTATAACCGTGGCTCTTATTGCCATGGCGGTTTTCGCGCATTCAGAGGCTTTTCTGCGCCTTTGGCAAGCCCTTAAAGATTTGTGGACTTCCATTTGCTACTTGGTACTCTCAGTGTTTGGCATAGAGTATGACGGCGTAACGGTTACTGCACTGCCACCCCCATCGGCAACGGCGCCGTTCCCCGAAACGCCAAAAGAATTTGCGAGTAACTGGGGCGATTATTGGAAGCTCTTCGCCAGTGAAGATAATCTCTTGAATTACTTATTTTACGCAATAATAATATTTGCAGGGATTTTGCAAGTCCTGTCTTTTGTTTTCCCTCTCGTCTTATTCTGCTATTTTGCAATTAAAAAATATTTTAGTTCCCAAAATAACAACTACGCAAAAGATACACAGCCACTAAAGCGCGTGAAAAGATTTTCCGCAAAAACATACCTCTTGATTAAACGCTGGCTTGTAGGCTTGATTGCGTTCTTGAAAGAAAAACAAGCGTATCTTGCCGTTTGGATAATTACCCTCTTGTTAATGTTTAATATTCTTTCGGTAGTCATTAGCTTTCTTGCGTTTTATTTATACTTTTCCATTAGCTTTGATGTCGGAAGCTTGTACACGCATACTTACAAGACGGCAATAGATCTGCGTCCGCTTTTTTCTTTTTGGCCCGCGTATATAATAATGATTCCGCTTGCCTTGGCTATTTTTAACCGCTCGCGCAAGCGCACTGCATATAAACGGCTCAACCGCATGGAAAGCATCAATACCGGGTTTGTTGCGTCCTTGCCACTCGTTGTGCTGATTTGCAATTCAATGGGCGCAGGCAAAACAACTCTGATGACCGATATGGCATTATCCTTGCAGGCTTACTTCCGATATAAGGCATATGAGTTGCTACTTGAAAATGATTTAAAGTTCCCCTACTTTCCTTATATCAATCTTGAGAATGAGATAAAAGTGGGTATGGCGAGAGGTTACATTCGCAACCTTGCAACCGTGCGCCGTTTCATTCGTTCTAAGCACAAAAAGTTTACACATAACCCTTGCAAAGAAAAATGCTTCGGTTACGACTTTAAGAGGTACGGCACAGAATATTATGACGGCTTGAAACTCTTGCACCTGTTTGATGTTTTAGAATCATACGCTTGCCTCTACCTCATATACAGCATTAATACCTGCTACTTTATTTCCAATTATTCCGTTAGGGACGATTCGGTTAAAATTGATATGGGCAACTTCCCTATGTGGGATACGGATTTTTTCAAGCGCGACCCTCGTTTCAAAAATAGCATTCACCGTTTCGCCCACATACTTGATTATGAGATGTTGCGCTTAAGCAAAAGAATTTTAGATGACCCGACAGTAGCCGGGGCGCTTGACTTCGGAATAATTATTGAAACCGAGGCAGGCAAAAACTGGGGCAACTATGATGAGCTTAAGACCGTGAATGCAACAGCAGAAGAAACAAATCAAAAGAATGACGGACACAATATGAGCCTAAGAATGATGCGCCATCCTGCCACCGTAGACGGCTTTTGCTTCCGCCGATATTTAATGGACGAGCAACGCCCGGTGGATTTAAGCAAGGATATGCGCGCACTTGTGACGGTGATTCATGTCGGCCCGACATCAGAGGAACGGCTTACAATCCGCCCTTTCTTCGTTGAGGAGCTTCTGCACGATTCTGTTGACGGCAGGTTTAGGCGGTTTTATGAAAAGCACCGTCTAAAGCGCGGTGATAACACCTTGCTTTGCCATATATTTAAGACGGTAGCGAGCAAGCTTCACGGCTATTACAAGCGCACTTACAATGTTTTCGGCTACAAGGTTTCAAAGCTTAAGGTTGGCAGTGGCGCAGACATTGAGAACAGAGCCGAGCTGATAAGCCATGATTATTACATCATGCCTAAAAAGATTTACTCTAACCGCTTTAATACCGCCTGCTATCAAGCGTTCTTTGAGCAGGGTGCTTTGAATGCCAAGTGGGGCTTGCAAGATTTCCCCACATACGCATCTCTTACCGCATCGCCCGAAGAGCTTGACGCACAGCACAGCTACTTTATTCCCAAAATGAAAGGCATTACTAACGGCATCGGCGCAAGGAAAAATATGAAACCGCCAAAACCTAATAAATCCAACACTACCGAACTTTAAAGAGAGGGCTTTTATGGAGCAAACAAGATACCTGCACAGTTGCAATGTTATTCATGACGGTAGCCATTATATAGCAACCCTCATAAGGCACAAAAAGCAAACTAAGCGAAAGCGAGAAGAGCTTCTTGAGATTGACATTCGCTTTAACGAGGCTTATAACGCATCTCTTCAATTCGGGCTTTCAGACGGCAAGAAGCGCAAAGAGCAAATGAGTTTTGTTTTAGACGCACTAAAGTTAGACTTTCCCCTCAATGACGAAAAAGAACTAAGGGAATATGTGCAAGCCCGTCTTATCAAAAAGTATATCTGCCTATCAGAGCGACTTAAGCGTCTTAAGAGAAAGCTTTGCCTGCATCAGTGGAATTATTTTGTTACATTTACCTACGATGACGATAAGTGTAGCGAGGAAGTCTTTAGAAAGAAACTTCGGCGTTGCCTCACAAATTTGCACACGCGCCGTGGCTGGAAATATATGTGCGTTTGGGAGCGCGGTGAAACGGGCCGTCTGCACATGCACGCGATAATATATGTACCAAACGGCGCAATGTGGGGCAGTTTGGAACAAAAGGAAGCCTACAACCCCAAGAAGAAAAAAATGGAAAAGTGGACGCAAAACAGCGAATTTTCCCAACGCTTCGGGCGCAATGATTTTGACCCCATATGCCCGGTAAGAGCCAAGTCAGGCAACTCTGCCAACTATCTTTGGAAGTATGTGATCAAAGAATGCGCCAAACTAATCTATTCAAGAGCCGTACCTGATAAGGTTGAGCTTGTTCTTGATGTTGAGAGCGACTTTCAATCAGATTACGAGTGCATAATTAAAAAAATTGCCCATAAAGTGATTAAATTTGTCTTATATGACGATATCATAGATTGCACTGCCGAAATTAACGGAAAATTTGCACCGCACATCATTAAAAACCGTGTAAATTTTAAGCCCGATTACATCTAAACCACAGTAGATTAAAGGAATTATGAACGCTTGAGCGCAAAGCGTTTTTTGTCATACACAAAAAAGGCTTTAATAAGCGCATAATTGTAGCTGATTACCGAAAAGTGCCAGCGACCATGGTAAAAGCACTACCGCAAGAGCGAAATAGCGGGCGGTAGTGCTTGACAGTCGCGTCTTTTCGGCGCTTTACAGTGCGGAAAAGCCGTTTTAGGTTTGCGTTAGTTCTGCGCGCCCCCGGGCGCGCCGCTTGTAGAAAAACTAACGCATGCCTAATACTCAAACCCATAAAAGCAAATATTTGTTCTAATATTTTTGCAGTTGACTGCAAGCAGAAAAAAATTACACAATGCCCCTGCTGGCTACCTACCGACCTGTCAATATAGAAAAAGTTATAAAAGTGTAACGGTTATGCACTTTTTCGGCATTGACTGGGCGCGCTACGCGAACCTTTAAAATCTTCAAAAAGGGTCTGCCATTCTTTGGCAGAACCCCCAAACTTCAAACAAAGAAAAAGCCAAGGATTCTAAAGGAAATTATTTCCTTTAGCTAGCGGAGCGGATTTAAAAAAACAATTATTGACAAAACGCGCTTTCCGCTGATATAATAGCCTCATACTACAGCAATATTTCCAAATTTTACCAAAAAATTTATCGGGGGTTTCTATGTCAAAGAAAACTTGTGCTATTTGCAACGCGCCAAGCGGAATGTATCCATTATGCGTTAAATGCTTTAAGCTTCGTGACGAAGGTAAAGTAATGCAATGTCCCGACTGTAAAGCGTGGCATAAATCTGAGAACAATTGCGTCTGTAAGCCCGTTGCGATTAGCGTTGTTGCTTTGGATGCCGAAAAACCGCTTTCAAAATGCATTATTTGCAAAAAAGATAGCAATGGTTTTCTATTTTGTAAAGAATGTTACAAAGAATATAAGAATAAAGAACTTTTGATTAGGATTAACAAGTGTACGGAAATTGAGTTGCTGGATGAAACTTATGACGGAATCTATACCTGCAAAGACGGACACAGAGTTAAAAGCAAATCCGAAAGATCTATAGACGACTATTTGTTTGAGAATGATATTCCGCATATCTATGAAAGAGAAGTTTATGTAAAAAAATACGACAAGGTGCTACGCCCAGATTTTTACTTGCCAAAGAAAGATATTTACATAGAACATTGGGGCTTTGGTGAAAGCAACAAAGCATACACCGAAAGCAAAAAGTACAAGCTTGAACTATACGAGGAACAAGGTTTTACCGTAATATCCACATACGAAAAAGATATGCAAAACCCCGAAATGTCCCTAAAGAAGAAACTGGAAACCTACGATGATGGTAAAATCAACTTTATTGATTAGGCGAGGTACTAAGCAAAAACCCACCACAAAAAACTAAAAGATTTGCAACCGCCCCCAAATGGGCGTGCAAGTCTTTTTTTATCCCCAAAAACAAAAGAGAACACTACCATGAAAGCAAAAGGAACAAAAAACATCTCATTCACGCAACGGTTACAGCTTGAGGCGTACTTACGGGCAGGACTGCACAAAAAGACTATAGCCTCAAAATTAGGCTTATGCCTTGCAACGGTGTACAATGAAATTCAGCGCGGTGCGTACGAACACACAAATTCGGACTTAACCACAGAAATGCGCTATAGCCCAAATTTAGCTGAAGATAAATATCGCGTGAATCAAACAAGTAAAGGCGCACCCATAAAGCTTGGCAAAGATCATGATTTT
>WQYD01000072.1 GCA_009781445.1 Bacillota bacterium | reverse complement strand
TTAATGAAACGGACTTATCGCGCCTTTATGACGCGGATAAAAGGCAGTTTTATTTGGGTTACAACGCAAAAGAAAATATTTATGAAGGGCATTACGATTTGCTTGCAAGCGAATCCCGCTTAACAAGTTTTATTTATTCCGCCATGCAAAATGATCCTTCGCATTGGAAAGCGTTGATAAGGGATTTTTCGGGCGAACACGGAAACACCTTGCTTTCGTGGTCAGGCACAATGTTTGAATACCTTATGCCCGAACTGTTTTTAATTACGCCCAAGAATTCTCTTTGCGGAATCAGCTGTAAAAATGCGGTTAAGGTTCAATCGCGCATTAAAACGGGAGGCGTGTTCGGATTATCCGAAAGCGGATATTATGCGTTTGACGATTCCTTGAGGTATCAATACCGTGCTTTCGGTGCGGATAAACTTGCGCTTGGCAGGGATAAGCAAAAAAATGTTATATCGCCGTACAGTTCGGTGCTTTCGCTTGAGTACGCAAAAAGAAAATCGCTAAAAAACCTTAAAAAATTAAGCGAAATCGGCGCGCAAGGGGAATATGGTTTTTACGAAGCTGTGGACATGGACGGTGGCGCAAGGGTTGTTTATTCTTACATGACTCACCACCAAGGCATGATATTGGCGTCTATTGCAAACATTCTAACAGGCGGAAAAATTAAAGAATTTATGTTTAAAAACAGCGCGTTGAGAGGTGGCGCAATTCTTTTAACCGAACCGCAGAACAGGGGGGCGCACGGCTATAAAGCTGAAATTAAGGAAAAAGACGCACTCAAAAAAGGTTACGAATACTTTAAAAGTTTCAATAAACTTGAGCGCATTTGCACAGGGGCAGGGGTAACGGGCGGTGGCATTTCGGCATATGCGGATAGCTTCGGAAGCGGTTACACACTTTTTAACGGAACATATATAAATAGGTACGCAAGGGGTTCAATCGGCGGTGCTGGCGGTAGGCATTTTTATGTGAAAAAGGATAATGATTTCGTTAGCCCATGCTTTGCCACAATGAAAGACGATTTGAAAAATTACAGCTTTCATTACACGCCGTCTGTGATAACGCACCAAAATAATAAGGGTGGCGTTAGGCTTGAAATCACGGTTGATCCTTATTTGCAAGCAGAGGTTTTGCGCCTAAGCGCAGAGGGCGGTGGCAAAAAGGAAATAGCTTTTTATGAGGCAATCGCACTTGCGGATTACGGGAAACAAAATGCGCACCCTGCATTTAACGGTATGTTTTTATCAAGCGAATACGATAAGGATTTAAACGCAGTAATTATCAAGCGCAGTTTGCGAAAGGGCGAAAAACCTATATATACCGCGCTTGTGGTTAGAGGTGTGGAAAACACCGTATATGAAACAAACCGATTTAATTTCCTTGGCAGATGCCGAAGCGAAAATAGCCCTCAGTTTCTTGATAATGAAACATATGAAAACGAAACTAAAAACATAAGTTTTGGTGATATACTTGAGCCTTGCTTTGCCTTTAAGGGGGAAATGGTTGACGAATCATGTGAAGTTATTAAGCTGTTTGCCGAAAGTAGGGAAACTCTTATTCAAAACATATTAAAAATACCAACTGACTACTTTGGTTTTGCTTCCGAAAGTGGCGGTGCGCACGGAATAAGTGAGCTTGCAAATGCAATGCTTTACCCTTTAAATTCAGGGGCTTACAATGAAAAATTACTTCAAGATATTGATAGCAAGGGCAAGCGGGATTGCTTTATGAAATTTACAAGCGGTAAAAAAGTGCTTATATATGAACTTGGCGCAAGCCAAAATCTTTCACCAATTAAGCACATTGCAAACGCCGTAAATGATTTAAGGCAATTTGATTTATATCCCAAAGTTGTAATCATTCTTGAAAGCAACGCTTCGAGCCACAGGATAAGCTATGTAGAAAAACTTTTTAAAAAACACCAAGTTCATGCTACTGTGTTAACCCCCGAAAGCCTTGGTGAAGCCTCAGCAGATTATGCTTTTCTTAACCTTAATAACATATGCGCCGAAGTAACGCATTTTTATAAAAATCATATGAATGATAGTGGCTTTTCATACGAAAACGCCGAACTTCAATCGGGGGATAAGATTATGCCCTCACCAGATATGAACGCGTTTAAAAGCGGTGAAGGGATTTTTACCACAGGTGTTTATAGATTGCCTTTAAGGGTAAAACCTTTGCTTCCGCATTCAAATGTTGTGGCACTTTCAGAGGGCGGATTCATAGCCACAGAGAACGGCGGTGGGTTAATTTTTGGTGCAAATTCCTATGAATCGCGCATTACAAGGCACGATAACGATCCTGTTAAAGATACACCCTATGAAAGAATTTTCCTTGAAAAAAATGGCAGGCGTTCAAGAATAAACGGCGGAAGCAGAACTAACGAAGTATTGTATTCAAGGGGAAGAATAAGGTACTTGAGTACGGCAGGCGGTAAGGACAATATGCTTGAAAGCTATATGGTTTTTAACGGCAAAGTTAAAATAAATGAGGTAAAATTTTGGGATCAAGATTCCCTTATTTACTGCGCAGAATTTATTCTTGGCACTGAAACGGGAAGCCCCTTTATATATGCGGAAAGGGTGGCAGAGCATATGTTTAAGGTTAAAAATATGCTTTCATATCAAGAATCGTTCATAAGAATACTTGGAAAACATATATGTGAGAGTGAAATTGTACAAAACGGGGCAGAAATTGAGATTTTGGCAAAGCTAAACATATGTGAAGCCGATCGGGGCGCGAAAAACATATATATTGCAATCGGTTCGCATAATGAAATTTCGGAACTTAGTGAAGAAATTATCCTTACAAAAAAAGCGGAATCGCTTAAGTATTTTAACGATTTAAGCCCTATAAAAATAAGCACAAAAGACTTAAGTTTAAACGCGCTTTTTAATGATTGGCTACCTTATCAAGTTGTGTCCTCACGGCTTAACGGCAGATGCGGTTACTATCAGCTTGGCGGTGCGATAGGTTACCGCGATCAACTTCAGGACGCACTTGCGCTTATGCAGTGGGACGCGCCACGCGTAAAAAAGCAGATACTATTGCACGCAGAACACCAGTATTCAGAGGGCGATGTTCAGCATTGGTGGCACCCGCCTGCCATGGGGCTTAGATCTAAAATTTCAGACGATAAATTGTTTTTACCATATGTAGTAGCGGAATATATCACCGCCACAGGCGATAAAAACATATTAGAGGAAGCAGTACCGTTTTTGGTTTCGCCACCCCTTGGCACGCACGAACACGCAAGATATGAATCACCTAAAATTACCGAAGAGAAATTTACAATTAGGGAACATTGCGCAAGGGCAATCAAGAGTGCGCTTAAGTACGGCAAGCACGGCTTACTGCTTATGGGAACAGGGGATTGGAATGACGGGCTTGATTTCATAGGCGAAAACGGAATCGGCGAAAGCGTGCCACTCACTATGTTTTGCTATGAAACGATAGTTAAGTATTCAAAGTTTTTAAGCGAAAAGGAACAAGGCGAACTTAATGAAATCGCAAGGCTTCTAAAAGAGGCGGTTAACGCTAACGCATATGAAAATGATAGGTTTTTGCGCCTTTATGGTGATGACGGCAGGTGGTACGGCGGTAGCGATTCAAAGGTGCTTAGCATAGATATTGTTAGCCAAAGTTTTTCTGCCATTTCAGAAATCGCCGATATATCACGCGTGAAAACCGCTTTAAAAAGTGCTGAAGAATTGATTGATTTAAAGCACGGAATTATCAAGCTTCTTTCACCGCCTTTAAACCAAGAAAATTATCTTGGGTATATATCCGCATATCCCGAAGGGGTTAGGGAAAACGGCGGGCAGTATACCCACGGCGCAATTTGGTATTTGTATGCGCTTTTAAAAATCGGCGAAACCGAAAAGGCTTGGGAATTATTTAAAATGATAAACCCTGCCGAAAAGTGCAAGGACTATAATTCATATGTGAAGTATAAGGGCGAACCATATGTAATATCGGCAGATATTTACAGCGAAGCAAATGCGGGGCGCATGGGTTGGAGTTGGTACACGGGTAGCGCGTCATGGTGCTATAGGTTGATTCTTGAAGAATTTTTCGGCATAAAACTTATGAACGGAAACAGGCTTAAAATCACCCCGAAACTTCCCAAGGAATTAAGCGGTGCGGGGGTGGAATATACTCACCCCAAAGGAAGTTTTAGAATTTCATTTCTTGAAACAGGTTCTTATTCCTTGTCTGTAAACGGCAAGGCAACAACCAAAGATTATATTGAATTTTCGGAAGATATTTCCCTTGTAACTGTAACATTTTAATGTTACAATATATACAATGGATTTATTTGAAAGCCAAAGAAAATCTGCCTCGCCTCTTGCAGAGCGCATGAGAGCAACCACACTTGAGGAATTTTTGGGTCAGGAACACTTGATTAGCCCTGATTCACTTTTGGCACGAATGATAAAAGCGGATAGGCTTGGCAGTTCAATTTTCTTCGGCCCCCCTGGGACGGGCAAAACCACGCTTGCAAATATCATTGCAAACACCACAGGCGCAAATTATGTTTATCTAAACGCGGTATCCTCAGGTGTTAATGACGCAAAAAAGGTGATTGAGGACGCAAGGCAAACTCTTTCGCTTTACGGCAAAAAAACCTATCTTTTGCTTGACGAGTGCCACAGGTGGAACAAGGCGCAACAAGATTCAATTCTATCCGCAATTGAAAAAGGCGAAATTATTTTTATCGGCGGTACAACCGAAAATCCTTTTTATTCCATGAACAGCGCGATTATTAGCCGTTGCAGGCTTTTTGAATTTAAGCCCCTTAAGGAAATAGACATTAAGAGGGGGCTTTTGCGTGCAATCGGCGATACTGATAGAGGTTTTGGCAAAATGCGCCTTGCCGTTTCCGAAGATGCTATCAATCATTTTATTTTTTCCGCAAACGGTGATTTGAGAAAAGCGTTAAACGCGCTTGAGATTTCTGCTTTAAGCACTTCGCCAAATAAAAACGGCGAAATCATTATAGATAAAACCGTTGCCGAGGATTCAAGCGGAACGCGTGCGCTTTCGGTTACAGACGATTTATTTTACGATATTTTAAGTGCGTTCGGCAAAAGCCTAAGGGGTAGCGATCCAGACGCTTCGGTGTACTACGCGCTTAGGCTTATAAAAGCAGGGGGCGATCCCATCACCGTGCTAAGAAGGCTTATTGCCCACGCTTCCGAAGATATTGGCTTAGCTGATCCTAACGCTTTAGTTCAAGCGGTTTCCGCTTTAACCGCGTTTAAAAACCTTGGGCTTCCTGAGGGCAAAATTCCGCTTACACAAGCAATTATTTATGTGGCACTTGCGCCGAAATCTAACG
>WQYD01000071.1 GCA_009781445.1 Bacillota bacterium | reverse complement strand
GTTGGTATGTTCTATTCTAATTCTGATGTTGGTATTTGTTTTTTTTTTTTATATTCTGTTGCGATTGATGAATAAGAGAAGAATAGATCCCCCCCCCCCCCCCCCCCCCCCCCAGTCAACTAAATAACACCATATTTTTACAAAATGTGAAAAATAATTCTTATTAACAAAAATTCCATAATTCGTACTTCGTACTTTGTACCTCGTACCTATTTGTAATGAGATTTAAAATCCACCATTGTGCGCTGTGCGTTGTGCGCTGTACGCTGAAAATTTTTTCACCCCTATGCCCAAAGCAACGCTTTACGCGGTGCTTTTTAATTTTTTTAAATTTTTTTCCGTTCCCTATTGATTTTTGCACCCTTTTTCCTTTATAATCAATATTATACTATGTAAAGGCTTGCAAGCTGAGGGGTTTGCGGGCGCAAAGGAAGTGCAACGAATGAATTATTATGATACGCCTATCGCCCACCGCGGGCTTCACGGAAGCAACGGAATTATTGAAAATACTACGAGTGCGTTTAAACTTGCCATTGAAAAGGGTTACACGATTGAACTTGATGTTAAACTTTTGAAAGACGGCAAAGCCGTGGTTTTTCATGACGCGAACTTAAAAAGGTTGCTTGAAAAATGTTCCCATTTCAAGGCTTACTTCTCAAGATTTAGAAAAAGAGGAATATAGGTTTCCTAACGGTGAAAAAATTCCCACCCTTGAAGAAGTCGTTGCGCTAATAGACGGCAGGGTTAAATTGCTTGTGGAATTAAAATCTTTCACACTCACAAGCAGGAAATTAGAACAAGCCACTTATGACGCAATTAAGGGGAAAGATTGGATTTTCGTGCAAGCGTTTAACCCTTACACAATTATGTGGTTTGAGAAAAACGCACCCGAAGTAACGAGGGGCATTCTTGCCACAGTCGCAAAAAATGTGTTTATGCAAATAGGGTACTACATAGCCAACCCCGATAAAATGATTGCGCAAGCAAAGCCTCACTTCATTGCGTTTGAGGTTAAATATATGCCAAGTGAGAAAATTGAAAAATTAGTAAAAGAATACGATGCCAAATATCTTGCATGGACTGTTAAGACGAAAGAAGACGAAGCCGTGGCAAGAGAATGCGGGGTAGATCAAATTATTTTTGAAAGCATAGATCCCTCTGAGTGGTTCAAGGCTTCAGAGTAAAATAAAACCTAAAGAACATTTACATATTTATCCACTAATTAAAATCCTCTCAATTAAGATACTAATGGCAAAAGTATCACAAGAGAGGATTTTTTTATGAGAACAGGCGGATTTATAATCGGATTAACACTTGGAACAATTGCCACGGCAGTTACCTTTAAGAAACCAATTAAGAGGTGCTTAATCAAAACCATAACCAAAAAACTTTAGTAGGTTGTTGATAAGGCGTTTTGAGGTACGAAGTACGAATTGTGGTTTAATTCAGAATTCAGAATTGTGGATAAATCCGTAACTGCCCCGAAGCGGGCAGGATATGAATAACCGTGGGTGCAACCCACGGCACAGCGCAGAACAGCCCAACTATATATAAATCCCCACCCCTCTGCCATCGGCAGAGGGGTGGGGGCATACCTATATATACACGCACTCTATGTACCCCGAGCTACGCTACCGCTTGCACGGGGTTATGCACATTTCACCCCTGCGGGGTTCTTGCGTTCTGTTTATGTGTAAAAATTCTCTTCCTCAATGGCGGTTTTTAGCTTTGCGAGGGTGGCTTTTTCAATTCGGGACACATAGGAACGCGAAATTCCCAATTTATCCGAAACTTCCTGCTGTGTTTGGGGGTAGCCACCGCTTAAGCCAAATCTTAGAAGTATAATTTTCTTTTCGCGTGCCAAAAGGTGCTTATCTATAATCTTAAGTAAGCCGTTTCTTACCATTTCATTTTCAAGCTGATTATAAACGGTTTCTTCGTCCACAGAAAGCATATCAATTAGTTGCGTTTCGTTTCCGTCTTTATCGCGCCCCACATTTTCGTAAATTGATACCGTGCCTGCAAGTTTTTTGAAACTTCGCATAGTCATTAAAATTTCATTTTCAATGCAACGGCTTGCATAAGTGGCAAGCTGTGTGCCTTTACCGCTTTCGTAAGAATTTATCGCCTTAATCAGCCCCAATGTACCCACCGAAATAAGTTCGTCTTGATCGGGATAATTTGTGTATTTTTTTGCGATATAAACCACAAGCCTCAAATTGTGCTTGATTAAAATGTCGCGCGCTTCCATATCACCGCCCTTAAATTTCTTAATATATTCCGCCTCTTTTTCCGAAGATAAAGGGTGCGGAAACGAATTATTATTCTCAACGCGGGACGAAAACAGCAAGATATTACTGATAATTGCAAAAAAACCTTCAAGTAGCATAGAACAATATATGCCAAGATAATGCAAAAGTTTACAAAAAGCGCAATCAGGTGATTGCCGGTTGGTGATTTTTGGTTGGTGTCTTAGTTTAAATCCCGTATTTCGGGCAATAATTTGCGCATGGAATATATTATTTTTTGTATTGTAATATTCGCGCTGATTGCAACCCTTGCCTTTAGACCGCGGATTGAAAAGCGCAAGGGCGAAATTAAAGAGTTAAACAGTGCGGATTTTAGCGAAGGAATCCGAAATTTATCGCGCAATAACCGCCTGATTGTGAGGGGTGGCGAAATTAGGCTTGAACCGCTTATGGGCGCGATTTTGCGTGCGGAAAAAGTGATTTTGAAAAAGGTTTATAAGGACGAAGCTATAACAGAGGGCGAAAAATGGTTTTATGAAAACATTTACCGCATGAAGAGGTTTGTGGGGGGCTTTAACCGCAGGGAATTTTGTAAAAATCCAAGCGCGGGCAATGCCATAAGGGTGCTTGAGCTTGCAAGGTTCATTGTGGAAAATTCCCAAAAATCTCTTAATTTTAAAAGAATTAGCGAAGCGGTTAACGGGGCAAACGAAGAATCACCGCTAACTTACCAAGAGATTTTAAGCCTAAAATCCGCCCTTGGTGTGGCTATTGCAGAGAGGATTTATATCCTTGCAAAAAGGATTTCGCATTATGAAAAAATGAAAAATCTTGCAGAAAAAAGGGGCATTTTGAACGCAAGGTTGAACAGCGATATTTATATCTATTATCTAATAAATTCAGGCAAAAATCCCGCCGTTTCGGATAGGCTTATTAAGCGCGGAATTTCCCTAAAAAGCGCGGAATTTAACCACGCTTCAAGCCTGCACGAAACCGCGAAAATTGCCAAATATTTGTTTGAAAGCCTTAAGAATTTAAACGACATTTTGCCCGAAAATTCGCTTGGTTCTTTGCTTGTTTCAGACAAGGAATTATCGCAAGATTTAAGCTACAAATGCGCCTCTGAGGACACAAAACATATTATGCTTAGGGGTATTTTCAAGATAGCAGAAGCGTCAAATACTCACGAAAGTTTTGTGGTTAAAAAACTTTTAAACCTTGCGGATTATAACAAAACCGATCCTGCAAATATAATAATTAAATATCCGCGCGCGCTTTTAAATTATGTTCGCAGTGCGCGGAATCTTAAAAAAATTAAGCAAAAAAGCGGTGCATTTCCTCAACGGATTTATGCAGGGGCGGTGCTTGGCATTTCGCTTTTCCTCTCTGCTTTAAGTTTCTTTTTATTTAGAATTTGGTTCTTGCCGTTGCTTGTTTTTGTGCCGTCTTTTATCACCGCGGAAACGGTTTTAAACTACTTGCTTGCAAGGGCGGTTCGTGAAAAACGCTTGCCCCGCATGAACTTTTCTGCTATTCCCAATGAACACTCAGCAATGATAGTCGTATCCGAATTTATATCCGAAGCAAGCCAAATGAGTGAGGCGATTAAGCGGTTAAGGGCAATAAGGAAAGCAAATCACGATAAGAATATCACGGTTGCACTGCTTGCGGATTTAAGGGCCTCGCATAATGAAACCGACATTAAGGACGCAGGCATTATCAACGAAGCAAAAGAGGCGCGTGCAGACGAAAACATATGTATTTTTATAAGAAAGCGCAGAAAAACAGGTGAAAAATTTGTGGCGCATGAAAGAAAGCGCGGTGCGGTTATGGCACTCACAAGCGCGCTGATTAGCGGGAATTTTGAGGAATTTTTATATGTTTTAAACCCAAGCGAAAAATCCCCGAATTATTTAATTGCGCTTGATCAGGACAATGTTCTTGATTTAAACGGCGCAAAAGAAATGATAAATGTGATCGCGCACCCTGCAAACGAAAGCTATGATTTAATTGCCTCGCGCCCGCGCTATAATTTGTTTAGCTTAAAAACGGTTTACTCAAAAAGGTTTTTAACTGAGAGTGCTTATGTAAATTATCCTAACTATTCAAGCCTTTATCACAACTTGTTTTCGCGCGACATTTTCACAGGAAAAGGAATCTTTAGATTAAAATCTTTTCATGAAAAGTTGCACAAAACTCTTCCCGAAAAAAAGGTTCTTTCGCATGATATTATTGAGGGCGCAATTTTAAAAACTTCCTCAACCTGCACGGTTTATGAGGACGCACCCAAGAATTTTATTTCGGATCGCGAAAGGCGCAAGCGGTGGGCGCGCGGTGATATTCAGCTTTTGCCGTTCACAAAAAATTCTTGGAAAAATGAGGATAATAAACCTCACAAATCCGCCGTGCTACCGCTGTACAAATTTATAATTTGGCGCAATGTTTTTAACCTGTTTTTACCGATATTTTTGCTTGCTTTGGGCGTAAGCGCGCTGTTCTTTCCGCGCATAGGTTTTGCACTTTTATTCTTCCTTTTTACCCCCTTTATTCTTGATTCATTCGGGGTAATAACTTCCGCGATTTTAAGGCGCGAACGCTTGCGCTATGCACTCAAAGATATCCTTGTTTCATTCGGAAATTCCGTGCTTGAAATAAGCATGATTCCGTACTACGCACTATCAAATTTTAAGCTAATTTCCGCCACTCTTTTCAAAATGCTAATCGGCGGAAATCTGCTTGAATGGAAAACATATTCACAAAGCCAAGGCGAAAAGGGCTTTGCGCGCTTTGTGCGTGAAGTTTCCGTTTCCATGCTTATCGCACCGATAGTTTCCATATTGTTATTTTTCTTTGTTTCGGGATTTAGCTATATTTATGCGGTTGCTTTCGGCGCGTTTTCTTACCTTTGTTATGCGGTAATGTTTTTGCTTGGTTGCGAGAAAAAACCGCGCGAAATCTCAGAAAAAGATTCAACCACATTAAAAGATTACGCACAAAAAACTTATCAATATTTTAAATTCATGCGTGAAACTAAAGGCTTGATTGCGGATAATTTGCAAATTAAGCCTTACAAAGGGATTTCAAAAACCACCTCGCCCACGAATATCGGCTTTCAGCTAATTTCTGAGGTGTCGGGCTACCTTTTGGGGCTGTGTTCGTTTAAGGAAGTTTTAGGAATTATTGAAGACGCGGTTTCCGTTTGCGAGGGGCTTGAAAAATGGCACGGAAATTTATATAATTGGTACTCTGTTAAGGATAATTCAATTGCAGTACCGTTCGTGTCAAGTGTGGACAGCGGAAATTTCCTTGCCTGCCTAATTGCAGTCAGCGAATTTTTAAAACAAGAGGGCGAAACCTCGCTTGCCTCACGCATTG
>WQYD01000070.1 GCA_009781445.1 Bacillota bacterium | reverse complement strand
GCAATTGTTTGTAATTACTCACCGCCTGCCCCCTCTATTGCCGATAAATCGGCAACATTCACCCCTCGGCGCGGATTTATTCACGGCTAAAGCCTAAAATCCGATAGGTGAAAAACAAAAAAGCGCGGTTTTTTGTTTTTCCTTTGCTACCGCAAAGAAATATGAAAGCTTTGTGGCGGTAAGTGCAAATATGTTCTAAAAACCGCTTTAGTTATCAAAGCCAAAATAAAAAATAAACACATAAGGAAGATTATTAGTATGAACAGAAAAGAACAAGTGGCAGATATTTTGCTTACAATCGGTGCGGTATTCTTAAGCCCTCAAAAGCCTTTTACTTGGGCAAGCGGAATCAAATCCCCGATTTATTGCGATAACCGCTTAATCCTTGCGCACCCTGCGGAAAGAAAAGCAGTGGAAACGGCAATGGCGGAAGTTATCCGTGAAAGCTATCCTGAGGCGGAAGTTCTTATGGGAACGGCAACGGCAGGCATACCTCACGCGTCAATCGTGGCGGAAATTTTAAGCATGCCCATGGGGTATGTAAGGGGCGGTGCAAAAACTCACGGCAGAAATAACCAAATTGAGGGTGCGTCTGTTAACGGCAAAAAAGTGGTGGTTGTGGAAGATTTAATTTCCACCGCAGGTTCGTCTATAGAAGTGGTTGAGGCACTTAGGGAAGAGGGCGCAGAAGTCCTTGGAATAGTATCCATATTTACATATAACCTTAAAAAGGGCATTGAAAAACTTGCTTCGGCGAATGTTAAAAATGTGTCGCTTTCGGATATTTCCGCGCTTACTTCCGTGGCAATTAAAAAGGGCATTATTTCCGAAAAGGAAAAACTTATGGTTGAAAAATTCATTTCTAATCCGCAAGACGGAAGTTGGCAAGAATAAAACCCCCGCTTCTATTACGCAAAAACAAGCTAATAAAAACCGCCCCAAGCAAGAGGGCGGTTTTGTTTTGTGAATTTCAGGGCTATTCTATTCGCAACCCAGTCTGTTTTGTTGGCTTTAATTATTGTCTTAATCGTTTTAGTTTTTGCTCATTGCTTATTTTGGTTGCCTTGGTTACCGTTTCCGTTGCCCTTACCGTTGCCACCTTGTTCGTTTTGGTTTTGGTTACCTTGGTGGTTAGTGGTTGGTGGTTGGTGATTGGTGTTTGGATTGTTTGTGGAATCTTCGCCTGTTGTTTCTTCCGTGAAGAAGCGTGCATAAGATTCAATTAAGCCCGCAAGCTCTTCTATAGTTATTAATCCTTTGCCGATTGCCACTTTTAGGTATTGTGCGTTAAAGGCTTCATAGATTATTTCGGGTACTGGTAATATTGTAGCGAACTCTTCGTATGTAAACAAGCCGTAAGTTGCAATATCTTGCAGATATTCACTTTCGCATATACTTAAGGTTAAAGGATCTATGCTGAATATGTTTATCATGCCCTCTATTGCCCCCGGCATGGATAACATACCGTTTACATAGAAGTTTAAGTGCTTAAATGTTACAGGACTCCAAGCTGTGGTGTATTCGTTATAGATTTGAACCTCTGTTAGCTGTACGGCTTGCCATTGAAGGTTACTATCGTAAGCCTTGAACCATTGCCCTATGTATTGAGATGCGTCTGAACGCATATATACATATCTATTGAGATCAAGGCTAAAGAAGGCGTGTTCGTCTATTACTTTAACCTCTGTGCCGTTAGAGAAGAATAGGTGGATTATCTCATAGCTTGCGTAAGGATCGCTATCCACAAAGATAATGGGTGCTACATCATAATCCCCTGTTATGTTGTTCCATACAAGTAAGAGTTCGTTTCCTGTTAGGCTTTCCACTGGAACTTGTGAACCATCTGCAAGGGTTATTAGTGTGCCTTCGGCTACGCAACTGCTTGGGGTGTTCCATATTGCATAAAGTGTCGTGTTGTTTGGTGCATTGCCTAAGGTTGCCATACTGTAAGCTGACGAACCCCCAGGGGTGGTTGCCCAACCACCGAAGTTGAAGCTATCGCGGAATGGGGCAGTCATTCCTCCGCTTGCGCCTATGTTTTGAGGATTGCTTGCTGTTTTGGTAAACGATACCACATAAGATTTATCGGCAGATAATGTACAACCCCATACAACTGGGCGGTTAGAGCCGTTCCAGTTTGAGTTCCAATCGGCAGGTCTGCTTGCGCGTTCCGAATATATTGTTAGGTTCGGATTGTTGTTAAACGCTCCTGCACCTATGGCGGTTACTGTTTGGGGCAGTGTAATGTCCGGAATATTGCTGTTTTGAAATGCGCCCATACCTATACTTGTTATGGATACAGGAAGTTGTGTTCTGCTTGAGTTTGTTATAAACGCGACTTCGGTTCTAAAGAATGCATAATCGTCTATCGTAGTCCACGAAGAGCCGTGGTAACCAAATAAAATAGGGTTATCATAATGCGAAAAAGCATACTTGCCCATGACTTGAAGATTTCGCGAGAGAACAACCATTGTTCTTTTAACTGGATTCGGGAAAGGGTAGTTGGGGTCATTTGACGGTGTGAACGAATATGCGTAATCCTCTATTTCTGTAACGCTTGAGGGGATTGTTTCCGTGGGGGATTGTGTCCTGATAAACGCCCCCTCACCTATTATTTGCAGGTTGGGCGGATACACTATGCCAGAAGAAAGCCTACAACTGTCAAACGCATACTTTTTGATATTTTTAAGCTCAGTAGCGGCAGACATATCAACTTTCATCATATTGTAGCAAAATTGAAAGGCACGCTCGCCAAGTTCGGTTATTGTGGAAGGGAAAACCACATTATTGATGTTTTTTTGATTCCGAAAGGCCTCATTGCCTATGGTGGTAACCTCACGACCTTGAAGCCTTTCAGGTATTATGAGTTGACTTGAAAGGTTAACCCCTGTCTTTACTCCAGTTATGGCAATTTTGCCAGACGGCATATTATTTATGCTTGTGGTAAGTGCGGCGATTTGAACGGCTTTAAGGGCATCCACACGACCGTTGCTTGAACAGAGTCCATTTAAGGCACTTGGCTTGGTGGCGTTCTCAAGTATGATGTTTTTGATTTCGCTTGACTGAAGATTTGAATTCAGTGAAAGCATTAAGGCGGCTATTCCTGCAACATATGGGGCAGCGAAAGAAGTGCCATTGTTAGAAAGATATCCGTTGTTTCTAAAAGTACTTAGAATATTAACTCCTGGTGCAAAAATACTAACATGATTTGCGTCACGAACTGAATCTGACCAAGCATCCCCTGTTTGAGTTGACGCACCTACGGAAATAATGCGGTTACTAAATTGACTGTAGTTAGAATTACTTTGATTAGCATAAACGGCAGGGAAAGACTGAGTTAAGCTGTTCATTCCACTAAGGTTTCCTGCGGCGACAACTAAAAGTCCAGTATAAGCAGTAATTGCACTTCGCAATGCTTGACTTTCTGTTGGCCAGCCTGCACTAAGATTTAAAATGGGTATGTTGTTTGTTCCAGCCCAATTAATAGCATTTGTAGCGGCTGCGACATCATGCCAAATACCCTCTCTACTGGGGTCGGTAGGATACCACGGATTTCGCACGTGATTAATAGTTGAAATTTGCATAGGAACTAATCGCACATTCCAAGCAACACCTGCAATGCCGTTTGTTTGGTTTCCCGTGGCACCAATTATGCCTGCAACTAGCGTGCCATGACCAACAACATCATCTCTTAACGGTCCTGGGGTTGTTCTATTAAAAAAATCTCCGCCGACATTTGCTATGTTTGCGTTAAAGTCTAGATGATTATTTAGCCCCGAATCCATAACCCCTACACGCACGGCACTACTACCAGTTGTAATATCCCAAGCCTGTTCAGCCCTAATGCCGTGATTTATGTGGTGTAATCCCCATTGCTGAGGATATCCAATGCCTGTTGCGTTGGGTGGTTGTGCGAATGGTGTGCCGTAATAGTTGGGTTCCGCAGATAACACCCCGTCTATTTGTTCAATTTGCCTAATAACATGTACAACATTTTCTTTGCAATCTGTTGGCAATTTAATTTGCAATATTTGATTAAGGTTGTCAAAATCTAAATATCGATTGGGGGCTTCTAATTCGCCGTTTTCATTGCGTATTAATTCATTGCTTAAGTAGGTTAAGTCGCGCACTTCTTCTATTGGGAATTCTCCAAAAAAGCTTCTGCTGTGTTGTTTGTTTATTCCGCCTACACGCTTATCCATGACCACAAGCACGCTAGTACCATCAAAAGCTTCGTCAATTGTACCTCTCCAATAAATTCTTTCTTCTCGGCTTTCGTTATCTGTCGTCCACGCAAGAGCGATATTATCCGAAAAAACGAATATCGAAAGAATTAGCAATAATAATACTGCCAATGCGACTAAATTGACTGGTTTAACTCTAAAATTATTCATATTGCCTCTCATTTGCTTTTAATTTTTCTATTTTGTTAATTTTGTTTCCAAGCCCTAATTGAACCAGAGTTGACGCTCGTGTAAGAAAATACCACTTCATCAATTGTTTCCCATGCCAAATAGCCCCACCAAACCGATTGTGCTATTCCAACGATTATAAAATCGTTATATGTTCCGTAATATCCGAGTATTGTGGTGTTTTCCGCTTTTGCGCTTGTAGCACCCATTAAGCACATTTCATCCGCCCAAGTCTGCTTAATAGCATTTTCCATTTCCGCACTTAAAGCTTCTGGGGTTTTGGGAATTGGTACAAAATCGGTTAGCTCAAGGCTACCATACGAAATGCGAGCAAGTGAGCCATCTTTATTGGATATTGCAAAGGAGTCGTAGCCATCAAAACCTGGCTCGTTCCACCCTAATGTAAAGCCAACTTCCACCCACTCTAAACCATTGTGAAAATAATAAGCTATGCTCCGCAAATCTTCCGTTGATAAAAAACCCAAATCGTAGGCTTCTTGCAGAGAGTAAAGTGTTTCGTGTTTTTCAATTTCCTTACAGCCCCCAAGCGAAACTTCACCCGAAGTTCCAGCCGAATTTTCCTCACAAGCCACTAAACCCACAACCGAAAGTAGCATAATAACCGCCAAACTTAAAACTATAAATCTTTTTGCCATAGAAACTCCTGCTATATTACATTATACTATATTATCGCTCTCGCATAAACACAATAAACGCCGTTATAATTCCTAAGAATCTTTAATTTTGCTTTTATTGTGCCTGCGTTTGGCGTCTTTTAAAAACCTTCCTCTAACATATAGACTGAAAAAAACTGCCGATTGTCGCACATTTTAGAAAATTTATAAAAAATACTTTGAAAATACAAAACCGCCCCAAAGCAAAAGGGCGGTTTTTAACAACTATTTTATAAAAGTCTTCTAAATTATTTCCAAAGGGCTTTAATTTTGCTGATAACGAAAGGCACATTATCCCAAACCACATCCACATGCCCGTTAGTTACTTCAAAAATGCGCGGATCGCTGTAAGGAAGCCCGCAAACGGCAGAACCTTTGGGAACTACCATGTCGCTTATCTCATTGCTTTGGTAAATGTGGCGGTTGCTTGCCGTAATCGGTTCAACGCTGTACGAACCGTCCTCATTTAGGTTATAGCGCATATAAATCGTGGCGGGATGCCCTTCTTCGGTTGCCACAATATATTGGGTGTTTACTAAGTGGGATACATGCGAATTGCCTAAGTAATAGGAATCCATTACCTCAAAAGCCTTTGTGACTACGGGCTTTCTTTCGCCTTGCTTTTCTTTGTTTGCCACATAATTAGTCCACGGACGCGTTTGGTAGAATTCAAAAATTTCGTCCCAATCCGTTAGGAATTTAT
>WQYD01000069.1 GCA_009781445.1 Bacillota bacterium | reverse complement strand
GCAGTTTGCTTAAACGGCCATGCGATTAGCTTAAAGATTAGAGGCAGGACATACACGAGAACAGGGATAAGAATTGCGGCGCAGATAACCAAGGCAACTATTGCAATTATCATTCTTACGAAATCCCAAATGCCGTTCAGTCCGCTACCGCCGAAAAGATTGCCGAAGCCGTTTCTAATGGCGGAAAGGATATCGTTGAACGGATTAAGAAGTTCGGGCAAAACGGGCGGAGTGGTACTGTTAATAATATCAATGGGGCTTGCCACAACAGGGATAAGCGTATACACACCATCTCTATTGAAAGTTAGCCATATAATATCAAAATCAAAAAACACCGTCTGCTGTGCAAGGTAGTGGTTGCCACTCAGATTGCCACCACTATGGTTTCCGTGAAGCGGTACCGCAAAATATTCAGTGTGCGCAAACCTAAACAAATGCACCTTGTTGCCTTTTTGCTTTTCTGCCTGATAATATGCCTTGAAATCGTTAACCGCGTCTTCGGTTTTTTCAATAAATAATTTATCGGATACAACCTGCCACGAACCCACGATATCGGCGTCCTGCACCTCATAAATAGGCACAACGGATTTATAGTCGGGATTGTTCGGATAGGGATTACCGAAAATTGCGTTCCACAAGCCGAAGTTCATTAGGTTATCCCAAAAGCCGTGCGTACTGCTGTAAGAAAGCATGTCGTACTTATCATCGTCTACATCAATAACAACGGGGTTATATCCGCGTGTGCGCCCTGCATCAACGCTATTAGTAAACAAATCTGCGCGAATATTCCTTCCGTTAAATTGAAGATTGCCGTTGTTGTTACTCTTGTTATAACTGTAAATGTACGAAGTCAATTCCTCACGGGAGACGCCGTATTCCGTAATGCTTTCGTCAGAAAGAAAAATATACGGCAAGAAATTAGACCGCTGTGCGACGCTAATATTTACTTTTTCAATAAGTCCAAACGAGCCAGTTTGAACATTCCATCCCCAATCATTGAATATGTGCATATTCTGACCGTCTACCACGGTGCGTCGTCCGTACCATAGGCTGTAAGGGTTACTTGAACTATAATTCGGGATTGTTTGCCCTATGTAATTATTCCTCATATCGTGATAAAACCCCGAATTTGTAGTGATAATTATTGGCTGAGTTTTATATTCCCACCACTCGGCTTTAATGCGCTGAAGCTTGCCGAATTGTTGCAGTTGATTATTGGGAATACTGAAGTACACAGAGTTTAATTCGTGGTAGAAGTTTACCCCTTTGTTTGACGGGCCCGTTCTAAAAAAGGTATGCCCCAAATCCAAGGATATTGTTTCAATCTCTTTCACATCGCACCCGAGGCTTGAGGTTAAATTATTATTCATGCCCTCGGCAAAACCGTAATATGTGTATCTCGTGCCAACTGTGTAATCGGTTGCGTTTTGCGCCCCCGGGGAAACAAGTTCAACGCCCGATATATCGTACTGCCTTGCATATGTATTTACGCGCTTTAGTATGGTTCTTTCGGTATCAATAACTTTGAATTTATAAAAGAGATTTATAAAACCGTTTCTTTCGGATTTAGATAAAAATTCAAGGTTGAATTTACTATAATCCGTGGGTACGCCTTTGTTATCATACTCGGTGGCAAGCTGTACCTTGTTAGCTTCGCGTATGTCAAAAGCTACCGCAGTCGGATTATAGATATACAGATACAAGCCGTAACTTCCTTGAAGTTCGGGCTTGGGCGAATAGCAGTATTCTGCAAACAGCAAGAGGCGCACCGTGCCGTTCGGGTTATGTGGGAAATTACTAATATCAAAATCCTCACCGTTAACCGTTGCGCTTTCTAAGTCCTCTAAAACATCTGTTTTATCAAAGTTTACATCTGTATTTGTGGCGTAAACAATGTTTGCGGAAGCACCCACGAACACGCAGAAAACCGTGGATAAAAGAAATATTGCAAGCAGGACAACGGTGAGGCGGTTTCTGTTTTTAGGGTTTATTGTCATAGTATAATCACCTCGCTATCAAGTGTAATTTTTTGCGGTAGCACATTAATGTCGGCGATAAGCTCAACGAATACGCTTTTCGCAGAATCGCCGTCAGGGCGCACCACAAGAATAAAATAAGGGGTTAAAGAGAAATCCCTCATAGGCAGTTCCGTTATTTCCTTGCCTTCATTAGCGGTGCTTAGAATGCTTACCATGTCTTCAAACTTTAAGGCAAACACGCTTTCTTCATATGTAACATTAAAACTCTTCGCGTAATTGTTACTGCAATTAGCAGAGAAGTTATATAGGGGATTACCCTCTACCGCATATGAAAATCCGTCTATACTCTTCAGTTCGGGGTTGGCGAATATGAACACATCGTAATATTCCTTGTAACCGCTTACATCAAAGTAATGCTTTGCTTGCGGTGATAGTTCCAAGGGTTCTTTGAACGCACCTAAGTTCGTATCTTCAAAATATACACCGAACCCCTTGTTTTGGTTGTTGCCTGTTGTACCGCCGAATAAGCCGTCCATCAAGTCGTCTGAAACACTTTTTAAATTTGTTAGGGAATAAGAGATAAGCCCTACGGCGGTAACCAATAACAGAATCACCATAACAAACGCAGTAATATCCTTAGCCCCGATTGTTCGTTTTTTCTTAGCCATAATTCACCTCAAACAAATGACACATTAATGTTCCACAATGAACTGTCAGCCACGACACCATGCACTTTGTAATTTAATTTCATTTCATATGAAATTTGCTTGCCGGCACCGAACAGGCTGTTCACAAATTCCACAAAGTTAGCACCAAAGCCCTCAACGGCATCATACATAAAATCTTGATAAGCATCATATCCGAAAGCTTCTTCACGAAGACGACCATTAATTGTATTAAAATTTATACCAGCATTCTCAGTAGATGTTGGCACAGTAAACGAACCACCATGTTTTAAAATATTAGATACCCCTTGCGATATTAATTTTGACTGCATAACAGTTATAAAATCCGAGCAAAAAGCAAATGTAACAGATTCTACAACAATGTGGTGGGGCCAAACAACAAGAGTATAAGGCTGATTTGAAGGATGTGTTGTTGAGTTAGTAGTTGGACGCACGGCAAAAGAAGTTAAGAATTCTCGGATTTCCAAATTAATATATGGAGTAATACCGACAGGAGGATAGAACAAGTTTATCTCTTCTCTAATAATCTGTCCGTTAGAAAACCAAAAATTAGGCTCTACTTCAATAACTTGCCTAAGGCAATCAACGATACTTTCAGCAGACACATCTGTATTCTTGCGCGCCGAAACCCTTACTTTAATTTGCTCACCAAAGGGCTGCTTATAGCTAAACCTTGCCACGCTCGCACCGTTTGTTGTAGGGGTTATTGAAACGAAGTCAATCACATTTTTATTTGTAGCCCATGCGGAATCAGGGTTGACCCAAGATATATTCCAGTCAACTTCTTTGTTAGAATAAAGATAGTGTGGCTCAAGTGAGGCACTAAGGTTAAATGAGCTAATTTCAGAGTTATTAGCAGGTGCGGACAAAAGAACAAGGCTTTGGGGCAGGGGATAAGTCTTGCCCTCAAAAAACTCTGTGCCGTCATCAGACACGGCTATCACATCATTGGGCGTGGCATTGTTATCCTGCTCAACGCGCCTGCTCTCACCGCAAGCCATCAGCCCCACCGTAACGAGTACGGCGAGGCAAAGGGCAGTTATTGTTTTAATTATTTTGTTTTTCATAAATCACCTCAAAATAGAAACATATCGCGGTTACCAACACGGGTCAATAATCAGCGAATAGGTTGACGAAGTATTCTTTTGCCAAATACCCTGCCTTTCCATCCATGTGTAACGCAAGGTCTGCTGATTCCCATTAATTGTAAAGTTAACGGTTAAAGCGGAGCCGTTAAAAGACACATGCTGTATTGAATAGGGTGCTATACCCCCAAAAGGATAGCTTACGATAACAGCGTTATTTGCTTTTATATCAAAAACAACTTCCTTAGAAACGCTAAGACTGCGGATTTTAACCCTATGTTCCATTACGGGACTATATTTCCCAACAGCAATAAATTCAACATCTTCCGTAATCGCATATTCGTTAACATCAACAACTTCGCTTGAGGGGGCAATTCGCCAACCTGTTAAAATGAAATGCGGTGCCATACGCAAGTTACTGCCTTGAACTGCCGTGGGAAACTCGGCTCTCGTGGGGGCGGTTACAAAGCTGTCGGGTTCAACGGTTTGAGTAAATATAACGCCCCAACCCCAAGAAAAGGTAACCGTGAACAATTCGGGGCAATCGCAAGAATCCTCTTGTCCGCATTCAGAACACAAAGTGGGGATTTCGGCATCATTGCCACCGTTGCCCTCATTAGTATCCTTGCTTGCGTGCAAGGAATCCAAATCGCAAGCCATTAGCCCCACCGCGATAATCACGGCGAGGCAGACTATAGTTATAATTTTAATTATTTTGTTTTTCATAAATCACCTCATGCTGAATGCTCAAAAATGAAGAAGTAAACTTCAGTTGGCGGACTATCAAAACCCGACATGTCAAAATCTAAGAAAGCAAAGCCCACAGATATTAATGTAGAATAAGGTACACCTTCAAGAAATCTATTGTTAGTGATTGATACATCAACAGCATATTCCTCGCACTGATATGAGGCAGAGTATATGGGAACGCCCAAAACATGCCACTGAAAACTTGCAATCGGCGCAAAACAAGGATTATCAACCACAATTATGGCTGTAAAACCATCGTAAACAACCGATATATAATTGCTGTCAAACAGGTATTCCCCCATTTCCGCGTTGTCAACAAACGATTGATAAAAATGTGGCACTGGTTTGTTTCCCCAGTTCAAAATTTCCCAACCGCCAGCTCTATATTCATACGGAATAGGAAAACTGGAGTGGAATGAATACATCGCACCATCACTCAAGGATTGAATCAGCAAGTCCATTTCAGACGGCGCATCGGGCGGAAGCACAGTGCAAACGCACGCGGTGGTTTCTTTGTTGCAATCCTCACAAAACTCATCAGTACCGTCTTGCTGATTATTGTCGTTTGTTACTTCTTTATCGTTCTTTTTGCCTGCGCCGTTATCGGTAGTGTTGGCTTCAATGTCCTTGCCGAATATCGCTTCACGCAAGGAATCCGCATCGCAAGCCACCAAGCTTAAGAGCAAGGCGGTTGCAAGTAAGAGCGATAAGATTATTGTAAAAGTTTTTCGCTTTGTCATGCGGACGCTCCTTTCTACTTAAAGTAGTAAATGTGTACATCAAGGTTCTTTAGGTTGGGCTTAAAGCAATCGCACTTCTTAATGTCATCGCAGTGATAATCGCAAGTTGAAGAACAATCTTTGGGGCATTCGCCGGGGCAGTTTGACCTTACAAAGAAAAGCATAGAATAAGAGCCTTTGGGTTGAGCGGTAAACACATAAGCATCGCAGGTGGCTTCTTCGCAATCTTCGCAGTCATCACCTGTGCATTTTGAATCACCGCATTCGGCTTCCATGCATCTATCGCAACCGCCTTCGCCACCGCAATTTTCAACCTCAAAGTCGTAATTGCCGTCTTTGTCTACGGGCATTTTAAGCGTGAGAACACTAAGCATAACGGAATCATTTTCTAATCCTATTAGATAGTTTTCAGCTTTTGTGTTGGGGTCTTGCATTATATCAAGGCTGATGCCCGAATCTAAGCCCTCAAATTTGCCTATAACGATAACAACGGTGTTTTGGTTGAAGAATACTGTGGCGGATAAGTCATCGTTATAGTCTTTTGAGGTTACCTCTTTTCTTACTGCGTCAAAAATATTCCTTAGATCAGGAAGTGTGTTGTCATTTATGGTTAAGATTAAAGCTTCGCCCTCACTTCCAAACTCGGCAAAACTGCTTTTAAAGTTGCTTGTGTTAAAGTGCGCGCTTAGCATTTTAGTTTCGGTGTTCTTCTTAAAAACGCCTGCAAGGGCTAAAGAACCGCCTACTATACCGCCTAAAAGTATGACGGCAAGGATAATAATTAAAATTTTCTTCAATTTCATGGATAACTCCTTAGTT
>WQYD01000068.1 GCA_009781445.1 Bacillota bacterium | reverse complement strand
TCCCAATCCGTTAGGAATTTATACTTGCCCTTTTCGTATTCAATCTCAATAAAAGAGGGAACACCTGCTTCTTGATTTTTGTAAAATGAAGATTCAAGCAAGGCTTTATTAGGAATCAAATCAGGGAAACAGGGCATTTGTAGCACGGTGTCAATTACGCCACCAACCATAGTGCCTATCGCGCCGAAATCGGATAAATCAAAGAAAACTTGATCGCCTGTTTCAAGTGCGTAAAGCGCGTCCACCACACCGCCGTGAGGGGCAGCATAAGTAACATAAAGGGAAACCTTATCCCTCTGCGCCTGCCCTTTTGCAAGATAGGCGTTTGCAAGAAGTCCGCCCATGCTGTGAGCTACAAGCACAACTTCGCTGTAATTTTGCGCTTTAATGAATGCGTCAAGTTTATCTGCCGCAGGGGCAATGCCCATTCGCCAATCGTACTGCCATGTAACCACCGTGTGATCATCGCCAAATTCCGCCATAAGTCCGCTGTACAAAGGCAAGAGGTGGTTAATTGTTCCGCCTGAGTGCTGAAGTTCGTCAAACGGGTGAGGGGGTCTTAAGTTAGGTGTGTGTACAGAGCCAACATGCAGTTTGCATTCCACATTATTTCCGTCTTCGTCCGTAAGTACAGAAAGAATATATCTAAAATCGCCAAATCTAACATCTGGCTTGTAATCCCCTTCACCGAAGCCAAGCCCAAAATCCCCGCCCGGATTAAAGAAATACATTGAGTTTCCTGATTGATTCACGAGAATGCTTCCCAAAATCCCCGGCAAAATGATTACCGCTTTGCCACCGTCTTTTTTGCCTTCACCTGCGCAACCTGCTATCGCAAAGGGGGTGAGTGCAAAAATTAAAACAATAAAAACTACCAAAATCCGCTTCATTTTATTCATATATTAAGGATAAATTGTTATATTAAAAAAGTCAAGTTAAATAGCAATTAAATATTAACTATCCGTTTACAAACACAATATTTTGTGTTAAGATATTTACCTACACACTATATATAGTGGTATGAGAGGCATAAAATGAAAAATATCACAAAAAGAGACGGCAGAATAATCAGCTACGACAGGCAGAAAATCGTTAAAGCCATAGAAAAGGCAATGAGCGCGAGCGGTAGGGCAGATGCCAAGGACGCCTGCGAGGCAATTGCATTAAAGGTTGAAGCGGTTCTTTTTGAGCGGTTCAGCGATATGCCCCCTGTGGAAAAAATTCAAGATATCGTGGAAGAGGTATTAAAATCCTCAGGATATCCGCGTGTGGCAAAAAATTACCGCGATTATCGCCAAAGCCGAACCAAAACCCGCGAAATGAACTCGCGCCTTATGAAGGTTTTTGACGAACTTACTTTTAAGGATGCAGACGAAAGCGATAAAAAGCGGGACAACGCGAATATAGACGGCAACACCGCCATGGGCATAATGCTTAAATACGGCAGTGAGGGCGCAAAGGATTATTACGAAAAGCATTTATTATCGGATACGCACGCGCGCGCATATAAGGACGGCGAAATCCATATCCATGATTTTGATTTTTACGCACTCACCACCACTTGTTGCCAAATTGATTTGATTAAACTTTTCAACGGCGGTTTTTGCACAGGGCATGGGTTTTTAAGAGAGCCTAACGACATTCAAAGTTACACCGCCCTTGCCTGCATTGCAATCCAATCCAATCAAAACGATCAGCACGGCGGGCAAAGCGTACCTAATTTTGATTACGCTATGGCAAAAGGCGTTTTTAAAACTTACAAGCGGATTTATCGTGCAAACTTTGCAAAAGGGATTTATTTAATTGCTTCTGAAACTGGGCTTGGGCTTAATGAAGTTAAGGAAATTTTCCTTAAAATTGAAGCGGAAAAAGGGCTTGTGCCAACCATTACCCCAAGCGCGGAATTTGATAAAGCCGAACGCGAAGCCTTTAAAAAAATTGACAATAACACATTTGATAAAATCAAAAAATTAACCCTTGAAGCCACCCTTCAAGAAACAGACAGGGCAACTTTCCAAGCCATGGAAGCCCTTGTGCATAACCTCAACACCATGCACTCGCGCGCAGGTGCGCAAACGCCTTTTTCAAGCATTAATTACGGCACGGATACTTCGCCCGAGGGCAGAATGGCAACCAAAAATATACTGCTTGCTTTAGAGCAGGGGCTTGGATTCGGCGAAACACCGATATTCCCCATTCACATTTTTAAGATTAAAGAAGGTGTTAATTATAATAAGGAAGATACTAATTATGATCTCTTTAAACTTGCCATAAGAGTGTCTGCAAAGAGGCTTTTCCCTAACTTTGCATTCATTGATTCACCGTTTAATTTGCAATACTATAAAGAGGGGAAACCTGAAACGGAAGTGGCATATATGGGTTGCCGAACACGCGTTATCGGGAACTCATACGATAAAAATAATGAAATTGTTTACGGGCGCGGAAACCTTAGCTTTACCTCAATTAACTTACCGCGTATAGCAATAAAAGCCAAAAATCTTGACGCATTTTTTGACGAACTTGATTCAAAATTAAACTTGGTTTTAAGTCAGCTTTTGGATAGATTTAAAATCCAATGCGCCAAAAAAGTTAAGAACTTTCCTTTCCTCATGGGGCAGGGAATTTGGCTTGGTTCGGATAAACTTAAAGCTAACGATTCCATTGCCGATATCTTAAGGCAAGGCACTCTTTCAATAGGATTTATCGGGCTTGCGGAAACCTTGGTTCAGCTTACAGGCAAGCACCACGGCGAATGCGTGGAAGCCCAAAATCTTGGGCTTGAAATCGTGGGGCATATGCGCGCTTTTTGCGATCAAAAGTCAAGAGAACTTAATTTAAATGTAACACTTCTTGCCACGCCTGCCGAGGGGCTTGCAGGCAGATTTTTAAGAAAGGATTTAGATAAGTTCGGTGAAATTAAAGGGGTTACGGATCGGGAATATTACACTAACGGCTTCCACATTCCTGTGTATCACAAAATAACCGCCCACGAAAAAATTAAGATAGAAGCACCTTACCACGCACTCACAAACGCAGGGCATATATCCTATGTTGAATTAGACGGCGACACGGCGAAAAACACCGAAGCATTTGAGAGAATTATCCGCTACATGAAGGAATGCGGAATCGGTTACGGTTCGGTGAACCACCCTGTGGATCGTGATCCCGTTTGCGGACACAGCGGAATAATCAATGACGAATGCCCCGAATGTGGCAGAACCGAACAAAACGGCGGTAGCTTTGAACGCGTGCGCCGAATCACAGGCTACCTTGTGGGTACGCTTGATAGGTTTAACAATGCAAAGAAAGCAGAAGAGAGGGATAGGGTTAAGCATTCGGTGGAATAACGCGGAACGCGTTATTCAACAGCGCACAATGCACAGCGCACAGCGCACAATGAAGGATTAATTCAGAATTAAGAATTCAGAATTATGGATTATTTAACTAATAATGAGATTTAGAATCAATCATTGTGCGCTGTGCGCTGAAAACAATTCCACCATTGTGCGCTGTGCGTTGTGCGCTGTGCGCTGAAAACAATTCCGCCATTGTGCGCTGTGCGTTGTGCGCTGTGCGCTGAAAAATCTAATTATGAACGGCACAAAAATCAGAATAGCAGGCACAATTAAAGAATCAATCACAGACGGTGCAGGAATCCGCTACACTGTTTTCGTGCAAGGGTGCGCCTTTGCGTGCGAGGGTTGCCACAATTCTCATGCGCAAAATTTTGACGGCGGTACACTCGCGGATATAAATGAGATTTTTGCAGACATAATTAAAAATCCGCTTCTTTCGGGCGTAACCTTTAGTGGCGGTGAGCCGTTTTTGCAGGCAGAGGGGCTTAGTGTTCTTGCAGAAAAAATCAAAGAGGCAGGCTTAGAACTTGCTGTTTACACAGGCTATTCGTACGAAGAAATTATCAACTCAAGCAATCCGCATTTTAGTAAACTCTTATCCTTCACCGATACCCTTATAGACGGACGCTTTATCCTATCCCAAAAATCTTTAAAACTTAAATTCAAAGGTTCAGGAAATCAAAGAATTATAAATGTGAAAGAATCCTTGAGGCAAGATAGGGTTATTCTTGACGAAAGTGAGAGGTGGAATTAACGCGAAACACTTGACAGTCCGCTTTTATTGTTGTATAATGCTTTCTGAACAGACGGCAAACTCTGCTGAAATAAATGATAGTAGCAAAAGTTTTATCGCCACATTTTAGATTTAATTACTTTATTGTGCCGATTGAATTCTTGAAGTTTTTATTTATTTCTTATAGTAGTTAGGTCGATTTTTCGATCTTTTCTTTTTTGTCGTCCGTTTAATAAAAAAATGGAGAGTATCAAAAATGAAAAACAAATATTTTGCAGTAACTGCAAAGTGCGGTCATGTCGGAAGACACCGCTACTACGAGGGAACTTTTTATGTGATAGCAACGGACGCCAAACAAGCGGGGGCAATTGTTCGCAACCTTCCAAGAGTCAAGCACCACCACAAAGACGCAATTTTAAAGGTAGTGGAAATTTCGCATGACGAGTTCAAGGCGGGGCAGGCGGAGTTTGAAAATAACCCCTATCACAAGTGCGAGAGCAAATGGCAACAAAGGCTTGTTTGGGATCGCATACTGCCGTTCTTGCGCCCTGAAACCGATTTGCAGATAGAGCATAGGTGCGCAGAGCGTAAGGTGGACAAGCTACCCGCATACACAAAGCCAAAAACCAAAAAGCCCTACAAACGGGAACGATTCATTTGCGAAATTGAAGAGGTGTAAAATGAACGCGAAGACAATAGCAGAAATTGAAGGAATTATTGATTATGAGTTTTCCAAAAAAGGATTATTAGTGCAAGCATTTACGCGCCGTTCATATTCAGAGGAAAACCCAAACAATCCGTGCAATGAAGTTCTTGAAACGCTTGGCGATTCTGTAATTCAGCTTTATGTTACAAGGGCTTTATTAGAACGCTATAAAGGCGAGCCTGTAACTGAGGGTGGCATATCTGTTATGAGGCAAAGGATTGTCAACGGTAAGAACCTTGCATGGCACGCTGAACGATTAGGTTTAGCAAAAAAGGAATACTTGAGAATGGGCAAGGGCGACATTTCACAAAAGGTTTACGAAAGGCAATCCGTGCAAGAGGATTTATTAGAAAGTATCGTGGGTGCTGTGGCTATTGATTGCGACTATCACGCGGACGACTTATCAATTCTTGTCAATCATTTGTTAGACATTGAACACTTAGATCGGACACAGTATAGCATACAAATACACTATGTCATGCACGCAAGAGATTCGTCAGTAAGGGGCGACAATAATAATCCTATAAATTTTTTGCAAGAACTACATAAGGCTAACAAGATACAAATGCCACGATACAAAGACGAGGGACACTGCGCAGAGGGGTGGAAATGTGAGGCATCAATCCCCGAAATGGGTTTATACCTTTATGGGCATGGGGAATCAAAAAAGGAAGCAAAGCTAAATAGCGCGCAAAAGCTTTATGACGAAGTGGTAGAGAAGTTGAAGCCAAAATTCTTCAAAAGAGCATCACTAAATCGCAGAGGTCAGCTATTTTAAATGCGCTAACGCAAAAGTTAAAGCGGAAAGGGTAATTGTTTCAAAGCCAACCAAGCATTTATAAAAAACTTCCCAAAATAATTGCAAGCGATATACAGGCGGTGAAGATTATAATTTTATAGCGTTTATCCACCATTATAAATTTAGACAAAAAGAAAATTGCAGGGATAAAGAGTAGCACGGAATTGCCAAATCCGCCAGTGCTTATCAGGGAAAAGGGCAGGCGCGAGATTATTTTTGCCACGCTTTCCATGAACATGAAAAGCCACGAGGCAGGAATGAACATAAAGCCGAAGTAAGGTATTATCAAATTAACAACCGTTGATACGAGAATAATAACAAAGGTTAAACCTGCAATCGGCAGTACGATTGCGTTTGCAAGCACGAAATATGTGCCGAAGAATGAGAAGTTTTTAAAACTTATCACCCACAAAAATGAATTGGCGGATAAAGATAACGCGGTGGTTTTGGCTATGTATGCGCTTGCTTTGTTCGTGGCGCGTTTGCTTAAGGCTTGCCTGAATGCGGAATAAAAGCAAATTATTCCAAGAATTGCCGAAGCACTCATTTGAAAGCCAAGATCATAAATCGTTAAAGGATTAAACAAAATTAAAATTATTGCGGTTAAGGAAAGCGCACTTAAAGGATCATATCGCTTTCGCGTCATTTTTGCGGTAAGCGAAACCAAAAGCATAACCGAGGCACGGAACGCGCTTGGCGGAAGCCCTGCAAACAAAGCGTAAATAAACACGGCAATTATCGTGATAATGTGCGCCGTCTTTGCGCCCACCCTTAATTTCCTAAGCAAGAACAGCAGGGCAACGGAAAAGAACCCCACATGCATTCCCGAAACGGAAAAAATATGCACAAGCCCAGCCGTGCGCATATCGCTGAAAAATTCCCTATCCCGATAATAATTATCATTAAACACAAGCCTCAAAGCCAAACCGCCGTGCTTTTCGCCCATTGCGCTTAAAATGTTTTCACGGATTTTGATTTGAAGTTTGTCAAATACCTTAAAATCACCGCTTTCCATAACGAGAACCGAATCGGCTTTTATCAAATAGTTAACTTTGTGGCGGGAATGCGACATGGAAACCGTGTCAAAAGGATTATAATTAAAAGATTCCGCCTTTCCGCTAATCAGCACAATATCGCCGATTTCCAGCTTTTCTTCCCTTGCCACTCTTTCAAGCCGAGCGTTGCGTTTCACGCTTTCGCCGTTTAGGGTTACACTGTCTAAAATATACACGGTGCGCCTATCGTCTGAAATTATTGTTTTAACCCTTGCTTCCGCGATAACTTCGCCGTTAAAATTATCCACACGGGTAAACGCGTATCCTGCCGAAAACAGGCAAAGCCCCAAAAGAAAGGAAGCCACAGCAACCGCCAAAGATTTCCGTTTTAACACAAAAAGCGCGATTGCCGACACTGCGCATAAGCACGCAACAATTAAAAAAACCGCGCCATACTCAAGCATGAGCGCGGAAGCTATATTTCCTGCGATAATTAAAAGCACAGCAAAGAACAGCGGTCTTTTATTTATAAAAACAGGCTTATCCTCAGTCTTTTGTACCGCGTTCAAGATTTAATCCCGCCCAACGATATAATCAATAGTTTCGTCATAGATATCGGCAAGTTTAATAAGCAACGAAACGGGCATTTCTCTCAAACCTGCCTCGTAATTGCAATATGCCCTCAGGCTACAGTTTAGCAACGAGGATACATATTTTTGAGAATACTTATGAGTTTCACGAAGTTCTTTTAATCTAACAAACATAATTCTATATTACACAAATGTGCATATCGCATACTAATGGTATGCACATGCGTGCAATGTAAGAAGTTTCACACAGAATGTACAATTTGGGGGATTTCTACAAAATACTACATTTATTCCTTTGAAAAAATGTTGTTCAATCATAATTTGTATGCTATAATCTTCATATCACCAAAAGGGGATTTGCTATGGATAGGCTTATTGAAGAAAAATTAGTTGATTGGAAGAACAGGGCGGACAAAAAACCGCTGGTTATATTCGGGGCAAGGCAGGTCGGCAAAAG
>WQYD01000067.1 GCA_009781445.1 Bacillota bacterium | reverse complement strand
CCGCGACTCCGACATCACCGGACGTTATACGTTGGACGAGTACATCGTAGTATCCGGATGTGGTGAAATCTTTAATGAGCAAATCTTCCGCATATAATTTATTGACAAAACTCAAATAATTCTTATTTCATATCCTATAGGGAAAGCAGATTCAACTTACATAATCCCCAACTCTGTAACCTCAATAGACATTAGCGCATTCTACAAATGCATATCTCTAACCTCAGTCATAATCCCCAACTCCGTAACCTCAATAGGCATTTACGCATTCTACGAATGCATATCTCTAACCTCAGTCATAATCCCCAACTCCGTAACCTCAATAGGCTGGAACGCATTCAGCGGTACTACAAACCTATCCACAATAACCTTTGCTGAGGGTAGCACAATAACAACGATAGGGCAACATGCGTTCCGAGATGCAACAGGTTTAACCTCAATAACTATCCCCAACTCCGTAACCTCAATAGGCATGAGCGCATTCAACGGTTGTACCTCTCTAACCTCAATCACAATCCCCAACTCCGTAATCTCAATAAGCATGAACGCATTCCACAACACAGGCATATTTAGAAGCGCACCCGATAACAGCGTTGTATATGCAGGCAATTGGGCAGTGGATTTCAAGGGAACAATAACCAATGTAACCTTAAACGACGGCACGCAGGGTGTCGCTGATCACGCATTCTACGATTGCCCCTCCCTAACCTCAATCATAATCCCTAACTCCGTAATCTCAATAGGCAGTAGCGCATTCGGAGGTTGCACCTCCCTAACCTCAATAACTATCCCCAACTCCGTAACCTCAATAGGCATGGGCGCATTCCTCTATTGCCCCTCCCTAACCGCAATAATGGTAGACCCTCTAAATTTATTCTTCAGTTCTATAGACGGTGTTTTGTTTAACAAAAATCAAACAACTCTTCTTTCATACCCTGTAAAGAAAGCAGATTCAACTTACGCAATCCCTAACTCCGTAACCCTAATAAGCGCTTACGCGTTTCACGGTTGCACCTTCCTAACTTCAATAACAATTCCGAACTCTGTAACCCACATAGGCGAAGAAGCATTCTTCAGGTGCAGATCCCTATCCTCAGTAATCTTTGAAGAGGGAAGTAAGCTAACTTCAATAGGCAGTTGGGCATTCGCCTATTGCACCTCTTTGACCTCAATCACTATCCCAAACTCTGTAGCTTCAATAAACAAACACGCATTCCAAAGTTGCACATCTCTAACATCAATCGTAATCCCTAACTCCGTAATCTCAATAGGCAATAGCGCATTCAGCGGTTGCACCTTCCTAACTTCAGTAATCTTTGAAGAGGGAAGTAAGCTAACTTCAATAGACGGTGGCGCATTCTTGGGTTGCACCTCCCTAACCTCAATCATAATCCCCAACTCCGTAACCTCAATAGGCGGTAACACATTCCAAAGTTGCACATCTCTAACCTCAATCGTAATCCCTAACTCTGTAACCTCAATAGGCAGTGATGCATTCTCCGGTTGCGCCTCCCTAACCATTTATGTAATTGGCTACTTTAGCTACTCAGACTTGCCAAGCGGTTGGGAATTGTGGTGGAATAGGGATCCCCGCCCCGTGATTTGGGATTATACTGTGGCTTGATAAATTAGTTAAACTAAAGCAATAGGGCATAGTAAAAACACCTCTCGGTTATATGAGAGGTGTTTTTAGTGAAGGGTGAAAAGCGAAACCATAAACTTTTAATTTTTATCGGTTTAACATTTGTATTTGCTTTATATATAGGGTATACTAAAGAGGCAATATTACCTTAGCCTAGGATTTAATTGAAATATTCTTTCTTGGACTAAGGCTTATTAGCTCATTTTAAAAGGAGTAAACAAAAATGGAAAAGGAAAGAAAGCAAGAACTAATGGTGAAATTCGCAAGAACGGAAGGGGACACAGGTTCACCCGAAGTGCAAGTTGCGCTGTTAACCGAAAGAATCAAGGAACTCACAGCACACCTTGAGGCGCACAAGAAAGATCACCACAGCCGTAGAGGGCTTTTGAAAATGGTTGGGCAAAGGCGCAATCTTTTGAAGTATCTTAAGGATACGGATATTGAAAGATACAGGGCGTTGATTGCAGAACTTGGTTTACGCAAATAGTAAAACCACCGCTACAACCTTGCGCACCGCGCAAGGTTTTTAGCACCGCGCACATAAAGCGCAAGTTATAGAAAGGATAGAGAGATATTATGAAAAACAGTAAAGTATTTACAACAACAATCGGCGGAAGAGAAATGAGTGTTGAGATAGGCGGATATTGTTCGCACTCTAACGGTGAATGTTTAATCCGTTGTGGCGACACAGTGGTTTTAACCAATGTAACCATTTCCAAATCCGCAAGAGACGGAATTGATTATTTCCCCCTTGGCGTGGATTTTGAAGAGAAAATGTACGCAGTGGGAAGAATCCCCGGTGGGTTCAAAAAGAGGGAAGGACGCCCAAGCGATAAGGCAATTTTAACTTCACGCCTTATTGACAGACCTTTAAGACCGCTTTTCCCCAAGGGGCTTTTTAACGATGTGGCAATAGTGGCAACCGCGCTTTCGGTGGATACGAATATACCGCCCGAAGTGTTTGCAATGATCGGTAGTTCCGTTGCGCTTTCCGTTTCGGATATTCCTTTTAACGGCCCAACGGGTTCTGTTGTGGTTGGGTTGGTAGACGGCAAGTATGTGATAAATCCAGACACTTCCGAACGCGAAAAAAGCAGAATGCACCTCGCACTCAGTGGCACAAAAGATGCTATCATGATGGTGGAAGCAGGTGCGTACGAAGTTAGCGAAGACGAAATGCTTAAGGCAATCTTGTTCGGGCATGAAGAGATTAAAAAGATTGTAAAGTTCATTGAAAAAGTAGCCAAAGAAATCGGCAAGAAGAAGAAAGACATAGAACTTAAGGTAGCACCTAAAGATGTGGAAAAAGCGGTTCATAAATATGCGCAAACCAAGATAAATCATATGTTTGCCACCTATGATCGTGCCGAAAGAGAAGTTAGGGAAGATGAGGCAATGAAAGATATTTTTGATCATTTCGCCGAAATTTACCCTAACAATAAGAATGATATTGCGGATATCCTTTATGCAATGAAAAAGGAAGCAGTTCGCGCTATGATAGCTGATAAGGGCGTTCGTCCTGACGGCAGAAAGCTAACCCAAGTAAGGGATATTTGGTGCGAAGTTGGCTTGCTTCCGCGCGTTCACGGAAGTGCGGTTTTCACCCGCGGGCAAACCCAAGCGTTAACCACGGCTACCCTTGGAAGCATATCCGAAGTTCAAAAACTTGAGGGGCTTGATGACGATGTGTTCAAACGCTATATGCACCACTACAATATGCCCCCTTACAGCACAGGCGAAGCCAAAGCTATGCGTAGCCCCGGCAGGCGCGAGATCGGGCATGGCGCACTTGCGGAAAGGGCATTAGAACCCGTTCTTCCAAGTGAAGAATGCTTCCCTTATGCAATCCGCACGGTTTCCGAAGTTATCTCAAGCAACGGTTCAACTTCGCAAGCAAGCGTATGCGGTAGCACCCTTTCGCTTATGGACGCAGGCGTTCCGATTAAAGCACCTGTGGCAGGAATCGCCATGGGCTTGATTCAAGACGAGGTTAACAAAAAACTTCATATCCTAACCGATATCCAAGGCATAGAAGATTTCTTCGGCGATATGGATTTCAAGGTTGCAGGCACAAAGGACGGCATTACCGCTATCCAAATGGATATTAAAATTAAGGGTATCAATGAGGAAGTTTTGCGCGGTGCGCTTGAACAAGCACGCGTGGGCAGGCTTCATATTCTAAATGAAATGCTTAAGGCTTTACCCGCCCCCCGCACAGAGTTAAGCAAGTATGCCCCCAAGGTTATTTCTTTCAGCATTGATCCCGATAAGATTCGCGAAGTTATCGGTAGCGGTGGCAAAGTTATCAATAAAATTATAGACGAAACAGGTGTTAAAATTGACATTAGCGATGACGGCACAGTGTTCATTGCAACCGCAGATCCTGATAAGGCTTCACTTGCAAAAGCAATGGTTTTAAGCATAGCTTGCGATCCCGAAATCGGTGATGAATTTGAGGGCAATGTGGTAAGGATTTTAACTTTCGGCGCGTTTGTGGAATATGCCCCCGGCAAGGACGGAATGATTCACATAAGCAAGCTAAGCAAAGATCGCGTGGAAAAAGTGGAAGATGTGGTGAACATTGGCGACCGCGTCCGCGTCCGCGTTATCAAACTTGACAAAGGCAAAGTGGATTTCAAATTACTTGAAAAGTTTTAATTTCACCAACACCAAAGCGGGCTGAAAGGCTCGCTTTTTGAGAGAACCAAAATATGATTTGAGAGGGCTAAAAATGAAAAGAATCCGTTTATCAGAGATAGCAAAACACATTAACAAAAAGGTTTTAGTTGAGGGCTTTGTGGAAAATATCCGCAACGGGCGAAACATGGCTTTTATAGTTTTAAAGGACATTTCGGGCAAGCTTCAAATAACCATAGAGAAAGAAAAACATATGAATTTATGCCCCGCGATAGATAGCTTAACGCAAGACAGCGTTATATCCGTGGTGGGCAAAATAGTGGAAAATTCATATGTAAAACTTAACGGATTGGAAATGATTCCAAGCGAAATCACAGTGGAATCTATTGCCGAACCGCTTCCCGTTGTGTGCAAAGAAATAACCGCGTCTGATAAGAAAAAAGCCTTAGAACGCTCAAGCATTGACCAACGGCTTGACTATAGGTGGATTGATTTACGCACCGATGAAAATCAGCTTGTGTTCAAAGTGCAAACGGAAATGGTTAACGCGTTGCGTAGCTTTTTAATTAAGGAAAACTTTCTTGAAATCCACTCACCAAAACTTATAGGCACGGCAAGCGAAAGCGGTGCGGATGTGTTTGAAGTAAAGTATTTTGACAGGACAGCTTTCTTAGCCCAAAGCCCCCAATTTTATAAGCAAATGGCAATGGCTTCGGGCTTTGAAAGAATCTTTGAGGTAGGGCCGGTGTTCAGGGCAGAAAAATCTTACACAAGCAAACACGCCACAGAGTTCACAGGTTTTGACCTTGAGGTAAGCTACATAAAATCTTTTACCGAACTTATGGCACTTGAGGAAAAATGGCTTCACGAAATGCTTAAAACCGTGTACGAAAAGCACGGCGCAAAGATTAAAGAATTATTTAATATTGATACCATTGTTCCAAGTTTGCCTTTCCCCGTTATGACGGTTTCTGAACTCTATAACGAACTTGAAAAGGAATTCGGTTACACTGTGCCTGAATCCGAAAAAGGTGATTTAACCACGGAAGCCGAACAGCTTTCTTACGAACTTGTGAAGAAAAAATTCAACCACGAATTTTTGTTTGTAACGAATTTTGATAAAAGCAAAAGAGCGTTTTACCATATGCGCGATGAAAGCGGTGTGCCTTTGGGGTTTGACCTTATTTGGCGCGGGGTTGAAATTACCACAGGCGCGCAACGCGAACACAGGCATGAAATCCTATCCAAGCAAGCAGAGGAAAAGGGGCTTCAAAACGATGTTAAATTCTATCTTGAATTTTTCAAATATGGTTGCCCCCCTCACGGCGGTTTCGGTGTGGGGATAGATAGGCTTACAATGCTTTTATTTGGCTTGCATATTAAAGAAGCAATGTTCCTATTCAGAAGTCCTATACGATTAACACCTTAAATCCGATATAACGGCGGAAAGTTAATCATAAAATGTTTTATGAAAGCAAAAAGATTTTTGGTTGTTTTTGTTTTGGTTTTTCTTTTTGCCGTCCTTACGGCAGGGCTAACCGCGTGTTCGTTTTTGAATTTTAACGGCGGAAACAACGGCGGTGAAGAGGAAGAAAACAGCGGTACTTTTATTTTAATTGACGGCGAAACATTTTTTGCAGGGAATGAAATTCTTGTGAACTTAAGCCAAAACGGTACGGTTACACCGCTATATTTTTCCGTTTCAAACTACCACGATTTAAACCACCCGTACAAGTTAGATAACGCACATTTTTACGGTTCGTTTGTGGCGGAATCGGCAGGCGAATATGTAATTAAGGCGGAAGGGTTTAGCGAAGTTTCACCAAAAGCAATCAGAGTTATTTACAGCGAAGAATATATTGCCGAAAGCCTAAAGCGAATTGAAACAGCAGAAATTTTTAAGGAATATAAAGAGTTAAGCCTTTTTACAATTGACGGCTATAGCCTTAACTATAACGAAGAAATGATTGCCCGTAACGGAAAGTTTTTTGAAACTATCGGCATAGGCGAAAGCGAAATTCAAGTAATTAAATACGGCGAAGTTATTTTTACCAAAACAATAAGCGTTACAAGCGGTGTGGCGGGGGTGATTCTTAACAACCTTAAAGAAAACGGCGATATTCCTAATAATGCAACGCGCGTTAGCAGTAGCGAACTTGCAGGCGTAACTGAAATTGATTTAAGTGGCGAACTCTACACCCTGCCGAATCAAACAAAGGCAAAAATTGTTAAAATGTTTTCAGGCGCAGAAAAATTAAATTTAAGTGATAATAATATTAGTGAAATCGGATTTTTATCAGAACTTAAAAGCCTTAAAGAACTTAATATTTCTTTAAACCTTATATCGGATTTATCACCGCTTGAAGTTTTAACTAATTTAAAAGCCTTAGACGCAAGGGGCAATGCGTTCGCTTCGGGTTATTCGCCCGCTTGGCTTGAAGAGATTGAAAGCGTTTTGCTTGGCAAGGCTTCACCGCTTGGCACAGGCTACCACACACAAGCCAAAACTTTCTTTTCCATTTCGGATTACTTCGTAGGCGAAAAAGGCGAATATATAATATTGAATCTATCTGGGACGGCTTACCCTGTAAATAACGGCGCAACTTCTTCGCAGATAGTTATCCCTAAAGAGGTTCTAAGGATTGATATTATCGGAAACCCTTCGCGCACGCTTAATAACCACCATTTTGTGGTTGAAAAGAGGGATAGCGCACTTGAAATGCGCATAACGGATTTAAGAATAATTGCAGGGGCGCGGGTTTCTGCGGTTTCCGCGCACAGCGAAAGTTTTTTAAAACTATATTACGGCGGAAATTGTATGGTTGCAGGGGGCATAGGCGCGCACGGCATTCACGGCGGACATATTATGTTTTCGCCGATTAACGGCACAGCGGATAAAATTGAGATTATCGGCGGAACAGGAATGGCGGGAAGCAACGGTAATTCAAATTCAAATAACAGCCCAAGTGCAAGAGTGGGCTACAACGGCAGTAACGGCGGAAGCGCGATATTTGCAGGAATCGGCTTAGTGCTTAGAGAGATTGCAAATTTAACCCTTAAAGGCGGAAACGGCGGTAACGGCGGTAACGGCGGAAATGCCTCATGGACGGCAGGTAACTTTTCTAACCGCCCCGCAAACACAGGCGGTAACGGTGGCAACGGCGGTAACGGCGGTAGCGGAATAAGCGGAAACTTTACGCTTATAGGCATAACGCAGGCAGAACTTAGCGAATTTGTTACGGCAGGTAAGGGCGGTTTGGCAGGTTCGGGCGGTAACGGCGCAGGCGCATTCTCGACAGATAGTTCTTACCGCGGAAATTCGGGGAATTCAGGGAATGAGGGGTTTAAATTCGCATAACTTGTAGCTATAGCTACAAATTATGCGAATTAATTCAGAATTCAGAATTATGAATTCAGAATTATGGATAAGTTTAATTAAAGCTAAAATTCCACCACTGTTGCCTTTTGCCTTTTGGAAAATACTTACAAGCTGTTTTAACAGTATTTTGTTTGCAATTCTTACGCGCACGCGTTATAATATATGCGTAAGCGCGCTTGGGCGCGCTATAACTAAGGATATTTGGTAAATAAAATGCTTAAAGTAGAAAGATTAAGTAAGAGATACGCGAATAATGTAAATTATTCAGCGCAAGATATAGAGTTTGAATTAAGAGAAGGTGAAATTTTTGGG
>WQYD01000066.1 GCA_009781445.1 Bacillota bacterium | reverse complement strand
TGATCAAGCTATCGGTATCGGCGGATTACCGCGCGGTAGGATTGTGGAAATCTATGGGCCTGAATCGTCTGGCAAAACCACTATCGCACTTCATGTTATCGCCGAGGCGCAAAAGCTGGGCGGAATTGCCGCTTTTATTGACGCAGAACACGCGCTTGATCCTATTTATGCAGGAAATTTGGGTGTGGATTTAGATAACCTTTATGTTAGCCAGCCAGACAACGGCGAACAAGCCCTTGAAATTGCGGAAGAACTTGCAAGATCGGGCGGGATTGATATTATCGTGGTGGATTCAGTTGCCGCGCTTACCCCTAAGGCGGAAATAGACGGCGAAATGGGGGATTCCCACATTGGGCTTCAAGCAAGGCTTATGTCTCAAGCACTTAGGAAAGTGGCAGGCGTAATCAATAAAACTAACACACTTCTTGTGTTTATAAATCAGCTTAGGGAAAAGGTGGGCGTTATGTTCGGTAGCCCCGAAACCACCCCTGGGGGTAAGGCACTTAAGTTTTACGCAAGTGTCCGCCTTGATGTGAGAAAGGGCGAAGTAATTAAGGACGGCGTGAATATTGTGGGTAGCAGAACCAAAGTTAAAGTGGTTAAAAATAAACTTGCGCCCCCCTTCAGGCTTGCGGAATTTGATATGATTTACGGCAAGGGTATTTCAAAATTCGGTTGCATTCTTGATGTGGCGGTGGAAAACGGAATTATTATTAAAAGCGGTTCTTGGTTTGCTTATAACGATGAAAAAATCGGGCAGGGCAGAGATAAAGCAATAGATTTCCTTTCTTCAAAACCCGATATTGCAAAAGAAATTGAAGAAAAAATTAGAAAAATTGAAAAATAACCAAATAGATACCGCACCTTAAACGGGTTTTTGAAATGAAGATTAAAAAAACTTTTTCTATTCTGCTTGCAGTTATAATTTGCGCTTGCCTATGTGCCGTGCTTTTTGCGTGCGGTAATGATTTACCCGATAATTCTGAGGGCGTAACCGTTACGCTTATTGTGCAGGATATTAACGGAAACGAACTCTATAATATGGAATTGCTAACCTTTAAATCTGCACTTTCTGATTCCTTTATTGAATTTGAGGGGCTTAATGTTAAGGGAAATCAAAGCTATCTTGGGCTGTATATCACAACTATAGAAGTTGGCTACCTTGAAACGGTTATAGACGAAGAATGGGGCGATTATGATATTTTTGTAGCCACGGCAACGCTTAACCCCGTTTTTCCCACAGTTTTTGCGGTTTATCACAATATTAACGACATAAAGTACAAGGATATTCCTGAGAAAAAGCGCACAGTAAACGGTGAAACCTTTTATTATTCAGGGGTGGGGGTAAGCCACCTTCCGCTTTTTAACGGCGCAACCTATATATTAACGCTTGAAATTTATGGCGGATAAGGTTAAAGAACGCAGGATTTCCACTTCAAAAATCACACAATCGGCAATTATTTCCGCGCTTTTAATTGTGCTTCAAGTTACATTGCGCGTTATTCCCAATGTGGAAGTAGTAACGGCTATAATCATTGCAAGTGCTTTTGCGCTTCCCTTAAGCGTTTCATTAAGCGCGGTTCTTGTGTTCTGCACTGCGCAAGGCCTAATTTACGGCTTTAGCTATTGGGTTATATCCTATTTTATTTATTGGCCTTTGCTTGCGTTCGTTTCCCTTTCACTAAAAGCGGTTAAAAAGCCTCAGCTTCGCGTAATTCTTGCCACGGTTATTGCAATATCCTTAACTGCGCTTTTCGGCGTAATCACCACCGCGGTAGATTCTGCTTTTGCCTCGGGCTTCACTTCCTCGTTCTTCGTTTACTTTCCGCCACTTTACGCACGCGGAATTTGGTTTTATGTAACGCACATTGTGTCTAACGGAATAATCGTTCCGCTACTCTTTCCGCCGATAGCAAAAGAACTGCTTTTAAGGGGAAAGGGTGGATTAACTAATAATGAGATTTAGAATCCACCATTGTGCGCTGTGCATTGTGCGCTGTGCGCTAAAAAATATTGAATAATCAATTGACAACCAAATCTAAGAGTAATATAATGTGTAAAACGCACCAATTTGTTGCTTGCGTTACAAAAATGAAAGGGGGTGAAACCTGTGTCAACAATCTATGTTAAGGATAACGAGAATTTAGATAGCGCAATCCGCAGATGGAAAAAGAAATGCGCTAATGACGGCATTATCGGGGACCTTCGCCGTAAAGAACATTACGAAAAACCCAGCGTACGCAAGAAGAAGAAAATTGAAGCGGCGCGCAAGCGTTCTTACAAGTAAATCAAAAATCGCAAACAAAAACCCCCTATTTTCGGGGGTTTTTGCGTGGGATAACGGGCGGTTTTGCTTGTTGCCTCAGAAAAGCAATCCAATCCTTAAATAATTTCCACAATTTTAGCCGAGCCACATAGTGGCGAACGCCAAGGTTCTGCCACAGGCAGGTTCTTATATTTTACATTTTACATTTTACTTTTTATATTTAAATGTGTTACAATTAGTTATTAAATTTAAATTTGGAGGAACAGAATGCAATACTCACACGAAGTAGAACACATGATGTGTGTCAAAAAAGGTTGTGATCACGGGCCAGCACCTATTCCGCAGGAAGGTAAATGGACTCAAGCAAAAGAAATCAAGCATGTTTGCGGTTTAACGCACGGTGTTGGTTGGTGCGCCCCTCAGCAAGGTTGCTGTAAACTTACGCTTAATGTTAAGGGCGGAATAATTGAGGAATCTTTAATTGAAACTATCGGCTGTTCGGGCATGACGCACTCTGCGGCGATGGCAGCGGAAATTTTACCCGGTAAGACGGTTCTTGAAGCATTAAACACCGATCTTGTTTGTGACGCAATCAATGTGGCAATGAGGGAATTATTTTTGCAAATTGCTTACGGCAGAACCCAATCAGCTTTCTCAGAGGGCGGTTTGCCTATCGGCGCAGGTTTGGAAGATTTGGGCAAGGGGCTTAGAAGCCAAGTAGGCACAATGTTTTCCACCAAAGCAAAAGGTGTTCGTTACCTTGAAATGGCAGAAGGTTATATCACCCAAATGGGGCTTGACGAAAACGGCGAAGTTATCGGCTATGAATTTATAAGGACGGGCGTATTCATGGAAAATATCACCATGAAAGGCATGGAACCTGCCGAGGCTTTAATGAAAAGCACAGGAACTTACGGCAGGTTTGCCGAAGCGGTAACCAAAATTAATCCGCGCATTAAGTAGCGCACAACTTTAGCATTAAGGAGTGATTTTATGAGCATAAGATTTGAAGGATATGAAAGAAGAATTGGCAAAATCAATGATTTTTGCAAAAAGATAGGCATAAAGAACCTTGAGGACGCGCGCGAAATCTGCCTTGCCAAAGGCATAGATGTGGAACAAATTGTGAAAGGTGTGCAACCTATTGCGTTTGAAAATGCGGTTTGGGCGTACACACTTGGTTGCGCAAACGCAATCAAGAAAGGCATATCAAAAGCCTCGCCCGCGGCGGAAGCAATCGGCGAAGGTTTGCAAGCATTTTGCATTCCCGGTTCGGTGGCAGATTCAAGGGAAGTGGGCTTAGGGCATGGCAACCTTGCGGGTAAACTCTTAAAAGAAGAAACAAAATGCTTTGCTTTCGTGGCAGGGCATGAATCTTTCGCCGCCGCAGAGGGCGCAATCGGTATTGCGCGTTCGGCTAACAGGGTAAGGAAAGAACCTTTGCGCGTTATTTTAAACGGGCTTGGCAAAGACGCCGCTTATATCATAAGCAGGATTAACGGCTTTACTTATGTGCAAACCGAATATAATTTTGCAAAAGGCACGCTTAAAATCGTTAGCGAAAAGGCTTTCAGCAACGGCGAAAAAGCAAAAGTCCGCGTGTACGGCGCGAATGATGTTAGCGAAGGCGTGGCAATAATGATTCATGAAGGGGTAGACGCAGGTATCACAGGTAACAGCACCAACCCCACGCGTTTCCAGCACCCAGTTAGCGGAACTTACAAAAAGTGGACTATTGAACACGGCAAAAGCTATTTTTCCGTGGCTTCGGGCGGTGGCACAGGAAGAACCCTTCACCCCGATAACATGGGCGCAGGCCCTGCCTCTTACGGCATGACTGATACCATGGGCAGAATGCACGGCGATGCGCAATTCGCAGGAAGCAGTTCAGTTCCCGCCCATGTGGAAATGATGGGCTTAATCGGAATGGGCAACAACCCTATGGTTGGCGCAACTGTTGCGCTGTCTGTCGCAATAGAACAAGCTAACGCCTAACGGCTTATAAGCTTCGTGATGCTTTGAAAGGGCGTCACAATTTACTGCGGTCGTTTACGCTAAAGTAAAGTCCCTTGTAAATTGTTCGCCCTTCGCGCCTGACTTGCTTCTAAGCCGTTAGTACACTGAACGGCTAATGAAGCCGTTAGTACACTGAAAATCCGAAGTATATAGCGGTTTGCTTCTAAGCCGTTAGTGCATTGAAAGGCTAAGGGTATTGCAATAAATAAAATGTCTGTAAAGTTAGAAAAAGTTATCAATTTAAGAGATTTGGGCGGTGTGAAAGTCGCAAATGATCGCGAGGTTAGGGGCGGGGTTTTCTTCCGTTCTTCTTGCCTTGATAGGGCAAGTGAAAGCGACACCGCCACGATTAAGGCTTTGGGCATTAACACGATTGTTGACTTTAGGGACGATAATTGGTACGAAATGCGCAGAAAGAGGGACAAAAGCGAAATTTGCAAGAATTATTTTAATGTTCCTGTGCAGGTTGAAAGCGCGAATATCGTTAAATTAAAGCGGTTAAGCTATAGCGCGCTTAAAAATTTGTCCGATCAGGATATGATTGAGTGCTATGAAAACCTTGCTTTTGGTAACCATAGCTACAAAAAGCTGTTTGAAGTTATAAAAAACGGCGATACCCCTGTTTTGTTTAATTGTTCTGTGGGCAAGGATAGAACGGGGGTTGCTTCGGCAATACTTCTATATATGCTTGGCGCGCCCAAGGAAGAAGTTGTTAACGAATATATTTTAAGCCGTGAGGCAATTCCAAAAATCTGCGCAAAGGCAAGGAAAAGAATACCATTCTTTTTAAGAGGGTTGATTATGCCCAAGATGGAACCTATGTTTCTTGCAGAACCAGAGTTTATTCTTGCACCGCTTAACAGAATAGACGAGGCAGGCGGTATTTATAAATATTTTGAGGCGGAATACGGCTATTCAAAAGAAGATATTAAGAGAGTAAGAGAAAAATACACAAAAATTACCGAATAAATTAGGGGAAAATTTATGAAAAATAAACCAAGTAAGCAATGTTTGAAGTCCGCAGATGCGCGTGCAGTGCGCATTTTTGAAGAATTTGTGGGCGCAAAGGAAAAATTTCAAGAGCATGAAATTAAAAACACGATTGTAATGTTCGGTTCGGCAAGAATTAAGCCAGACGATTCCAATTTGGAAGCGCGGAAATATTATGAATCGGCGGTTGAACTTGCGCATAAACTTGCACTTTGGACAAAGGAAAAATTTAAAAACGCACCTCAGGAAGATAAATATTACATTGCCACAGGCGGTGGTGGCGGAATCATGGAAGCGGCGAATAAGGGCGCGTCTTTGGCGGGTGAAAAAACTATCGGACTTAATATCCTTTTGCCGTTTGAACAAGAAGCCAATGAATTTATCCCCAAAGATCTTGTGTTTAATTTCCATTACTTCTTTGTGAGGAAGTTTTATTTTGTGTATCACGCGAAGGCTTTTGCAATCTTCCCAGGGGGGTTCGGCACGCTTGACGAACTCTTTGAAATTATCACGCTTGCGCAATGCCGTAAAATGCAAAAAACAATTCCATTCGTGATTTTCGGAAAGGAATTTTTTAGCAAAATAATCAACTTTGATATGCTTTTAAATCTTGGATTGATTTCAAAGGAAGATTCGGAATTATTTATTTTAACAGACGATGTAGACGAAGCCTTTAACCATATCACAAACGGAATTAACGAAAGCCTCTGCTTAATAAATTGTTAATAGAGGAAAGGGCAGAACGGCGTTTTAATCAATGGCGGAAATGGCACGGAAAATTATAGAAGTTGAAAACTTTACTAAAAAGTACGGCAAATTTACTGCCGTAAACGATATAAATTTCTCTGTGGACGAGGGAATGATTTTTGCATTCTTGGGGCCTAACGGCGCAGGCAAAAGCACCACCATTAACACCCTTTGCACAATTTTTGACAGCACGGCAGGTTCGCTTAAAATAGACGGCAAATGCGTTTCTTCCAATAAATCAGAGGTTCGTGCTTCTATCGGCGTGGTGTTTCAAGATTCCACGCTTGATAACAAAATGACAGTGGAAGAAAACCTTAAAATGCACTGCGTGTTTTACGGTGTGCCGAAAACTGAGGTAGATAACCGCATAGATTTTGTGCTTGATTTGGTGGAACTTAAGGATTGGAAGAAAAAAACCGTGGGTTCGCTTTCGGGCGGAATGAAAAGAAGAATTGAAATCGCAAGGGGGATAATCCATTATCCAAAAGTCCTGTTTTTGGACGAACCCACCACGGGGCTTGATCCCCAAACAAGGGCTACTGTGTGGACATATATTGTGAAACTTGCACGCGAGAAAAATATCACAATTTTCCTAACCACACATTATATGGACGAAGCCGAAGTTTGCGACATGGTTGCAATTATGGACTACGGAAAAATTATCGCCCACGATTCGCCTTTCAATTTAAAAAAGCAATTCACAAAGGACAGGGCATACATAACCGCAAAAAACTGCGAGAGGCTGGAAAGCCTGCTTGAATCAAAAAGCGTGGGCTTTCAGAAAAAGGAAAAATATTACCGCATTGATATCGGCGAGGTTTCGGATACGCTTAATATCCTATCCGAACTCAAGGAAGATATCACGGATATTGAAATCAGAAAAGGCACGCTTAACGATGTTTTCTTGGAAATCACAGGGCGCGAAATACGCGAGGGGGCTGAAGAATGAGAGTGATTTATGCCTTGTGGTTAAGGAATTTTAAAACCTTTTTAAGAAACAAAACCGCACTGATTTTTAACTTAATTTCCCCCTTCTTTTTCGTGTACATTTTTGCGGGAATCTTTAAGCACGAGGGCATTGGAAATGCTTCCGCATTTATGCTTTCAGGCGTGATTATCACAATGGTGTTTGAATCCACCATGCGGATATCCGCGTCCACGATAGACGACATGACAGGGGGCTTCATGAAAGAGGTTCTCGTGTCACCGATTTCAAGGCTGAATATCGCAATCGCACAGTTCATTTCTTCCGCCACCGTAGCCACAATTCAAGGGCTGATTATATATGTTTTGGGGCTGTTTACAGGGCTTAGCTTGTCGCCTTCCGCCTTACTTCTCACCATTCCTGTAATGATTTTTGTGGGGCTTGTGTTTAGCGGATTGGGGCTGTTTATCGCCACCAAAGCAAAGAACATTCAAACCTTTCAAGCCGTAAGTTTGGCGGTTACAATGCCCCTTGTTTTCCTCTCAGGCGCGTACATTCCGCTGTCCCTTTTGCCAAATGCAATGCAGTGGTTTGCGTACTTTAATCCCCTTTCTTATGCGGTAATTTTGTTCCGTGCCGTAACCCTTGGCAAGCTAAATTCAAGCGGTGCCGAACTTGTTCACGAAAGCATAGCTTTTAAAATCGGTAGCTTCACCGTAACCCCCATTATAGCCTTTGGGGTGCTTGCCGTTTTCGGCATATTATTTTTATTCCTTTCCACAATCTCATTTTTAAAAGTAGATTTTTCCAAAATGAACAGGAACAAAAAAGATTTAATAGATTTTTAGTATTTAATGATTTTCAGATTACTGCACATTTTGGTTTTAAAATGTGCAGTAAACAAAAATAGTTTAAATTTTTTTCAAATTGCTATTGTATTCTTAGCGTATTTATGAGAAAATTTACATGGATATTGTTGTGCATGATTCGGCGTTCTATTTTAAAAACAATTCCATTATTGTGCGCTGTGCGCAGAAACAATTCTTACCCCGTACTTCATACTTCAAATTCACAATATCATTATATATAAAAGCACAAAACTTACAAACACACAAAAGGGGGCATTTATGAAAAAGAAACTTGGTTTATTCACATTAGTATCAGTGGCAATAGCACTGCTTGCGGTAATGCTTTTTGCTTGTGCGGGGGACGACTCTCTTAGTTTAGAGTTTACTGAGGTAAGCAGTGGGGGGGCTTATGCGGTTACGGGTGCTTCGCCTCTAATTGCTGAGGCAAATA
>WQYD01000065.1 GCA_009781445.1 Bacillota bacterium | reverse complement strand
TAAGGTTATCGCGCCCGCGGAAATTCTTTTTTGCTATATTTTGTTTGACTTCCAAATCATGTATCCCGATACACTCATTTACAGTCAATTCAAAATCTATCTAAAAAACCTCTTTCCGCCATGCACGAGTATTTATTCATTGATTCCTTAAGTAAAAGTTAGGAACGCGCTTGCGCCTGCGGGTAGCACAATTCCTTCTTCTGTGGGGATTCCGATTTCGTAAGCATTGGTTTGGTGCGCTTGGTTTTTAAACACAATGTCCAAAATATTTTTCATAACAGCAGGCTGAAGCCCTGTGGTATAGCTGTTAATAAGGTAGAAAAGCGGTTTATCCGAAAGCACGCCTTTTGTAAGTTTAACAAGATCAAAAAGTTTATCCTCAAGTTTCCACATTTCGCCGTTAGGCCCTCTGCCGAAGCTGGGGGGATCCATAATAATAGCGTCATACTTATTATTTCTGCGGATTTCTCTTTCTGTAAACTTTATGCAATCGTCCACTATATATCTAATTGGTTTATCCTTAAGCCCTGAGAGTTCGGCATTTTTCCCAGCCCTCTCACACATGGCTTTTGCCGAATCAATATGCGTAACTTTCGCGCCTGCCAAGGCGGAAGCAAGCGTTGCACCGCCTGTGTACGCAAATAGGTTAAGCACAGAAACAGGGCGGTTCGCATTGGTAATAGTTTTTATAATTAAATCCCAATTATACGCCTGTTCGGGGAAAACGCCCGTGTGCTTAAAGCCCATAAGTTTAAGGGAAAACACAAGGCTTCGCCAGTTAATTTTGAATTCGTTTGGGACAGTTTTGTGAGTTTTCCATTCGCCACCGCCCGTTTCGCTTCTTTCGTAAGATGCCCAAATATCCTTATAAGCACTGAAATCTTTATCGGGTTCCCAAATTATTTGAGGATCGGGGCGCAGTAGCTTAATACCTGAATATTCTTCAAGTTTTTTGCCTGCGCCTGTGGCGATAACTTTGAAATTTTTCCATTCGCTATTATAATTCATACTAGTTAGCCTTCTGGTTTGACACATGCTTGCGATGTGTTTTTGAGGTATAATTTTGGCTTTTTATAGCTTTAGGTGTAGTGGGGCTACATTAGCAAGCTATAAAAAGACGGAATTTAGCCGAAAAGACGCGCAATGATGTGTTAAATTAGACGGCTAAATAGTATCTAGTTAAATTTTTATTTTTGCGTCAAGTTCCGCCACCGCTTTTTGATAATCGTTTTGCTTATCTATAATTATAAGTGCGGATAAGAACCGCTTGGCTTCAATGAAATCTTCCTGCGCGGAAAGCCCCCTCACAAGTTTTAAAAGCATAACAATTAAATCTTGCTTCAGGCTTTTGCGTTCGTCATTAAATTCCTTGAACGGCGTCATATCAGTGGCAAAATCACCGCGGTAAAGCTTAAGCATTTGGTTCATAAGTTTAACCATGGCAGGTAAGGAAGATTCCAAATGAAATTTATCGCGCAGGGCGCAGTAAGCATAAAAATCATTATCCACACTCTTTAAGGTAAGCCCATACTTAGAATTCGCATAATTAAGCGAAAACCCTATGTTGTACGCAGAAAGCGTTCTTCTAATAATATTATTGGTTGTTTTTAAATTGTTTATTGCGGAATCGTACAAATAATCTTTCCATAAAATATTTATAATAACACCGCGATCAATTCCTGTGTTTCTGTGCAAAAGATAGTGCAGGAATAAATCTTTACTCTTCTTAGTTTTCCAAATAATTTCCTTGCCGTCCACACTCACCAAAACATCGCCGAACATGGTTATCTTGAGCATATTTGAGCTTACTCTGCGCGTTTGCTTTTCTTCAAGCATGGATTCAATTTTTTCTATATATTCGGATTCAATTCCATGGCGCGAAGCATATTTTGCAAGAGGTTTAAAAATGCAGTTAAAATAATTCACAATTAGCATTTCAAGCCCGTATGAACATGAAGCCTTAAAAATATTGCCTATAAGCGTATCCGCATCTTGCAGTTCGCCCTTTGCAAGCAAATAGTTTGTGGCGATTGCCATGCCCATAAGCCAATGCGTACTCTTGGAAGTGGAAGCCTGCACGCATTTGGTGGCGTATTGATACGCAAGTTCGTGCCGTCCGAGTTTCATGTACGCATAGCTTAACGCAAGCATCATGATATCCACATATTCGGGCTGATAAATTTCGCAGTATTAAAGATAAATGTGGGAAACATCTTTTGCGTAATTGGCGTCCTTGTGCTGTGCGTAAGCAAGGCATCTTTGCCCCACATTAAAAAGCTGTGCGGGTGAATCCTTAATATCCGCTTTAACGGATAAATCATATTTTGTTAGGGCTTCGTTGATTCTGCCGTGGTACGCGTCTATCATGGCAAGTGTGCCGTATAATAATCCCGTGTCCTGCCCGATTTCATTTTCTTCCGCAAAGGATAGGGCTTCTTCCGCGCTTTTCTTGGCTTCGTCCACATCGCCTGCGTAATATTTAAATGCAATAAAATTATGCGGAACAGTGTAATAAGGTGTGTACGCGTGTATTTCTTCGGCAAGTTCAATGGCTTTCTTATAATTGCTTATATCAAAATAATAATAGGCAAGGTGTTCTTTCATCAATATATAGGTAGGGCTTTTCTTCTCACCCCGTTGATCTATAGTGTTAAGAATGTCGGACATGGTTAATTCCAAATCCTTTCTATAGCGAACCGTGGCGGTAAAGAGGAAATCAAAATAAATCGGTTCTTCCTTTCCGTGCTTTAAAAACATTTCCACGCATTCTTCCTTAAATTCGTTATCGTCTGCATTCGGAATCCTCAGCAATTGGTGCAAGCAAAGTATGGCGGGCCAAATCAAGCCTTTTTCTTTAAATTGGAAGTAAACTTCTTTAAAAACCCGCTTGCATTCTTCGTAAGATTTTAAAATGCCGAGGCTTAATCCGCAAAGGAAATTATAAAAAACATATTCTTCGCTGTGAAACGGTTTAAGTTCGTCAATCCTTAAGGATTTAACTATGTCATAGCTTCGCCAAATATCTTTTTGGCAATGGCAAAGGAATTTAACCGCCTCGTTAATCATATCCAAATCGCCGAGTTCCGCATAAAGCCTTAAGGCTACGGAAGAAAATTCGCGCTTAACTTTAAAAATATAATCGGCATACCGTTTTGCCACGGCAATTTCGGCGAATTCGCCGAAAAAGTTAGGATACTTATCCTTAACTTGGCTTAGATATTTTGCGAACAGGGAATTGATATGGAAATCATTATCCCTTATCGCCACAAAGCCTTCCTTTCTTGAAAGGTAGCTTAAGAGTTCCTTACCGCCGTGTTGCTGGCTGTCCGCAGGATAAATATAATCCGCAAAATCAACCCTTGCGGTGCTTAAATCCGAAATGTAAGCAAGGAAAGCCTTATCTTTATCCGAAAGGTTTTCAATATATTCGTCAAAATTAATCGTGTCATGAATCGTAAAGCTGTTCTCGTCCACAAGTTTGGGGCATAAGGGTTCAAACTTTCTATAATCAAAATTAATAAATCTGTCGCTTGAAATAACGATTTTTAAATTAGGGGGGCAATGCTTAATCAGCCTCTCAATGTTCTCAAGTTTGAAATCGGGGGGCAGGGATTCCGCGCGTTCAAAAACCATAAGGCAGTTGCCTTTTATGCGCGAAACATAATCAAGAAGCGCAGTCAGCACCACCGTTTCGCCGTGATAAACGGATTTGCAACGCAAAAGTTGGCTTAATTTATCCTTAAATTCGTCATTATCTTCCACTATTTTATCACAAAGATAAGAGGCAAAGCAGGAAATATCAGGCGAAAGCGCGTTAAGCCAAAACACCGTGCGGTAACGGCTTGCAAGCTCGGTAATCAAATCGGTTTTGCCCGTGCCTGCTGGCGCGCAAAGCATAACCGCGCTTGAATTGTTGCTCATTATCTCACTAATTAAAGTGTTTACGCTTGCATCAAATTTCATATAACCTCGCGATAAGTAAAACTTTCAGTAAATTTATTGTAAATTAAAAGTAAATAGCAGTCAAGTAAAGTGAGGTGAAATGTTTGTGAACATTTGGGGCGTATTGCGCATATAATTGTTACATGGATTTTAAAAGCTATATAAGGCGCAAGGCGCAAGAGGCAAACACCGCAACAAATGCCCAAAGCGAAAGCAATGAGGCGGAAAGCAAAAAGAATGAAGAAATTAAAGATAAGGTTAACCGCTATTCTCAGCTAAGCCAAGAACAGCTTATGGAAGAATTATTTAAAGTTGCCACGGAAAGCCGTAAGCGGGGGGAACTGAGTGATAGTGCGCTTGATAGCTTTTTTAATCAAGCATCGTCTTTTCTTTCTCACGAACAAAGCGAAAGAATGAAAGAACTGATAGGGGAACTTAAAAAATAATTATGAATAATATCATGAATCTGTTGCCACTCTTAATGGGGCTAAATCAAAACAAAGGCGGAAGTAGCCCCGATATCGGCGAAATGATAAAGGCTTTCAGCGGTGGCGGTTTTCAGCAACCTTTTCAAAACGGCTTTAACGCAAATTCCGCGAATCCTTTTCAAAATGCCTTTAACCAAAACGGCGGTGGCGGAAGCAATTCTCAAAACCCATTCAACCCAAACAGCGGTGAAGCAGGCAATATGTTAAATATGTTCAATATGCTTAACCAAATGGGCGGGCTTAACAAAAACCGCCAAACCCCCAAACCAAAACACCCCCCAAAAGGCGGTAACAAGAATAACGCGGGGTTTTCGGCGATAAACGGAATTGCGCCCGAACAGATTTTAAATTTTTTGAGACAAAAATTTTGACGCAGAACGCGTTCTGCGTCAGCGCACAGCGCACAGCGCACAGCGCACAATGAAGGATTCTAAATATCATTATAGGAAGTACGAAGTACAAGGTACGAAGTACGAATTATGGAATCTAAATATCATTATATATTAAATCCATAATTCTGCATTCTGAATTCTGAATTAAAAATTATTCCACCATTGTGCGCTGTGCGTTGTGCGCTGTGCGCTGAACAATCCGTACTTCGTACCTCGTACTTTAAAATTTTGCTTGACTACCCGCACACCGTGTGATAATATGTTCTTAAGCAGGCACGGCACCATAGCCAAGTGGTAAGGCAGAGGTCTGCAAAACCTTTATTCCCCGGTCCGAATCCGGGTGGTGCCTCCAAAAAAGCGATTGCAAAAATTTGCAATCGCTTTTTTAATGATGTTTTCGCTTTGCGAAAATGATGATATGATGATATGAAGTGTGGCTATGCCACATGATGGATTGCCAAATAGAAAACGAAAACATCTCATCATAAGGCGCAAGCCGTCTTCATAAAAAAACACAAGTCAATATCATTAGCATAGCCAAACCATTCTCATTTTTACAACTATCAGTTGCTTGAAATTTTAGCTTTCAGCCCTTATAATGATTATATGAGTTTCACAAAGTATTGGGCAGGGCAGTTCAGAGAACCAAGAGGTTTTGGCGGAAGGATTGCGTGCTTTATCATGAATAGGTTAAACCAAGAAATGTACAAGGCGGTTTTTAATGAAGTTAAAAGCGGAAAACTGCTTCTTGATATAGGTTTTGGAAATGGCTACTTGCTAAAAAAGCTTTCAAAATTAAGCGATTTAAAGATTTACGGAATTGATATTTCCGAAGATATGGTGAAAGTCGCAAGTAAGAAAAACCAGAAAGCAATTACGAAAGGCAAATTAAGGCTTGAAAGGGCAAGTGTTGAATCAATAGGGTTTGAAGAAAAGTTTGATAAGATTTACACAATAAACACAATTTACTTTTGGGACGATTTAAAACAAGGCTTAAGTGAGATTTGTGGCAAACTTGAAAGCGGTGGCGAATTTTTAAATGCTTGCTACACTAAAAAATTTCTTAACAAATTGAAATATACGAATTACGGATTTGCAAAGTACGAAACCAAAGAATTATTAGATATTTTCGCGGGCGTAGGTTTTGAAGCGGAATTGATTGATATTAAAAAAGGAAAATCCTATTATATTAAGGCAAGAAAAAGGGCTTAATAAACTTTTAGCTTTTCACAAAAAAATCCGCCGATTAACGGCGGAAATTTTTTTGTTATGTAGTGTGAGTGAGTGAGTAATTTTTTGTTACATTAAAAGAAGCCGTTATTTACAGCCACAGGTGTTTTTGCCAAAACCATTGCCACAGCAACTAAGTAAAAGCAATAGCACAATTAAGTCAGTGCAACCGAAATTGCAACCGCCACAGCACATAAGCAGTATGAAAATCAACCAAATGCTGTCAAAACCGCCACCGCAACCGTTACCGCGTTCGTGTTCACATCCGCAACCGCAACCGCCAAAACCATTATTAAATCCGAACATAGCCAAATCCTCCCTTTAGATTTGGGCTTTACCGCTTGCGCGTTTCAACCCTACTATCTATTTATGTCTGATTAAATAAAAGTGTTACAAAATTAAGGCTTATGAGATAGGTTATACTTTGTCGGGCTTAGTTTTTATCGGGTTATGTACGATTAAGTACACTTCCCCTCTAAAAATCTAAGCCCTCCGCGTCTTCCCTATCTCCTAAGCCTTAATTTGGCGGTTGATTGGCGCATGAGTTTTAAGGCAATAGAAATGGATTCTAAATATCATTATTAGTTAATGAATCCATAATTCTGAATTAAATAAAAATATTTGACAATCATACCAATAATATATATAATTATGGTACGGTTGTCAAAATTATGAAAGATTATTCAAGGCTTAAAGATTTAGCAAGAAACGGGATTATTTGGACGAGGGATTTAAGCCCTGCCAAAATTGGGCGTGATTATTTGAAGTATGCGGTTGATGACGGCATTATTGAAAGCGTTGCACGGGGCATTTACATTTTAAAAAATGAGTTAGAGGATAAGCTATATATTTTCCAATTAAAAAACAGCAAGCTTATTTATTCCGCGAACACTTCCGCATTTTTACTTGGCTTAACTACAAGAGATTCGGATACGCTGTTCGCTTCTGCGCCTTTGGGCTACAATAATCCAAGGCTATCGGGTATTCACAATGTCATTAGAGAAAAGGCGGAAATTTATGGTTTGGGCGCAACTGAAATTCAAACAGCTTTTGGAAATATCGTTAAAATTCACAACGCAGAGAGAACAATTTGTGATTTGTTCAGCCCCAAATATAACGGTGATAAATTTGTGCAGGTAGAAGCCTTAAAAAGCTACCTGCAATTACCGAATAAAAATATTGTTAAATTGTTTGACTTTGCAAAGCAGACGGGCGCATATGACGAACTGAAAAAAAGAATTGAGGTTTTACTGTGAAGACATCAAAACAGCTTAAAGATTTAATAAACAATGAGGCTAAAAGGCTAAATCTGAACCCTCAAGTTTTGCTTACGCGCTTTTTCATGGAACGGTTTTTAGAAAGGCTTTCGCTTAGCAAACATAAAGATAATTTTGTTTTGAAAGGGGGTATTTTGATTTCGGCTATTGTGGGAATTGATGCACGAATGACAAGGGATATGGATTTCACGATTAAAAATACACCCTTAAACGAAAATTCAATTAAAAACGCGTTAACCGAAATTGCCTCAATCGGAATTGAGGACGCAACAGAATTCTCACTAACCGATTTATCGGTAATCCGCGAAGAATCTGAACGAAACGGCTTTAAGGCGAAATTTACCGTTGAGTTTGACAAAACAAGAAACGCGATTCAAATAGATATTACAGCAGGCGATGCGATTACCCCAAGCGAAATTATGTATAATTACAGGCTTCTTTTGGGCAACAGAAGCATTGATATAGCCTCTTATCCGATTGAAACAATTTTGGCGGAAAAACTTGAAAGCATATTAAGCCGAAGCGTAGCCAACACGAGAATGAAGGATTTTTATGATTGCTATGCGCTTTCAAAGCTATACGGCAATTCTCTAAAACGCAACACCGTGTTAACTGCCTTAGAAAACACCGCTAAAATAAGAAAAACAGAATTCATTTTTGAAGATGTGCCAAGAAATATTGAAATGATACGAACCGACAACTCAATAAAATCCTCATGGCTGGCATATTCAAAACAGTTTTCTTATGCAAACGGTATCGGGTTTGATGAGGTTATTCACGAATTAAAAATCTTACTCAGCAAGATTAACCAATAATGAGATTTAGAATCCGCCACCAATCACCAATCACTAACCACCAATCACCTAAAAAAACCACGCCTATTGCCTGTTGCCTCAACAATGTTTTTTCTATTGAAAGAAATCTCTAAAAATGCTAAAATAGTTCCATGAGTTACAAATCTACAATTTCGCACGGCATTTTAGAGGCGCATAATACGCTTGGTGTTACTGAAAAAGGTAAACCGCTTAAGATTAAATTTGATGCGCTTACTTCT
>WQYD01000064.1 GCA_009781445.1 Bacillota bacterium | reverse complement strand
TCAGAATGCAGAATTGTGGAATCTAAATATCATTATTAAGTTAGCTACCCACCAATCAACAACCAAAAACACCTCTCAGTTATTTGAGAGGTGTTTTTTGTTGTTAGAGAAGAGTGAAGAGTGAAACATTAAACATGAAGCGAGAAACATGAAGGAATCTAAATCTCATTATTAGTTAATTAATCCTAAATTCGTACTTCGTACCTAAATATAAAATTCCTCAGCACACCACGCCAATTTATGCTATATTATGCGAAGTTGCAACTTGCTTGCAAGGGTTGCAACAAGCGTTATTCAAATGAGGAAGTAGGCAAGCATTGCCGAAAACATTTGCTTAACAAGCAAAGGTTTGGTAAATTTAAACTTAAGTTGAAATTTATCTTCCTATAGTTTATAATAGTTGCATGAAGAATATTAAAGAGCCAAAGAATTTATCGGTTAGAGTTAAACGGTTGCGGGATTTTTATTTTGAGGGTGTGAACCGTGAGTGGAATAATGAATTTAAGTGTTTCGCCGTGGGTACGCCTTATGATACGCTTTATAACGAACTCACATTTTACATTGTGCCTGAAACTTATAGTTTCTTTTCCACATTTTGCGAGGGTATCCGCCAAAGTGCGGAACGCGTGGGTGTGCCGAAAGGGTTTTTTGATTTAAGCATTGCTGAAAGGCGCGCATGGCTTAATAAGGAAATTATAGTTAACAAAGTTCCCTGCGAAATGCTTGAGGACGATTTGCTTTGCGGTGCGAATTTTAACATAATTTCAAGCATGTGCCTTAACCGCAAGGAAACCAAAACGCGTGATAGTCTTGTGGTTGGAAAGGGCGGAACGCGCGGGAAAATTTTTGAGTTTCATGATAGGGGTTTTGGTAACGCAGGCGCAACGAGCGGGCATTTTATTCCCAATTATCCTTTTATACTTCAAAACGGCTTTAAGGCGGTTTATGAGGATTTAAAACATAAGCACAGCGTTGCCACGGATAAGAAAAAGAAAGCACAGCTTTCCGCAATGATGACTGCGTCCTTAATGCCCAAAGAATTGGCGGAAAAATATTCCGCTAAATGTTTGGAACTTGCCGAAAAGGAAAAGGATTTTAAGCGGAAAGACGAACTTACTAAAATGGCAAACATTTTAAAGCGCGTTCCGTGGAATCCTGCTGAAAATTTTTGGGAAGCAGTGCAATCCTTGTGGATAACGCATATGCTTGTGATGTCGGATGAAAACTATCCGGGGCCGGGGGTATCTTTCGGCAGGCTGGATCAATATCTTTTTCCGTTTTATCAAAAATCCGTGGAAGAGGGCATGAGCAAGGAATTTATGAAGGAAATCCTTGGTTGCCTTTGGTTTCATTGCAACACCGCATATGACGCAATGATTAAACTTGGTTGCAACCAAGGCATAACCGCAGGCTACGGACAACTTTTTATGATTGGCGGACTTTCAAAAGATTTTAAAGATGCAACTAATGAATTATCCTATCTTCTGCTTGAAGTTATAGACGAAATGAGTCCGATTCTTGAGCCTAAGCCCAATGTCCGCTTGCATAAGAATTCGCCCGAAAAGTTGCTTGATATTGTGATTGATATGATTTCGGAAAGCCAAGGCGCACCCTTTCTTTTAAACTTTGACGAACGATCCATGGCAGGCATGATGAATCAAGCGAAGAAAGCAGGGTTAGAACACTTGATTAACGAAGAGAATGTGGCGGATTATGCGTCTGTGGGTTGCCTTGAAAACAGCATGGCAGGCAATGATCGTTCTGGCACGGTAGATATAAATATTAACCTCTTAAAGGCACTTGAATTAACGCTTGGTAACGGTTCGGATATCATTGAGTATAAGGATCAAGTTTGGGGTAAGGTTTATCCGAAGATAAATTACAGCGGTAAAACAGGCGAACCCGAAGCGTTTAAAACATTTGACGATTTCTATAATGCGTTTAAAAAGCAAACCGCTTTTATCATTAAAAACATTGTGGATATGTACAATATCACGGATACTGTGCGCGCCACATTTCAGCCCACACCATATGTTTCTTGCCTTGTAAAAGGCTGTGCCGAAAGCGGAAAAGATGTTACCGAGGGTGGTGGTGAAATCCGTTTTGTTACGATTGAGGGGGTAACTTTTGCCTCAACCGTGGATAGCTTGCTTGCGGTTAAGCATTTGGTTTTTGATAAAAAGGAATGCACCATGAGTGAACTTATCACCGCGCTTAAAGCGAACTGGGAAGGCTATGAGGTGTTGCAGGCGAAAGCGAAAAACAAAGCCCCCAAGTACGGGCGCGATGACGATGATGCCGATGCGCTTGCCGAAGATTTCATGCGGTTTTGGACAGATGAGGTTTGGAAACATAGAACGGTTACCTCAGATATCCGCTTCCGCCCCGGAATGTTAAGCTGGAATTATTGGGTGGGTGACGGGTTTATTCTTTCCGCAAGCCCCGATGGGCGCAAGAAAGGGCAGTTCCTTTCTAATGCGATTTGCCCCGTAACAGGTGCGGACATTAAAGGCCCAACCTCTAATGTGAATTCGGTGGGCAAGGCACTTGGCGGACATTCGGATAAGGGCGGATTTATGGGCTATATAAACCACCTTCCTAACGGCGCAAGCCACACAATCACGCTTTCGCCCGCACTTGTAAAAAGCAAAGAACATAAGGAAAAATTGAAGGCTTTCATATGTGCATATGCAGAAAACGGCGGAACTGCGCTTCAACTGAATATCCTTGACGCCGAAACGCTTATAGACGCGCAAAAGAACCCAAGCGATTATAGGCATTTACTTGTGCGAATCACAGGCTATAATGCGTACTTCACCGCAATAGGAAAAGAACTTCAAGACGAAATTATTGCAAGAGAAAGCCACAGCAACTTTTAGGGAAAAATGAGTAAATCTTTAGTTCTTGATATTCAAAGAATGTCCACAGAGGACGGCCCCGGAATCCGCACCACGGTGTTCTTTAAGGGTTGCAATTTAAGCTGTTCGTGGTGCCATAATCCTGAAAGCATTTCATTTAATCCGCATATGTTTTGGCATATGGATAGGTGCATGAATTGCAGTGCTTGCATAAGAAATTGCGGTTCTATTACCTTTAATGAAAGCGGTTTAAAATTTGATAAAAACACCTGCAAGCAGTGCGGGAATTGCGCTGAGGTTTGCCCTCAAAACGCAATTGAAATTAAGGGAATTCACTATCCGCCCGAAAAGCTGAGTAAGGAAATTTTAAAAGATAAAGCGTTTTTTAAAAACGGCGGTGGCATTACTTTTGGCGGTGGTGAGCCGATTTTAAATGCGGATTATCTCAAAGAAGTTATGCCCATTCTTAAAGAACAAGGCATTCATATCGCGGTAGACACGGCAGGGCATTACACTTATTCTGTGATTGAAAGCCTTGCAAAACATATAGATTTAGTGCTTTTTGATATAAAAATATTTGATAATGAGGCGCACAAAAAGTTCACAGGTGTGGGCAATTCGTTAATCCTTGAAAACGCAAAAAGGCTTGGTTCGCAGGATAAATTTAAAGTGTGGGTGCGCACGCCGATTATTCCGAACACTACGGACAGCGTGGAAAACATATCGCAAATCGGTGCGTTTATAAAAGAACATATGCCGAATACCCAAAGGTGGGAACTCATGGCTTTTAACAACCTTTGCAAAAAGAAATATGAATTGCTTGGCGAAACATGGGAATATGAAAATGCCTCACTCACCTCAGAGGCAAAGGCAAGCGAATTATTAAACGAGGCAAGGAAACATATGAAAATTGCTTCGTTAAGCGGAATGTTAAAAAGATAATTTATCACTAAAACATAAGTAAGGAAAGAGAATTATGAAACATATGGAAAGTACAAACATATCAAATGAGGCGGTAACTAATGCCGTACCGCCCAATACCTCAATATCAAATGAGGATAGAGATAGCTTCGCGGTTACAGGCAAACTTGCCTTGGTTTCAACCGTGAATGCGAACGGCGAACCGCATATCACACTTCTAACTTCCTTGCAGGCAGGCAAAGAAGGCGAAATGATTTTCGGCGAATTTATTAACGGGCTATCTAAAAAACACATAAAAGAAAACGAGAAAACAGGCTTTCTTATCATGAGTTTAAAGCAGGAATGGTGGAAGGGCGTTTGCGATTATTTCAAATCCGAAATCACAGGCGAAGAATCTGAAATGTATAACGCAAAGCCACTTTTTAGATATAATACATATATGGGAATAGGCGTTGTGCATTATCTTAGGCTTCTTGAAATTTCAGAGAAGAACAGCATAAGCATGGGCAAAGTGCTAAAAGGGATTATTAAAGCTAAGTGTACGGGGGTTAAAAAATCTGGCGTTCAACCGCTTAAGGATATTTCCAAAACTCTAATTTCCAAGGCTACAACTTTGAAATTTATATCCTTTATAAATAAGGACGGCTACCCCGAAATCCTGCCGATTATTCAAGCACAGGTTAAGGATAAAGGGCGGTTAGTTGTGCCGTTCAGCCCCTATGCGGAAAAACTTAAAGAACTTGAAAATAATCAAAGCGTGGCAATCTTTTGTGTGAACTTGAACCTAACGGGGCTTCTTTTGCAAGGTAAGTTTTCACATTTAAAAAGCGGTGTGGGTATTTTTGATATTGAAAAGGTTTATAATCCTATGCCACCGATTATAAAATACATTTAACAAAATGATTGATTTGCAAGAAAAGCTAAAGTATCTTCCTGCGAAGCCGGGCGTTTATATAATGCTTAACGAATTTTCGCAGGTTTTATATGTGGGCAAAGCCAAGAACCTCAAGAACAGGGTGAGGCAATATTTTCAAAAATCCACCTCAGAAGAAAAGACTATTCTTTTAGTGCAAAAAATTAAGGATTTCAAGTTTATCGTGGTTAACACGGAAACCGAGGCACTTGTTCTTGAAAACAATTTAATCAAGGAACACAAACCGTTTTATAACATACTTTTAAAAGACGATAAAACATATCCGTACATTAAAATAAATATCAAGGACGATTTTCCGCGCCTTGAAATCACGCGCAAATTAAAGCAAACAGGTGCGAAATATTTCGGGCCTTATATGCGCGGAATTTCTGCAAGCGCCATGCTTGAAGTTATTCACAGTGCGTTTCCTCTTAAAAGTTGCAAGGCAACAGTTTCGCCGAACCCAAAGAAACGCGAGTGTTTGCAGTACCATATCGGCAGGTGCAAAGCACCCTGCACAGGCAAAATTTCAAGCGCGGATTATAAGGTTTTTGTAAAAAAAGCGATTGATTTTTTAAACGGAAACGATAGAGAAGTAAGAAAACTCTTGCAGGAAAAAATGGAAAACGCAAGCAAACTTCTTGAATTTGAACTTGCCATGCAATATCGTAACGGGCTTAAAATTCTTGAAAACTTGGTGCGCAAGCAATCTGCGGATTTTCCGCTTGATTTAAACCTTGACATTTTTGCTTATTCAGGCAATGCTGTAGCCTCTGTAATTAACTTTACCGCCGTGAGAGGGGGCAAGATTCTTGCTTCAGAAAATTTTGTTATAGAGGAATGCGGTGATTCGCAGGACGCTATCTCAAATTATATAATGCAGTTTTATGAAAAAAATCCCGTGCTTGCCGAGGAAATTATCGTTTCGCATGAGCTTTTATTCGGGCAGGAAATTGAGGATTACATTTCGCACCTCAAAGGTTCGCGCGTCAACCTATTTTGCCCCAAGGCAGGCGTAAGGCATTCCGTTTTATCGCTTGCACAGCAAAATGCCTCACAAGAACTTGAAATTATTGAGGCAAAAACCGTAAATAAGGACGCTTTAACGCGCCTTTCCCTTGAAGAACTAAAGGAAGCATTGAGTTTAAGTGTGTTGCCAAAGCGGATTGAATGCTATGATATTTCAAATATCAGCGGAACGGATAAAGTCGCTTCTATGGTTGTTTTTATTAACGGCGAGGCTTCACGGCAAATGTATAGGCGGTTTAAAATTAAAACCGTTAAAGGTTCAGACGATTTTGCCTCACTTCGCGAAGCGATTTCGCGCAGAGTTGCAAATTTTGAAGATACGGATTTAAGTTTTAGCGAACGCCCTGATTTAATTGTGGTAGACGGCGGAAAGGGGCAACTTTCCTCAGCTTTTGCTATTTTAGAACCGTTCGGCATATCCGTAATCGGGCTTGCTAAGCGCGAGGAAGAAATTTTTGTGCCAAATCAATCCACGCCGATTTTGCTTTCAAAGGACAGTTTGCCCCTGAAATTACTGCAACGCCTGCGTGACGAAGCGCACAGATTCGCCATAGCTTACCACCGCGCACTTAGGGACGAACGCCAAACGCGTTCTAACTTAACCAATATTGAAGGAATAGGCAAAACCAAAGCAAGGCAACTTCTAATGCACTTTAAAAAGGTTGAAAATGTAGCTATGGCTACAGAAAAGGACATTATTGAGATAAAAGGCTTCGGAAAAAAGGACGCTGAAAACATCATAAATCACTTTAAGCAAGGAACTAAGGACTAAAAAAGGAACCAAGGACTAAAAAATGTTTTACAAACTAATCACCTGCGATTTAGACGACACTTTAATTTGCGATAAGGCTTTAATAAGCGACAAAACCGTGGAAACGGTAAGGAAATACCGCGAAGCAGGCGGAATTTTCGTCATATCCACAGGCAGAATTACTTCCTCTGCACTTCCTTTTGCGCGCCGTTTAGGGCTTACTGGCGAACTGGTTTCGTATCAAGGCGCGGTAATTTCGGATATTGAAAGCGGAAAAATCTTAAAGGAAACCCCGGCGGATTACCGTTTAATGGCAGAAATTTTAGAATATTGTGATTCAAAAGGGCTTTTTCAGCAGATTTATAAGGACGACTGCGTGCTAATTCAAAAAACTAATGCATTCGCAGAACAATACCGCGTTCACGCAAATTGCCCCTTAATTGAACTTCATGAACCTGTTTATAAGTACATATTGAGAACTAAGTTCAATCCTTTAAAAGCCGTGATTATTGACGAACCAAAGCGGATTCCTGCAATTTTGAGTGATTTGCAGTTAAAATTCGGCGATAAATTGCGAATTAACACCTCAAAGAAGTGGATTGTGGAAATAACTTCGCCCGATATTAGCAAGGCAAGTGCCTTAGAATTTCTTTTAGAAAAACACGGCATTCCCCGCGAGCAAAGCCTTGCGATAGGGGATTCCGAAAACGATATTCCCATGCTTGAGTACGCAGGTTTAAGCGCGGTGGTAAAAAACGGTTCGCCACCTGCTTTAAAAATAGCCAAGATAATTGCCCCTTCAAATAATGACGGCGGTGTGGCTTGGGTAGTCGCAAAAGCCTTAGAAAACTCATTACCTTACTAAGCAAGCAAAGCGGACACAGGACTTTTCTAAATTTTCAACACAATTTTCTCAAAATAGCTAAAAAGTAAGCAAAAAGAGTGTCTATACTTATAGTATGACGATTTTGAAAAGAAAAAAGTTAAAAGTTTTGCTTAACAGCGCAAGAAATGACGGCGCAGAGGCGGTTTTGAGGGCGCAAGCTGAGCGGATTGAAGAGTTAAAACGCGACATAGTTCGGCTTAGCAATGAAAACAGCAGGCTTAGATCGCGCGAAGAGGGCGTTTCAGACGCTTTGATTGTGGCGCGCGCCCAAGCAAAAGACTACCTTGAGGAAGCAAAAATCAGGTTCGCGCTTGAGTGCGAACGGCTTGAGGACTACCGCCGTCAATGGGTAAACTACATTAAGGATTTAAGTTCCGCCGAAAAACTTGGGCTTGAAGTGGTAAACACAGAGAAAAAGCTAAAATCCTGCGCCATGGAAATGCGCGCGCTAATCGGCAAAGAATTTTTGTCTCCCTGCCCCCAAGAGGAAGATTTTATATCCGAAACTGAACGGATTAAGGATTTGCCAGTTAATCTCAAGGGTGGCAACGAGGGCGAAATTCAAATGAGTGACGAAGAGTTGCGCGCCCTTATTTTACAGCTTTTAAACAAAAACGCAGGTTAGCACACCTTAAATTAGCAATATTTTAATCCGTTTAAAAAGAAAAACGCAGGATAACGCGCCGAACTTAACAAATATTCAATTTTTTTCATATATTTAATCCGTGAAAAGTTTGCACGGTGAAGATTTAATGCTACTTGCCACAGCAGTTTCGGCAGAGCTTGCAAAATGCGCCGATGCGGACGAGGTTTCCGCTTTCGGCGACTTCTTTAGCATGGTTGGGCAAAATTTAAACGCAATCGCAAATAGAAGATTGTACTTAGAATCGTTGAATTCTGTTGCCAAGGCAACGGAATAGCGCACAATGCACAGCGCACAGCGCACAATGGTGGATTCTAAATCTCATTATTAAATAAAATCCGTAACTGCCCCGATGCGGGCAGGATTTGCATAACCGTGGGTGCAACCCACGGCACAAGCAGAATTATGGATAAATCCGTAACTGCCCCGATGCGGGCAGGATTTGCATAACCGTGGGTGCAACCCACGGCACAGGCGACAGAGCTACCAGCCACCAACCACCTCTAAAAACCGTACAACT
>WQYD01000063.1 GCA_009781445.1 Bacillota bacterium | reverse complement strand
TCGCCGTAGGCGCATAATTTGCCTTTTTACAACAGGCAGGGGGTTCGGGGGCAAGGCACTGCCCCCACCACGAACAATAAAGGTACTTTGCCATGTCTTTACATTCTCTTAAAAAAATATTAAATTCATTGTCCTTTTGCGCTTGTGCGCGTCCTCGCGCCTTGCGCAAAAGGGCAAGAATTTCGGCTAAATTTGGGGGGGCTATGTACTATGTCTATAGCCCCCCTTAAGACAAAAGACAAAAAACGAATTTTTTGTTAGATTATTAACCATTACTTCCGATTTTGTTCAAAATCTTACCAAATACCTTGTCTTGTACTTTTATGGATTATTCAAAACAACGCGCAACTTGGTGGACTGGCGTTTTATACCACCAAACACAACTTACTTGGCTTGTTGAGCATTCCGATGTTAAGCACTATGCTTACATTCTGCACGATAAGGACAGAATGAAAGACGGCGAACCCAAAAAGCCACATTTTCATTTTTTAGTGCAACTTTGCACCAATCAGCGTGGCGCATGGTTCAAGCAGTTTGAAACGGATGATTTGGGAATGATATTCCCAAAACCAAGCTACAGCCCAAAGGGCGCATATGACTACCTAATACACGACACCGCGCACGCAAGAAAAGAAAACAAGTTTCTTTATTGCGTAACGGAACGCACAAGCACCATAGAGGGCTTTGACAGCGAAGAAAAAGACGAACTTGACGAAAACAAAGAACTGCTTTCCGACATTCAAAACCTGCTTGACGGCTTACTGACTTGGCGCGAATTCCTAATGCGTAAACCAAAAAGAATACACATGATAAGCAATATAAGAATTGCTTACGATTTGCTAAAGGCTGAAACCTTGCCGAGTTGCGAACTTCACGCAAACGAACTAAAAGTAAACGGCAAGCCGTTTAAACGCAGACGAGAAATAGCCAAGCAAGCAGGCATTGAGGATATAATGGAAGAGAAAGAGGGCGATTTACCATATTAGAATGAATAAAGACACCTTAGAATTGATATTAAGCGAATTAACCGAAATCCGCAAGCTAATAAATGTTAGCCCCCTTTCTGCGCCGTCTGCCCCCGCATTCGCAAGCCCTATGCTGTTTGATTGGCTTTCCGATTGGTACAAAGTTTATAAAGAACCCAACTTAAAACAAAACTCATTACGCCAAATACTAAATTGCATTAGCCATATCAAACGGCACTTAGAAAATAAGCCTTTACACGAGATTAACGGCATACAAATTCAAAAAGCCCTCAACCAAATACCCCAAAGCCGTACACGCAAATATGTTCTGCAAACACTCAATAATGCCTTAAACCAAGCCGTTAAACTTGGTTTGCTTTCTATCAATCCGATTACCGCCGTTGAACCTGTAAAGCATTCCTACAAGCGCGGAACGGCATTAACTGACGCAGAACAAGTACATTTTGCGCAAATACTAAAAGGAAACAAACACCGCGCGCTTTACCTATTCTACATTCTAAGCGGTTGCCGTAGGAATGAGGGATTGGCATTAAAATGGCAAGATATTAGCTTTAGCCAAAAAACCATACATATAAAAGGCACAAAAACTGAAACTTCTAACCGTATTATCCCCCTGTTTCCTGCTTTGTACAACTTATTGGCAGGGCTTCCGTTTGGCAATAGCACTTCAACTGTTTTTAACACCACGCTTAATGCCCTAAAAAGCAACTTTCGGCGGTTGCAGGATAATCACGGCTTAAACTTCCGTATTCACGACTTGCGCCACACATTCGCCACAAACTGCCTAAAGAACGGCATAAGCATGAAAACAATACAAAAGTGGCTTGGGCATTCGCGCCTTGAAACAACCGCCAATATTTACACCCACATTCAAACTGATTTTGAACTATCCGAGGTTGAGAAATACAAGCCAATAATTCCACCTTAAGGTGCGACACCTTTTTGCACTTTTACCCATTCCAAACAGGGATTCACAAAAGCATGAAAACAAGCAAAAAACCGCCAAAACGGCGGTTTTCTTACATTTTTGGTGGAGATAATCAGATTCGAACTGATGACCCCCTGCTTGCAAAACAGGTGCTCTACCAACTGAGCTATACCCCCAAAGAAACATAATTGCTAACTGATTTTGCCGTAAGTGCAGTGCGGTGTGGCGCGTGCGGGAAGCAAATATCGGTAATATTCAATATATTACACCATTTAAAATTTGAATGTCAAGTAAAAAAACACGCAATATTAGTACCACTCACAACTTTATTGCCGTTTTGCATAAAATACCATTATGGCAACGATTGTTTTAACTGGTGGCGGAACGGGGGGGCATATTATGCCCAATTTGGCACTTGTGCCTGAATTAAAAAAGCATTTTGATAGGATAATTTACATTGGCGGTAGCGGAATGGAAAAAAGGCTTGTGCCTGAACACGGGCTTGATTTTTATGAAACTGCCGTGGTGAAATTTGACCGAAAAAACCTGCTTAAAAACATAAAAATTCCGTTTATTATGCGGAATGCTGTTGCCAAGGCTACCGAAATACTGAAAAATGAGAGTGTTTGCGCAGTTTTCAGCAAGGGCGGTTATGCGTCTTTACCTGCGTGTTATTCGGCGAAAGCGTTAAAAATCCCCGTCATAGTTCACGAAAGTGATATGTCGTTAGGGCTTGCAAACAAGATAACCGCGAAGTTTGCCGTTAAAACACTCGGTTCGTTTCCCGAAACAAAGGGTGCGGAATTTGTGGGGCATCCGATTCGTGCGGAAATCTTTAACGGCAACGCAGGTGTCGCAAGGCGCAATTACCGCATAGATAAAAACGGCAAGCCAAATATTTTGATATTCGGCGGTAGCCTCGGCGCGCAAAGCATAAATGAGGTGGTTTACGAAGCTATCCCTCAGCTTACAAAAAATTACAATGTAATCCACATTGCAGGCAAAACTTTAAAGCCCGTGGGTATGCGTGGCTACACGCAAATTGAATACGCAGAAGATATTAATAACCTTTACGCATTGGCGGATTTACTTGTGATACGCGGTGGCGCAGGTAGCCTCGCCGAGGCATCGGCACTCGGCAAAAAGACGCTTTGCATTCCCCTGCCAAAGAGTTCGGGAAGCCGTGGCGACCAACTTCAAAACGCAAAAAGCTACGAAAAGCGCGGTTTTTGCAACATTCTTTTGCAAGAAAACCTAACTAAAGACAGCTTGATTAGCGAAATTGAAAAGCTAACAAAACTACCACCGCAAACAGGAACAAAAAGCGGTGCAGTACCGCTTATAGTGGAAGAGATTTGTAAGTGGACGAAGATATAGAAAGAGGTTAGGGAATAGAATTTTTATAATAAGATTTAGAATCCCAAAGAACCCCGAAGGGGTGAAATGTGCATAACCTCGTGCAAGCGATAGCGTAGCGCGGGGCAAGTAAGGGAATGTGTTAGATAGTAAAACCCCACCCCCTTTCCGCCAAAGGCGGAAAGGGGGTGGGGTTTTGTGGTTTTTTTGCGCAGTGCAAATGCCGTGGGTTGCACCCACAGTTATGCATATCCTGCCCGCTTCGGGGCAGTTACGGATTTATACTTAGATCGTACTTCGTACCTTGTTCTTTGTGCCTAAACAAATTTTCCCCCAATTCTGCATTCTGAATTCTGAATTATAAAAGTTTTGTTTGATTAAAATTGCAAGCAAAGCAATATAATGATATACTAAGGGTACTATGGATTATTTAAAGGCAAGCGTTCTTGGATTAGTGCAGGGGCTTACGGAATTTTTGCCCGTGAGTTCAAGCGGGCATTTGATTTTATTAGATAAAGTGGGCTTTGGCGAAAGCGAAATGCCTTTATTTTTCAGCCTTATGCTTCATGTGGCCACCTTGCTTGCCGTGGTGATAGTTTATAGAAAAAAACTTTGGCAGTTAATTAAGAACCCTCTTTCAAAAGAATCCTTATTTTTAATTATCGCCACAATTCCCACCATAATTATTGCGGTGATTTTTAGGTTTGCTTTTTCGGAATTGCTTACGGGGAAGTGGCTTGCGCTTGGGTTTATGATTACGGCGTTAACCCTTACTTCCGCAGAATTATTTAAAAGAACAGGCAAAGAACTCACTCACAAATCCTCTTTAATCACGGGAATTGTGCAGGGCATTGCCGTTTTGCCGGGGATTTCACGCAGTGGCGCAACCATTTCGGCGCAAATGCTTATGGGCATTGATAAGGAAGAGGCGGCGCATTTTTCCTTCCTTTTATCCATTCCTATTATAATAGGCGGTGCGATTGTGGAATCTTTCGGGCTTCGCAGTGCGGGCATTCAAGTGGACATCGGCCCGCTTCTTGTGGGCATGGCGATAGCGTTTGCCTCAGGGTTCGTGGTTGTGAGGTTCTTTGTGGCACTAATTAAAAAGCTAACTTTTTACCCCTTTGCCGTGTACACTTTCGGGCTTGCGATTCTCTGCTTGATTATTCTGTAACGCTTTCTCTGCGCCAAGAAATCACGCGGAAACCCCAACTATTTTAATAAAATTTCCGCCCTCTTCATAAAACAAATGAACAGTTCCGTTTTGCCGTATCACGAAATTTGCATCCCTTGGGGTGTGCGAAATAATCCTGCGCGAAACACTGCCGTCATTCCTTAAATCAATTAAAGTTAGCTGTGAATTTTCATTTGCAAGCAGATAAAATCCGCCAAAATACGGCAAGCAATGGTGCAAAGCAGAAACATCTTTAAGCGCGCCAGAGGTTACAACCGTGGTATCCAAATCACTGTTTGCAAGATAAAGCCTGCTTGCCCTGTCCGCGCTTTCAAGCAACACAAGCACGCTTTCGCCGTTAAGATAAGCCACCGAACTATCCGCCGAAGCAAGCGGAACTGCGTACGAGAGTTTGTAAGACGCGGTGTATTTGCTTAGCCAAACCGTGCCACCCACGCGTTCAACCGCAATGTACGAAAGCGCGCCTTTATCCGCCACGGGGCAAACATTTAAGAGGATTTTTCCAAATATATTTATAATTTCATAGCTTTTTAAATCAAGATCAAGGTGCGTAACCGTGTAGCCGTCCGCAGAATTTAAGAACAACACAAAACTTTCGTTTGATTCAAAAATTTCTTGCACCTTTCCGCCCGTTATGCTTGTTTGTTTAATAACTTTTTCGCTTTCAATATAGTAAACGGTGTTAATATCGCGTTCAAGAAGCAAAATATACGCTTTTGAAAAGGTAAAAATTCTGCCGTTTTGCGCATTCGGCAAAACTATAAGGTTTTCACTGTTTAATTCCAAATCAAAATGAGTAATATGAACCGCACCGCCTGCCGAAACCACCAAAGCTATTCCGCTTTGGGTTAACGAAGCGTCTATAAATTTCTGATCCCCTGCCACGCTTGCGTGTGCAATTTTGGTTAGCGTTCCGCTATCCGTCATTTTAATTACGGATACTGTTTTATTGAAAACGTTAAAATCTTTGCCCTGCGAGTCGCTTGAAATCACCAAATAAACCGCACCTGCCGTGCTTATAACTTTTTCAAGTGAAACATTGCCCAAAACTTCCACCTCTTGGGTAAAAAGATACCTATTGCTTTCATTTGAAAGTTTGGGATAAATATCTTCAAGCACAGGTTCGGGAACATTATCCGTGGGGTTTTCGCTATCATTATCCCCGTTATTTGTAGCATTGGCTACATTATTTTGGTTATTGCTAAGTTTTTCCGCATCATTGCCGTTTGATTCAAACAGCATAACCAAACTTTCACTTTCGGACACAATCAGCATAACCGCAATAGCAATTAAAAGAACAACCGCAATAATCCTTGGCGCGTTTTTTTTCATAAAACCCCTTAAGTCCTATGAGTATAAACCGCAAAAATCTTTAATGCAAGAGGTGTTACAGAATAAGACAAATGCCACTAAATAAACCAACAAAAACGCGACAGATTTTCTGTCGCGTTTTGTTTTAAATAGTATTTGGTTTAACAAAAGCTATCCCGCAACAACTCTCACGCTGTAACCGCTACCGCTTCCGATATTCTCTGTTATGAGGGTGTAGGTGGTGTAAGAATTGAGGTAATAGCGGATTCGGAAGTTATACCCTGCGCCACCGTCATCATTTTGGGCAACCGCAGTGTTGCCGTTATACAGCACGGCTTTGGGGTCAACAGGTGAGGAAGATTGGCTTGAAAATGTGTAATATCCGCTACTATTAGGGGTAAAGTGAAAAGTCGCTTCGCCGTTTGTGTTCACACTGTACCAATTTCCTGTGGACATACTGCCCATGTATACCGATTGGTTATTTTGCTGTTGGTTGCTTTGATTGCTTGGTGGCTGAATTGTTACGGTTGTGTGTACTACCAATAAGATAAGCGTGATTATAGCCACGGCAATGCACACACTCAACCGTTTTAAGCACCTAAGATTAAGGTAAAACAGCCAAGCGAACATTCCTATGGACATGGGGAACATGATTATGCAAATCAGAACATTAATGAATCTGAAATAACCTACGCTAAAACTTCCCGTTGCGAACAACAAAGCAAGCATAAACGATGCAACGGGCGTTAGCGCACTTAAGATTAAACGCTTATCTTCGCGCCGTGATAGCGTTGCGCCGAAATAGCGGATAGGTAACACAATGGAAAGAAGTGCGAATAAGCTGAACACTATCTTGCCTGCACTTGTTCCCTCGTGGTGCAACACTGACGCAGTAATGAACATGATTAGGAATCCCACAAGCGAAATTATCCAAAGCGGAACTTTTACGCTTCTTCTTGACATACGCGTTAAGGATTTTCTTACAAATCTCTTAAACTTGTTGTCTTTGCCTGCTTCTGCACTGTTGCCGTCTGTGCCATCGCAAACGGATTCACAGTTTTCTGTGGTGTCTTCAATGCCATCGGCTAAAGCGTTACCACTCGCATCGGCAACAATCTTTATAGGCTCTGGGCTGATTGTTCTAATTGATTCCAGTTCGTCTGAGGAAGATATTTCTTCCACGCGCTTACCCTTAAGAGGTCTTTCGCTAACCGCCGAATCTCTGATACCTGAAACATTTTTGCCTCTGAACAAAAGTTTAAAATATTCCTTAATATCCCTTAAGAACACAAAGTTTTTTATATCACTGCTTTGCGCCTGCTCGTTAATAAGCACTCTTTCGCCGTTGCAATGCGCGCAAACTGCGCCACCGTCTGCACCTTTTACCAACTTTCCGCCACAGGTGTGGCATCGCCTTATTGTGCCTGATTTTGTGGCTTTAATAGAACAGTAAGAACAAATATTGTTATTTTGCGTACCCCCGCAAGAAGGGCAAGCCTTTGAGGCTTCCTTTGTTGTTGCTCTCATAATTCACCCCCAAATTTACAGAGGTAACTTAACCACAGGTTTGCCACACTGCGAACAGTGAACATCGCCTGCACTTATAGCTCTACCGCAGTGAACGCATTTTGCCGTGCCTTCTTGAAACACATTAACAGTTTGTGAAACGGGTGCGTGCTTTGCCCTTTCAATAACAGCCTCTGCCTCTGCATTTTTTGCAATTTCAAGCAAATCAAGTTCGCGGATTTTTTCATAAGTTGCTTCGCCCTTTCCTTCAAGTGCGGATTTCCTTACATGTAACATACTATCCGCTTCCGCAATAACATTTTTGCCCATTTGCTTTGTAACCGCGCCCGCTTTTTCTGCAATAACCAATTTGCGGTCATAATCAAGTGCCTCATCGTCATGCCTTTCAAGGGCAGATTTTCTTTCGTTAACCAATTTGCTCAAAACTTCGTCCTTATTAAATTGTTCAATAATAAATTCTTCAAATATAATTCCGTACTTGGCAAACGCGTGGTTAAGCCTGTTAAGCGTGCTTTCGCTTATATTCTTAAGGTTAGCGTCAAATTGCGCGTAAGTTATTTTTTCGGTTTCTATTGTTGTAAGTAAAACATTTGAAAATTCTGCAATAATTTTTGCAAGAAGTTCTTGCACGAGTTCGTCTGCGGTAAAAGCCTCATCTGAACCCAAGATTTTTTCTATAAATTTCTTGCTGTCTGAAATGAAAAAGCTAAACATACCGTGCGCGCCCACAGAAACGATTCTGCCAGTTTCGGCATCTTCATAATCAAAGCGCAAGGGTGTACCCCACTTTGTTTTGCAGGGCTTTTTTGTGTTAATGAAATAAAATTTGTTAAAGCTGGCTTCTTTAAACCTAACGAGTGCCTTTTGTGCGGTGTAAGTTTTTATAATTGCACCGTCTTCCACATGAATAACATCGTAAGGTGTTTCTGCCAAAACATAGGCTTCCTGCTGGTCAAGAGGTACTTCTCTTACCCAAACGAGGTCGTTGTTAACATCGGCGTCTTTTTTCTTTTTGCCGAATTCTTTTTTATAGCGGAACAGTTTTACTTCCTCAAGAGAAACTGGTCTTGATCTCTTTGAGAGAAACCACACCAATAAAACAATGCCTGCCCCGCCAATAAGCCCGAGGAAAATCCATAAAACTACCATATAATAAAAAACTCCTTTTCGTTGCGAAATTTGCAACATTTTGTAATATTTTTATTATAATGTCCACCTCCCCCCCCCCCCCCTCTCCTTCTTTTTTTAATTAATATATAAAAATTTTATTTTTTTTTTTTTTTTT
>WQYD01000062.1 GCA_009781445.1 Bacillota bacterium | reverse complement strand
GATAATGAATGGTTTGTTTTTAAATATATGTTTAAAGATTGATTCATTATTCAATTCGCGCGCGTTAAATGAATTAAATAATTGGAACAGGGCGAACACCGCAAATATAACGGTTGCCTTTTCCGCGGTAGGTACACCAAGGAAATTTATGCCTTGTTGCGTTAAAAGAACCACTGCCATAAAAGCACCGTTTACCACTATGCGCGCAAGCATGGATTGCGAGATAATATTTGCGCCCCGCTTGGTGGGCGGATTTTCCATTATGTTACCGCGCACAGGTTCAAGCCCCAAGGTGATTGCGGGCGGGCCGTCCATTATCAAATTTATCCAAAGAAGTTGAACGGCGGTAAAGGGGGATTCGTACGAATCAAGGAAAACCCCAAGCAGTACAGAAATCAAAACAATTGAAACAGACGCCACATTCACGGTAAGCTGAAATTGAATGAATCTTTTAAAGTTTTCATATATGGCGCGCCCCCATTTTACGGCTGTGGCTATAGTGGAAAAGGAATCGTCAAGCAGAACAATGTCGCTTGCTTCCTTGCTTACATCTGTGCCTGAAATGCCCATGGCAATGCCTATGTCCGCGGATTTTAAGGCAGGTGCGTCATTAATGCCGTCCCCCGTAACCGCCACCACATTGCCCATATCTTTAAGTGCTTTTACCACGCGCATTTTGATTAGAGGGGTGCTTCTTGCAATCACGCAAACACTCTTGATTTTTTCGCTAAATTCCTCGTCTGAAAGGTTTTCAAGTTCGCTTGCTTCAACGGCAATTTTATCCTTTAAAATGTTAATTTCTTTTGCTATTGCTATTGCGGTGATTAGGTTATCACCCGTAAGCATTTTGAGTTCTATGCCTGCGCGTGCGCATTCTTTTACTGCGTCATATACAGTTTCGCGTAGAGGATCGCTTATTGCCACAAAGCCGTCAAATGTTAGCCCAGATTCAACTTCACATATGTTTTCAGGATCAAATTCATATGTTTTCTTGTGTGCAAACGCGATTACGCGTGAGGCATTTTTTTGAAAGCGGATAATTTCATTTTCAATTTCCGTTTTTTGATCGCAATTAAGCAAGCACATAGCAAGCACTTTTTCGGGGCTACCTTTGGTGTAAACGGTGTAAGAATTTTCGTTTTTTACCACGGTAGTCATGCTTTTTGTTTGAGAGGAAAATGCGTAAACGCGTGCTATATTTGCGGTTCTTCTATATTCATTATAATCCGCGCCTGCCTTAGCCGAGGCAACCAAAAGCGCGCATTCGGTGGGGTTTCCAAGGAACTTAATTTCCTTGCCTTCACCGCTGATATCCGCCGTTGAGTTCACGCACATATTGAAAATTAGTTCCTTATTTCCAAGCCTTTCGGGCTTCACAATTTGCCCTAAAACATATATATCGCTTACCGTCATTTTGTTTTCAGTTAGCGTCCCCGTCTTGTCAGAACATATGATATTCACGCAACCTGCCGTTTCGCTTGCCACAAGTTTTTTCACAAGCGCGTTATGCTTTGCCATTTTAATCACATTTACGGATAGCGTTACCGCCACTATCGCAGGCAACCCCTCAGGCACAGCGGCGACTATAAGAACCACACTTGTTATGAACGCGGTGGATATGTTTTCAAAATTAAGATTTCCGTTTGCCCAAAAGCCGATTATCTGCACAATAAAAATTAGCGAAGCCACAATCAGCCCAAGCATAGCCACGGTTTTGCCGAATTGCCCAAGTTTTTCTTGAAGCGGTGTAGTGGTGGTTTCTTTGCTGTTAAGTTCCTTTGCAATCTTGCCGAATTCGGTTTGCATACCCACCGCACTCACTGCCATTTTGCCACTGCCCTCAGTGATAAAACAGCCCGAATAAAGCATATTTTTCCTATCTGCCACAGGTGTATTTTCGGCGAAAATCATATCAGGATTTTTGGAAGCGGGCATACTTTCACCTGTGAGTGCGGATTCATTTGAGTAAAGCGAATTAGCGGATAGCACTCTGCCGTCCGCGGTAATTTTGTCCCCCGTTTCCACGATAACAATATCGCCAACCACAAGTTCTTTTTGGTTAATTAAAACGGGCGCGCCCTCGCGGATAACCCTTATTAAATTGTTTTCGTTAAGTTTGTTTAACGCTTCAAAAGCCTTGGCACTGCGCCCTTCCATTGCCACGGTTATCACAACCGAAATTAAGATTGCAATCAAGATTCCAAAAACCTTTGCGTAGTCAAATCCGTTTCCCTGCACTGCGTCCGCAATGCTAACCCCAAGCGCAATCAGCCACGCAAAAATCAGCAGTAGCACCATTTTCTCACTGCTTGCCACAAGCAAGCGTTTTATCAAGCTATCCGATTTTTTTCTATCAAGCACATTTTGCCCGTACTTAATCGCGTTCTCTTTTATTTGGCTTGAACTTAAACCCAAATCACCGTTTGAGTTGAGTTCTTTAAGTAAAATTTCCTTTTCGCGTGAGTGTGCCTGCATTCCGTGTTTTCCTAAATAAAAGTAGCGTTAGTTTTTTGATAATGAAATTATAGCACAATGAAATGCTTTTTTGCACAGTCTAAGCAAAACTTTGCATATTGTTATGGTGAAACCTTTGAAAAGGTTATGAGGGGGAATTATGTTTATTGAAAAAAAAGAATGCTGTTGCCGTTGCCGTTGTTGTTGCTGTTGCAAGGGGGCAAAGGGCGATCAAGGCGAAAAAGGTGAGAAAGGCGATCAAGGCAAGCAAGGGGAAAAGGGCGATAAAGGCGATCAAGGTAAGCAGGGCGAGAAAGGCGAAAAAGGCGATAAGGGCAAGCAAGGCGAAAAAGGAAAGCAAGGGGAAAAGGGCGACAAAGGCGATAAAGGCGATAAAGGGGACAAGGGGGACAAAGGCGATAAGGGTGATAAAGGCGATAAGGGCGAAGCGGGGAAGTGCGATTGCAAATGCGCAAAAACAGGCGAACTTATTGCAAACGGCGGAATGGAAGATTTTAGCGAAAGCCTGCCCAAAGGTTGGGAAAGCCAAAAGCCCGAACTTGTGCAAAAAATTGAAAGCGAGGGGCGCGTCCATTCGGGCAAAACTTCCGCAGGGCTTTTGGGCGGTGCAGAACTTAGCCAAACCGTGGACGCTGAGGAAGGCTGTTATTATGATTTTTCATTCTTCGCGCATGGCACAGGCGCGCAGGTTGATATAGTTGCAAGCGTGTTTTTTATAAACGCAGACGGCGAAAAAACCTTGGGGCTTGAAATAGTTGTAGAACGGCAGGCTATCCCCAATGCGGATAGGGCTTTCGGTTACTACCGCGGAAGAACGGAAATTTCACCGCTTGGCACCGTTTTAGCGCAAATAACCTTTAAGGTTGAAGCGCAAGGAAACCAATCCGCGGATATAGACGATATTTCTTTTTCTGCATAATGAAATAAAAAACAAAAACGCTTTTACTAAACGCTTGCAAGGGCGTTTTTGTTTTTATAACAAATTTGGTAAAAATTTTGATTTAAAACCTTAAAATTTTACAGCCGTAATATCAAAAACCGTGCTATAATAAATAGGTATGGCAAGAAAACTTGTGCTTAGTTCAATTCTTTCGCTACTTTTGGCGGTTTTGGTTTTAGGGCTTTCGGCTTGCGGTTTTCTCATTGATATTTTTTTAGGTGACGAAACGGGGGTTTCGCGTGCAGGTTTGAGGCTTGAAAATCCTGAGCAAGTTTACTTTTTTACCGTTGGCGAAAGGAATTTTGAATCAATAAAGGTATATTTTCATGACGAAAAAGGCGCAATTATTTATGATTCGCGTTTTGACGCAGACGAAAGTATGTTTACCCCGCAAGAACTTTTGAAACTTGAAACCGTGGGTAAAAAGACGCTGATATTAAGAAAAGACGGCTTTTTTGTGGGAATCAGCATAATGGTAAGCGAAATTAAAGCACCGAATATATTTACCGTGGTTTTTGACGCGAACGGCGGTGAATTTCCTTTAAATCTTGACGGTGGCGACAGCGAAATCTATATTCACGAAACCGAAGGCTTGCTAACCGTGCAGGACGGGCCTTTGAATCCTTTCCGCGCCCAATATGACTTTTTGGGTTGGTTTTGCGATAGCGGAACAAAATTTTCCCCCCCTATGACTGTGAATTCGCACCGCTATTTTTATGCAAGGTGGGCGAAGGCAAACCCCGTAACGGTTACTCTCAGAAACAATTCAATAGGTAAAGACGAAACCGTGCAAATTGAAAACGGCGAAGATTTTACCTTTAATTTCGTTCCGCCTGCAAGCGAAACGCCCACGGGATTCAGCTTTGTGTGTTGGACTAACAGCGCAAACGCGCTTGAAACTTTTAACACAGGGGACACGATTTATAACATAACAACCAACCTTATGTTCGTGGCAAAGTTTGAAAGAATTGTGTACACGCTTACATTTGTGCAAGAAAGCGGTGCTTCAATTTCGCGCACCGTGCAACACGGCGGTAGCCTTCAGGATATTCCTGCCGTTGCTTTAAAAGCGGGGCATAACGGCAGTTGGGTTGTTTCGGGAACGCTTTCCGCGCCTAATTACACTAATATTACAAGAAATCAAACATTTGAAGCGCGCTATGAAATAATGAGGTTTAACATTGTATTTAATATGCCTGCTTTTGGCAGTGTGCTAAATCCCCCGCTTCAATCAAGCATTTATGAAGATTTTGAAACCTTTTATAATTTAGGGCAAGAAGACGATATCAGAACGCTTGAAATAACCTCAGTTCCTTACGGCGGTACAATTTTGCTTACGGATATCCCAATGCCCACCGTAATTGCGGGGCTTGAAGCGGAATGGTACTTTGTGGCTGAAAACGGCATTCTTACAAGCGCAAGAGAGCTTCTCACAGGCGAAATTGAGTGGGAAGGGGCGGTACTAAACATTTACGCGTTTTACGCGCCTATCGGCGGTTAATATGGATAATAAAAACACTAAAACTAATTTTAATATTAAGGGTATCGCCGAAGCGGATATATGCGCCGTTAAGGATAAAGGCGGTTGCCTTAAAACTTCTTTAAGCGTTAGCTTTAACGATATTTTGTTTAGTAACGGCAAAAAGTTTTCTTTTAAAGCAAATAAAAATCCTAAAATGTTTCTTGAAGATAGCCAAATATCTGGCGAAACTGTAGCTATAGCTACGGAAATCGGCGGAACAGTGAAAATTGAAACAAATTTTATGGGTGGCGCAAAGGTGGTAAGAACCTATTCTGCAAGCCTAAACCACAGGGCTATAATTATCAAAATTGAGGTAACAAATAATTCGCCCACCCCTGCAATGTTTTCTTGCTTAGCGCCAAAGGCAAAGCCAAGCGTTAAAAAAAGCAAAAAGCTATCATTATCACCGCTTGAGTACGGCACGCAGATTACAGACGCAAACGGCGATTTTCGTTCAAATAAACCGCTTAAAAAGGTAGAAAAAAAACTTGTTTCAGGCGCAACCGCAATCTTTTACACTGTGTTCTATTGCCTAAAGCAGGGCGATATACTTAATTTTAACGCGGAAACTGAAATGAAAAAGTTTTCAAAAGAAAGCGTGCGCTAACGCATTGTTTTATAGCACCAAAGCACTTTAACCTATCGTTAAAATGAACGCGCGCAAAACTTAAATGTTATTTATGAACAAAAAATCAATCCTATTAATCATTTTAATTGCGATAATTTTAATTTCCGCGCTTGTTTCTTGCGTGCGGACGCCAAAAGAAATAGTTGGTATCACTGCTGAAAATGTTGAGGTTGATTATAACGGTGAATGGCATAAAATTTCGGTTTTAGGTGCGCTTTCTCAAGACACTGTTTCGTTTTCTTCAACATACGGAACTGGTTACGGTGAAAATAATGTGGAACTTAAAGATTCGGGCTTTTATATTGTTTATTATAAGGTTGAAAGAAAAAACCACAAAGATTTTTTGGGCAACGCCACAATCCGCATTAAACCTTTAACGCTTCGCGTAACGCCTATTGAAAATCAATTTAAGATTTTAAATCAAAGCGAACCCAAAATTGATTTTAAGTGGGAAGGTAATTTAGAGGGCGAAACACCGCGCTTTACAGGCGCGCTTGAAAGGCAACAGGGCGAACAAATAGGCGAATACATTATCCGCATAGGTTCGCTTGAAATCGCAGATAGCGGAAATTTTAAAGCGCGCAATTATTCACTGCAATTTGAGGGTGGTTTTCGGTTTAGAATTATAACCGCAACGGATATTCAAGGCGCGGTGATTTCACTTTCCGAAACTGTTTTTACTTACAGCGGAAGTCGCTTTACCCCCGAAGTGGTAAGCGTGGTGCTTAACGGCAAAAATTTAACTTCGGCGGATTACACCGTTTCTTACCAAAATAATTTAAATGCAGGCACGGCGAGGGTTACAATTACGGGAAAAGGTGCGTTCGTTGGGGTTGCACACAAAGATTTCACAATTCTAAAGGCAACCCCGAACCACGAAGTGCCTGAGGGAATCACCACGGAATATAGGCAAGGTAAGCTTGTAACTGAGGTAGTTTTACCGTTTGGCTGGTACTGGCATGTTGATTTCAATTTAGAGCTTGGCGATTCTGGGCTTAAAACTTTTTCAGCAATTTTTATTACCCACTCTAACTCTTCAAATTACAATCTGGTTTTTGCCGAAATTGAGGTGGAAGTTAAAAAGGCAAGAGGTGAGGGCGAAATTGAAACCACAGGTTGGGCGTACGGTGAAAAGCCGAGTTTAGTTTATATAACTAATCCCAACCATGCGGAAATCAGCATTGAATATAGAAAAATCGGTTTTGACATTTGGGACGAAATGCCCCCCAAAGACGCAGGTGATTATGAGGTTCGCGTTTTGTTTGGTGAAACTTTAAACCATCTTTCCCACGAAGAAATTTTTCAGTTTTCCATTGAAAAAGCAGAGCCGATTGTTAGCCCTAAGATTAACGAAAGCCATATTATTTATGCAGGCGGAACGCTTCCCGATATATCTTTAAATAGCGGAAGCACTGAGGGCAATATTTATTGGGACTCAAGCGAAATCGTGCTTGGCGGGGCAGAGTACCTTTGGTTTTTTACCCCAAGCGATAGCAAAAATTTTAAGGAAGCCTCAGGCTATATTTTCCTTACCGCGGTTGAACCTGAGATAGGCGGAATCTTCATTTTAAATAATCCTTTTAAAACCGAGTATACCGCGTTTGACGAAATTGATTTAAGCGGTACGGTTGTGGGGATTTTAAATGTTCTCGGCGAGGAAAGCGGTTTAGCGAATGCGGACGAATTAACGGTAAGATACGCAAGCGGAACGCATTTAAATTTTAAAGATACGGTAGTTTACATAAGCTACCAAGGCTTTGAAACCACTATTGAAATCACCGTGAATAAAGCAGACATGGTTGAGGGAACGCACTTTTTAGCGCCTTTAAATCTTACCGCGGTTTTCGGCGATATGCTTTTTACTGTGGTTCTGCCAAGCGGTTGGGCTTGGGTAAGTGAAGAAAGCCCGACTGTGGGCGGGGCAGGGGAAAGAATTCACCCTGCAATTTTTACGCACGAAAGTGAAAATTTTAACCCTGCGCAAATAGGGCTAACCGTGGCAGTGGCGCGTGCAAACGGCAGTGGCACTGTGTCTATTTTCGGTTGGAATTTCGGCACTCTAAATACGCCTAATCCTTCCGTTACTTCCTTCACAAATCAAGGTGCGGAAGTAACTTACGAATATAGGGAAACTTCCCCGTACCAAGGTGAATTTAGTTCAACCAAGCCAAGCGAGGCAGGAACATATGAAATAAAGGCAAATATTTCCGCCACAGATAACTATAACGGGTTTTCCGCGCTTAACACATTCACTATAAGCAGGGCATCGGGCGGTGGCACTGTGGCAATGGAAAGTTGGGTTTTCACGCCAAATTCAAATGAAACGCCTAACCCGATTATATCGTCCGAAAGAAACGGAACAGATAATGTTATCTATGAGTACTTAAGGTTTTCGGATAATATTTCTTTGGGTAGCATTAAGCCGAACAACGCAGGGCAATATAGAATCCGTGCCACATTTTCTGAAACAAGGAATTATTTTAGCTTCACAGCAACCACCACTTTCGTTATCAGTAAAGCTATAGGCGAGGCAACCTTAATTATAGACGGTTGGGCTTACGGTTCTCTTCCGAACTCACCAATCGGCACAAGCGAAACCAACCTTGGGGCAGTTGCGTATTCATATAAATTGGCTACTGAATCAGACGAATCATATGTAAACGAAAAGCCTATAAACGCCCAAACATATGTGTTGCGTGCTGTTTTCCCCGAAAGCAGTAATTATGAAGAACTAATTAAAACCGTTACATTCGTGATTTCAAAGTTTAACATAAGCGGAGCAACCATAAGTATTGAATCTGTTATATACACAGGCAATGCTTATGAAAGCGAAGATATTACCATATATATAGGAAATATAACAAGCGCGGTTCTTAATGAAGATTACACACTTTCGGGTTGGAACAATAGTACAAACGCAGGCACGGCAAGCGTGAACATAACAGGTGCAGGAAATAATTTTGAGGGTTCTAAAACAGTTCAATTTACCATTAACCCAAGAAACATAAGTGGTGCAACAATTAACATATCGGCTAATGAATTCACATATGACGGCAGTGAGAAAGAATGCGGTGTTACCCATATTTCTGTGGACGGACATATGTTTTTCATGCCCAATTTCAGCATTTC
>WQYD01000061.1 GCA_009781445.1 Bacillota bacterium | reverse complement strand
ATGGGGATAATATCGCCCTGCTTAATTAGCACCTTGGAAATCAAATGTTCGCAAGCCCTGCCTTGGTGGGTGGGTAAAAAATATTTTTTCTTAAAAACGCGCTTTAATTCTGCCTCAAGGCGGTAAAAACTTTCGCCACCTGCATAGCTATCTTCTGCAACCATCATTGCGGCGAGTTGGCGATCGCTCATTGCGTTAACACCGCTATCGGTAAGCATATCAAGAAACACATCTCTGTTTCTCAATAGGAATGTGTTATTCCCTGCCTCTTTGATTGCTTCAAGACGCCTTTCAATGGGCTTAAGTTCAATTTTTTGAACTATTCTCACCTTGTGCATTTCAAGCGGTAATTGCCCGCCCGAAAATAATTTAATATCTTTCATGTTTCACCGTTTAAAACCGCACCGTGTAAATTTAACCTTTTAAGTTAGCGTTGCGGTTAAGTGTTATTTCTTCCTTATATAATGATAGCACACGCGCGTGGGCGTTGCAAGAGGGGAATTTTAATTCAGAATTAGTTCCAAAACCCTTCAAGTGTGGCAAAGTAATCGTTTGGTGTTTCGGCGCGCCTTATGAGTTTAAAGCTACCGTTTTCATTAAGCATAACTTCCGCGCTTCTAAGTTTGCCGTTATAGTTATAGCCCATGGCGAAACCGTGCGCGCCAGTGTCGTGGATAAATAGAATATCACCCCTGTCAAGTTTGGGAAGTTCGCGCTGAACGGCGAACTTATCGTTGTTTTCGCATAGCGAACCGACTATATCGTAAACCTTGCTTGATTTGCTATTTTCCTTGCCAAGAACGGTTATGTGGTGATACGCGCCGTACATTGCGGGGCGCATGAGATTTGAGGCGCAGGCGTCTACATTTGCGTACTCTCTGTGTATATTTTTAAAGTGAACAACCTTAGTGATAAGTGCGCCGTAAGGTGCAAGCATATATCTGCCAAGTTCGGTGAAAATCTTAACTTCACATATGTTATTCTTAACTAAAATATCGTTATAGTGCTTTTTAACACCGCCCGATATTTTATAAATATCCACCTTATTTTGTTCGGGACGGTAAGGAACGCCGATTCCGCCACTTAAGTTGGCGAAGGTAAATTTCGCGCCCGTTTCAGCGGTTAATTCTTTGATTGCGGTAAAAATTATGCTTGCAAGTTCAGGGTAGTATTCCTCACCCACGGTGTTAGACGCAAGGAACGAATGAATGCCAAATTCCTCAACCCCCTCTGCCATTAACGCTTTAACCGCTTCGGTTAATTGGGGGCGCGTTAAGCCGTACTTCGCTTCGTGGGGGCTTCCCATGAAAACCGTGCCGATTTTAAATTCCCCCCCTGGGTTAAACCTTAGGGAAATCTTTTTGGGGATACCTGCGTGTTCTTTTAAAAATGGAATATGCGAAATGTCGTCAAGGTTAATTACCGCACCGAGTTTTACAGCAAACTTATATTCTTCCGCAGAAGTTCCGTTAGAAGAAAACATAATGTTTTCACCTGTTATGCCAAGTTTTTCTGCCATTAAAAGTTCGGTGTAAGACGAACAATCAAGCCCGCAACCAAGCGAAGCAAGCAAGCGCAAAACCGCAGGCGAAGGGGTTGCCTTTACTGCAAAAAATTCCTTAAATCCCTTATTCCAACTAAACGCATTTAGAAGTTCTTTTGCGTTATCTTTAATCCCCTTTTCGTGGTAAACATGAAAAGGTGTGGGGATTTTTGAAATAATTTCGTTTGCTTTTTCTTGTGTTAAAAATGGTTTTTTCATGAGAATATTATAATCTATATCGGGGTGGGGTGTCAAATAGATTAGGGGCAAAAGATATCGTTGCGAAATATAAAATATAAAATATAAAATATAAATTATGGAATATTTTTATTAAGGCCTGTCTGAATGAGATTTAGATTCCGCCATTGTGCGCTGTGCATTGTGCGCTGAATAACGCTTTCGCGTTATTCAAGGTACTCAAACTCAATATCAAGTATCTTAACCGTGTCCAAGTTCTTTAGCCCTTTTTCCTTAAGCATTCGGATAACGCCCTTATCTCTCAAAACCTTTTGAAACCAACGGAAACTATCGGGATCGTTAAGCACTACTTTTCTTGCAAAGATTTCAAGCATACCGCCGTAAACGAAAAATGTGTTGTTTTGTTTTTCAATAATAATTTCGCCGATATCCTTTTTTTCATATGCAAACGGCTCATGTTCAATAGGTTTTAGGGGCGGAAGTTCAGCTAAAAGCGAAGCTATGGCGCGTTTTAAAGCTATAATGCCGTCTGTGGTTACGGCACTGATTTGGTATACTTCTTTGCCCGTTTTCTTCTTAATTTTTTCACAAATCTTATTCGGGTTTTCGGTGATATCCGTCTTGTTTGCAACTATGATTTCGGGAAGCAAAGCAAGTTCTTTACTGTACGCCGTGAGTTCTTTCCTTATCTTAAAATAATCGTCCAGAGGCTCTCTGCCCGAAGCAGGCGAAATATCTAAAACATGGACGATAAGCCTAACCCTTTCAATGTGGCGAAGGAATGCGTGTCCTAAACCATGCCCTTCGGACGCACCCTCAATCAGCCCGGGGATATCTGCGCAAACGAAACTTGTGTCGTCCACCGCCACCACACCAAGATTGGGGGTTAAGGTGGTGAAAGGATAATTTCCGATTTTGGGGCGCGCCGAACTTATAACAGAAAGAAGGGTGGATTTTCCCACATTAGGAAAGCCTGCAATGCCCACATCTGCTATAGTTTTGAGTTCAAGAAAAAGCTTCCTTTCTTCTGTTTTTTCGCCAAGTTCGGAAAACGCTGGGGCTTGCCTTTCAGCAGTTGCAAACCTTGCGTTACCTCTTCCGCCCTTACCGCCCTCAAGAATTAACACGGGCTTATTATCCTCATAAATATCCGCAATTATCTTACCGCTTTCCGCGTCTTTAACGATTGTGCCACGCGGAACTTTTATAACGCAATCCAAACCGCGCTTGCCGTAACAATTTTTTATACCGCCCTTATCGCCATTGCCTGCTCTAAATTTTTTGGTGTATCTGAAAGAAATAAGCGTGTTTAAAGAGGGGTCGCCCTCAATATAAATATCACCGCCGTTTCCGCCGTCACCGCCGTCTGGCCCGCCGAACATAACGAATTTTTCGCGGTGGAAAGAAACACCGCCGTCTCCGCCGTCACCTGCTTTTGCATGAATTGTTGAAGTATCAAGGAACATAATTTAGGGATTTGATTTCAGCGCACAGCGCACAACGCACAGCGCACAATGGTGGAATTATTTATTTAGTTACAAAGTACAAAGTACAAAGTACGAACCCAAGGATTATTTAACTAATAATGAGATTTAGAATCAATCATTGTGCGCTGTGCATTGTGCGCTGAATTGCATTCATTCGCAAGTAGGCATTCCTCACACCTTGGTTTCCTTGCAAAACATATGTATCTGCCGTGGAAAATCATATGGTGGTGGGCTTCGTTCCACATTTGCTTAGGGATTATTTTTTTAAGATCTGCTTCCACTTTTTCGGGGGTTTTGCCTTGGGATAGCCCAAGCCTTTTTGCCACGCGGAACACATGAGTGTCTACAGGGATTGCAGGTGCGCCGAAAGCAACCGACACAACTACAGACGCTGTCTTGCGCCCTACACCGCGCAATTTGGTTAGTGCTTCTATAGTGCTTGGCACTTCACCGCCAAAGCATTCCCCAATTGCCTTAGCTGTTTCAATTATGCTCTTTGCCTTGCTGTTATAAAACCCGCATGAAAATATATAGGGCTTTAAATCACTTGGCTGAAGCCCAGCAAAATCATTAGGCGTTTTATATGTTTTAAACAGCTTTGGCGTTACGGCGTTTACCCTTTTATCAGTACACTGTGCAGAAAGAATTACTGCAATAAGCAACTGAAAAGGATTTTCGTAATTAAGCTCACACTTTGCGTTTGGGTGCATTGTGGCAAACTTTTCGCGCAAAGCTACATAATCCATGGTTTAATTATACACTGTTTTATGCAAATCAACAAGTATTTAGCGAACAGCGTACAACGATGCAAAAATATAAAATATAAAATATAAGAACCTGCCTTTGGCAGAACCTTGGTGTCGCCTTACAGGCTTAACTAAAAATATGAATTATAGAATTACTTTATTAAGAGTTTATTCTTAATGAGATTTAGATTCCACCATTGTGCGCTGTGCGCTGTGCGTTGTGCGCTGAAAAATAATCACCTTTACATTAAGCGCAGAATATTATGATTACATAAGGAAAACGGTAGCTATGAATTACGATAATTTGGAAACAAGAATCAAACCTTACATAAGCGAAGCAACAAGCCTTTACGGCAAGGACGGCTTTAATGACGAAGAACTAAATAAAATGGCACTTTATGTGATAAACAAGGCAAATATAAATATTGCACCTCAGCAAAGAGGCGGGGGGTTTTCTCAAACGGATTTAGCTAAAGCGATAATCCTTTCGCAATTGTACGGAAGCTGTGGTTCTTGCAGGGGGAATTACTATCCTTATTATTATAACTATTATTACCCCTATTATTATCCGTACTATTATGGGCATGGCGGGCATGGAAGAAGAAGATATTAGGTTTAAATCCGTAACTGCCCCGAAGCGGGCAGGATATGCATAACCGTGGGTACAACCCACGGCTAAACGACAGTACAGCAAGCAAAACTCACACAGATAAAACCCACCCTTCTGCCAACGGCAGAAGGGTGGGTTTTATGTTGCTACCTGCGTTTCTTTGCTTTACCCCAAGCTTCGCTATCGCTTGCATGGGGTTATGCACATTTCACCCCTTTGGGGTTCTTGTGGATTTTTTACAGTCCAAGAATCCATTCTATCCTTTCAAGCTGTGCAAGTTTTTCGGCTTTTTCGGTTTCGGATAAGGTTGAATCTGTGTTGATTTTGGTTCTTTCGTCTGCTATTGAAGAAGTGATTAGAGGCTTATTGTTATCAATGTCCACTTTGTTTTCTTCGGAAAGGTGATTTTCAATCATATCCAAAATACCGTCATCCATTAGAAGTTCAATAAGTTCGTCTGAATCCGCTTCGGTAAAGTTTTCTGCGCCACCGATTGTGTTTGCCTTGATAATCAGCTTGTAAGCGTTAAGCGCATTTGCCATGCTGTTAAGGTTTACGCTTTCAACACCCATCATTCCGCCGATTAACTTGTTCATAACTTCCACGAAATTATCGGGTTTTCCGCTGTCGTTTTCGGCAAGAATATGATTTAAAACTTCAAGAATGCTATCAATAGAATCCACATCGTCTTCACTTAAGTTTTCTGGTTCAAGGGCATCAAAGGCATCGTCTTTCATTCCAAGTTCAATAAGAAGCCCGAGTTTCTTGGCGTTTTCAAAAATGTTTAAATATTTATCAGAAAGATAATCCGCGTCTACACCGTCAAGATCCATGCCGATCAATAAGGATTTAACTGCGCCCTCAATAAGGGTTTCAATGCGTGATTCTTCAGGTTGAACGGCAAGAGAGTCAATTACGCTTACCAAATCGTCTGATATACTGCCCGCATATTCCTCATTGTCCATGTTTTCCATTAAAGAGAACAATCTGTAAATGGTGGTACCCATGAGTTCCCATTTTAATTCGTGAAGTTTTACATCGTTGAAATCAACGCCCATTTCTTCGCCGAATCCGCTAAGCATGGTTTCGCCAAGCCAATTAAACCAATATTCCTTGGAATCCTTTAAAAGATTAAGCTCAAGAATGCCGTCTATGGCTTTGCCTACGGATTTATACTGGGCTTCGGTTAGGCTTGTGTCGCCCTCGCCCATGTTCATAAGCATTGAGAATGTGCCGTCATTTGAAAGGCTAACGAAAAGATTTAGAACTTCGTTAAGATCATTTTTTAGGTTTTTGGCAAGCCCTTGCCCGCCGATAAGCCCGTTTAGCGTTAAATCCACTGCTTCGCCCAAGTTTTCGTCATCAAAAAGTTCTTGAAAATTTATGGGGGAAGAACCGTTACTGATTGCTTTGCCAAGATCGTTAAAAAGCATTTTGATTAAGTCAAATTCAAAGAATTCATTTAAAAACTTCTTTGTGTGATCGGCGAGGGCAATCATGGCTTCGTCTGATTCCGCATCAAAGCCGTCATTATTATCCATATAATCTGCCCACCTTAAGCCCATGTTCACGGATTTTGCGCCAAGATCTGCAAAACTTTCAAGGCTGATTTTATAATCACCAACCTTAACAGTTGTGAGGTATCCGTAAAAAAGCCTGTCAAGTTTAAGCGCGCCGTACACTGCACCTGGGGCGGATTTTGAATAAAATTCCACAATCGCATCTGCACCGTCAAGCATTTCTTCCATGTCCCCGCTTACCAAGGTTCTATCAATGCCCTTTACGAAAACATTTGCTGTGTTAGAAATCGCGCCCACTGGTGTGAGGAAAACCGCACAAATCAAAAAGCCTTGAAGCGCGCCGATTGCCATGCCGATAAGGCGTCCTCTTTTGGGTTTTTGCCCCATTTGCTTTTGTTCTTTTTCTTTACCTCTAAATAATATCGCGCTTAAAATGGCAAAGATTATCCAAGTAATGAAAGAAAAACCGATAAACAGGAAAATGAAAATAAACAGGTTAACAAGCATAGAAGGTGCTTTAAGCACAAATTCCTGAATGGTTGAAAGCCCGCTAACATCAAAACCTTCCACATTATCGTTTATCATTTCGCCAAGCAAATCGCCTACGCTACCCTCTTGTTCCATTCCGAAGCTGTTAAGCTGAATATCATTAACTGCGGAATTATAAATTGCAGGGGCAATAAACAAAGCAAGAATAATTGTGAGAATAATCGTGCCTATACGAAGCGTGCTTCTTTTCCAACCGCGTTTCGCACCCATAAGCGCGCCTATAATAATGAAGAATAAAAATATCCCTAAAAATACAAGCTTAATCGTGTCTACATAATCAAGAATCAAATCCATAATCTTTTACCTCTTTTGTGTATACCATATTATCACACGCGCGCGGAATATGTCAAATAATTTTAAGTGTTAAAAAAAGGGCGTAGGAACGGAATTGTTTTTCAGCGCACAGCGCACAACGCACAGCGCACAATGGTGGAAAAATATAAAATATAAGAACCTGCTTACAGCAGAACCTTGGCGTTCACCTTGCAGGTTCGGCTAAAATTTCGGAATTGATTTATTAAGATTTTCTCTTAATGAGATTTAGATTCCTTCATTGTGCGTTGTGCGCTGTGCGCTGTGCGCTGAAAAGAATCAATTTTTATCAAAAAAACCACGAAAACTTGTGAGTCCCAAAGCTATAACAATATGTTCTGCTTTGCTTTTATAATGTTCGTCAAGAACAACCGAAAGCCCGCAACTTAAATTTTGGTTGCGCGGTGTGTTAATAATTGCCGTGGCAATTTTCAGCTTATCCATGCCCGATTTAAGCCTTAGTGCATCACTTCTTGAGTTAAAAACCGCCATTGTATTCATTATATTTGCTTACTCTTTTTATTTTTACGCACAAAACCGCTAATTTTAAGGTTATTTTAGCCGTAATTTTAGCGCGCCTACTACAATATACTGTTTTGAAAGGCAAAAGTGTGTAATGGATTTTAAAAGAGAAATTTATTTTGATAATTCGGCTACTTCGCGGTATAAACCCCCTGCGGTTATAAGCGCGGTTATGCGCGAACTTAAGGCAAGCGCAAATGCGGGCAGAAGCGGACATAAATCCGCAATAAGATCAGCTCTTTTGGTTGAGGAAGCGCGAGATTCGGTGAAAGAAATAACAGGAAACGGCAATGTAATCTTTACTAAAAACTGCACCGAGGCTCTTAACCTTGCGATTTTTGGGTTAAAACTTAAGGGCGAAGTGATAACAAGCGTGTTTGAACACAACAGCGTACTGCGCCCCTTAAAAATGCTTGAGGACAACGGCGACATTAAAATACGCTATATAAAACCGCAAACAAACACGATTACACTCAAAGAAGTGGTTAAATTGGTAGCTAAGGATACAAAAGCAATAGTTTTAAGCGAAATGAGTAATGTAACAGGCGCAGTGCATGAGGCTGAAAAAATTAGTGAATTTACGAACAGAAACGGCATAACCCTTGTGCTTGACACCGCCCAATCGTTAGGACACATTAAAACCGATTATAAAAATGTAAATATTCTTGCAAGTAGCGGACACAAGGGATTGCACGCCCCGCAAGGCACAGGATTTCTATATTTTAAAGACGGGGTTAAACTTAACCCCCTGATTTTGGGTGGCACAGGCACATTCGGCGCGGATTTAGTTCAGCCAAGCGAAGCCCCTGAAGGCTATGAAAGCGGTACGCTTAACACCTTGGGAATCGCGGGGCTTAAAGAGGGAATTATTTGGACGCTTAAAAACCAAGAAAAAATTCATAAAAAAACCGCCAATCTTTCTGCCCTGCTTATTGACGGACTTAAAAAGATTAACGGCATTAAGCTATATTCGGATAATTTTAACGGCGTTGTTTCCTTTAATATTGCAAATATGCCCTCAACAGAAGTTGCAAGCATATTGGCAGAAAAAAATATATCTGTACGCAGTGGCATTCACTGCGCCCCCCTTGCCCACCGCCATATCAACACTTTAAAGCAAGGGGCTGTGCGTGCAAGCGTGGGATGGTGCAATAATGAGGGGAATGTTGAGATACTTTTGAGGGAAGTAAAAAAAATTGCGCACTGAGGCGCAATTCTTCAGCGCACAGCGCACAACGCACAGCGCACAATGGTGGAAAAATATAAAATATGAGATATAAAATATAAATTGCGGAATAAATTT
>WQYD01000060.1 GCA_009781445.1 Bacillota bacterium | reverse complement strand
TTAAAGGTTATCCCAATCCCAGCAGGTGAAAGCGGTAACGCCCCAAGCCCAGTAGCTAAGTCTGAATCAAGTATAGATTCAGCACTTAACAACAACGGCAACACCAACACCAGCCAATCACCAACCACCAATCACCAACTACCAACCCTCAACCACCAATCACCAACCACCAACCACCAATCACCCTCAACCCAAACCCTCACTATCGCAATAGCTATATCCACAGCAATAGCAGGCTTAGGGGCAATACTGTTTGTGGTTGTGAGGAAGAGAAGGGCATAGGACATAGGACATAGGGCATAGAAAAGTACGAAGTACAAGGTACGAAGTACGAATTATGGTTTAATTCAGATTAAGAATTCCGCCACTTGCCTCAAAGAGGCAAATATCACTGCCTGCTTGTAGCAGGGCAATATCATTCTGATAAGAATCTCACTTTTCCGCAGGAAAAATTTCATTGCAAAAGGGCTAAGTTTCTTAGAAACTTAGCCCTTTTGCTGGCTGGGGTGGGTGGATTTGAACCAACGAGTGACGGAGTCAAAGTCCGTTGCCTTACCGCTTGGCGACACCCCAATGTGTTTTAAGTTGATTTTAAAGAATTATACCACCTTTTACCCTTAGCTTGCAAGCATTATTTGGCGGTTTATGGTTAGAGGCAAAAAGTAATAATTTACGGCAATAGTTTTTGGCAAGTATTAGAAATGAACTAAATTGGAATTTCTTTTGGGGTTGTTTAGCGGGCAAAAGAGAACCCTCTTGATTTTATTGGTAATTTCTGATATAATTATGGTGCATAGTAGTTGTAAATGGCTTTAAGCGTTTATTGTTGCATTATTCTAAGGGGGTTAAACGGCATGAAAAAAGTTACTCTCATATCGTGTTTTATTGTGGCATTACTGCTAATGACAATGGTGTTTTTTGCCTGCAATTTTAGTAATGATTATTCGGATTACAGAATCAAACCCGAGGAATACACCGTTACATTTGATTTAAACGGTGGCATTGGAAATAATTTTGACAAAGTTTTTATCGCAAGTCAGCCATTTGGGGCTGTAAGCGCGCCTGAGCGCGATGGCAAACTTTTTATTGGCTGGGCTTTTCAGCCTGAAAGCGAATATATTCTATCCATAAAGCACAGCTTTTTTATGGATGCCACGGTATACGCTCAATGGGGCGAAATTAATGCGATAAACACCATAAAATCTATTGCGTACAAAACGGCAAGCGAAATGAGAGGTTTCTCTATTGAAGAACAATATAGCGCCTTTTTGGAAAAAACTATCGCAGTCACCGCAAGCGGTGTGCCGATTCAAAGCTATTGGGGAAGCTATTATAAAAGCGATAACTATCTTAGTGAGGTTTGGTATATTAACGGTTTTGTGTTTAACTCATATACGGGTGGCGCAGACGATCTGCGCACCGGCACAAAGTTAAAATCAGAAGTGCCGGACTCGTTCGCCTACGGTGATTTGATTAATGTGATAACTGCAACTTGCGATAATATAGAGAAAACTGACGACGGATTTGTTTTTGATGTTAAAATCTCTGAGCCTCAATATCGCTTATCAGAAAATAGTTATACCCCAGCATTTTGGATACCGTATGCAGATGTTTATTATACCGTTAAAGCAAAGGTTAAAGACGGCAAATTTTCGGAAATCAAGTTACAAAGCACAGGATACACCACCAACTATTGGGACGGGGACGGCGAAGGGGGTGGCGTGTGGAAAAAAACGGAATTAACGCCGTTTAGCGCAAACACAAAAACAATATATTATTATGGGCAAGTAAATACAAATATTCCTGTACTTCCTAAAATAAAATGGACGGAATTATTTGACCTTACGATTGCTTTTAGGACAAAAGGCACAACTGTAGGCACAACGGTGCTTAGGTTTAGCGATGCCGACAATGTTTTAGATTACCTGCAAAACTACGCAAGTGTCTACGGAATGTACACCGTAGAAGGGTTCTTTTTAGACCCGCATTTCAAAATTAAGATACCAAAGCACCTTGTTATAAAAAGGGATACAACCGTTTACGCAAAATTGGTGTGATTATTAGCACGGATTTTGGTAGCACAGGCAACAAAGCAATAACAAAAAGCAACACGGATTGCAGGGGAAAGGGCATTTGCACCTCACCTCTGCTTTTACTGTGTTGCTTTTTAGCACAGTTTTTTCTTCGCAAGCACAGATTTCCAAAAAGGATTGATTTGTGATGCACTTAGTTTTCGCGCACGCGCACTTGTCCATTGTTATAAAACCTTTACTTTAAAGCAAATTGTTATCGTGTCGTTTGGCGGAAGTTCGTTTATATAGTAAGAAATTTCCTTGCCGTCTATATCGGGTGTTGCAGGGCTGTCGTTTACCCTAAAGCTATCCAAAACATATTCCACACCGTTATCCAAAATGTCGTAAAATTTCAAATTTGGGATTGGAATGCCAACTTTGTTGTGGATATGCGTGCAATAAGTTAGCATGCCACCACGGAATACATAAGGGCAACTTTGGGTTTTGGTTACCTCAATATCCACAATGTAAGATTTGATTTCCTCAGTTTCGGCGGTGTGCTTATCGTTACACAAAATAATATCAACGAACGCTTTATTTTTCACATAAGTTTGTACAGACATAATTACCTCTCTTTGTTCCGCTAATTTTTTGCGGACATATTACATGATATGCTGGCTTTAAAAAAATTTCCAAAAAATTGTATAAAAACTGTTGACACTGAATAAAATAGTGGTATAATAGATTTAGCAGTCGCACAGTGTGATTGCTAACAAATGAAATTGTGGTTTGCTAATGGGTAAAGAATTATCAGAAAGAAAGCAAAAAATCCTTAAAGCGGTGGTTGACGAATATATCAAATCTGCCACGCCCGTTTCAAGCGGTGAAATTAAGGATAAATATTTTGAGGATATAAGTTCCGCTACCATTCGTAGTGAACTTTCCACGCTTGAAGATATGGGCTTTTTAATGCAGCCGCACACCTCAGCTGGCAGAGTTCCTGCGCCACCTGCTTATAAGTTTTATGCGGAAAGATTTCTTCCCAAAAAGAACTTAAGCAAAAACGAACTCATGGTTATTGACGCAGGCTTTAACGCGAAGTTCAGCGAAATCAAAGCCATTGTTAAAACCGCCGCCAAGGTTATCAGCGATGTAACAAATTACGCTTCCGTAATCGTTCTTAAAAACGCAAGCCATGTTTTTATTAACGAAATTAAACTTGTGGGTTTAACGAAAAATGAGGCGCTTGTGGTTGTTATCACTGATAGCGGGGTGCTTAAAGATAAGGTTATCAAGCTAAAAAACGCAACGCCGAATTTTCTTGCCGATGCTGAAACGCTTATTAACAAAATCTTTGCAGGCAAGACGGTGGAAGAACTTAAAAACGCAAAAAGGTGCGTGGAAAGAGAGCTTCATGAGTTTAAAGAACTTCTTGATAATGTAATGCAAATCTTGATTTCTTACGCAGAACCCGATGTTATCACAGAGGGCGGAAACAAGGTTCTTGATTACCCTGAGGCAAGCATAGAATCTGCTAAAAACTTTCTTTCGGTAATTGAGGATAAGAAAGCACTTCAAGAAATTATGGATTACGGCAACGGTTTTGAATTTTCCGTGAAAGTGGGGAAAGACGAAACGGGCGGTGTGGATAAATGCGCAATAGTAACCGCGAGATACACCGTGAACGGCACAGAAATTGCAAGCGCAGGCGTAATAGGGCCAGAGAGAATGGATTATTCAAGAGTAAAATCAGTTCTATCATATGTAGGCGAAACGATAGGCGCGATAATCAAGGAAACACGCTGAAAATACTCGTGCTAAATCGGATAGGTTTTCTTGCAGATTTTTGATATAGGCAGTGAGGGCTGTACTTGGAGTACAGCCGAGCGGACGGAGGCAAAAAGACGCAGAAAAGATATCGCATTTAGCCGAAACACCAAATCTATTGAAATAAATAAAAAGAGGAAAGACACTCAAGAAAGCACTCACATCGTCTACCAATTATCTTTTTGGTTAAAATATCCGTATTTTCCTCGTCCGTACCCCAGTACGAACTTCAAAAACTACGAAGATTTTATCTCAAAAATCTAACGGTTATCCGATATGGTATTTACTGTGTGTTTCCTTGCGAGGGAAGACAATGGCAAAGAAGAAAATTGACGAAAACATAACCGATTCTGTAGCCACGGCTACAGAAAATGCCCAAACACAAGAACCAAACGAGTGCGAGGGTTGCATAGCAAAACTTAGCGAAATTGAACAAATTAAGGATTCAATGCTTAGGTGCCGTGCGGATTACGAGAATTACAAGAGAAGAAACCAAGAAACCGCTAAAATTGAACGCGAAAACGGGCTTATTGAAGCGATACTTTCATTTTTACCCGCGCTTGATTCAGTAAACCAAGCGTTAGCGATTATGGGCGAATCTGACGCGAAAGTAAGTGAAGGGCTAAACCTTATTAAAAAGCAAATCACTTCTTCGTTAACCAAGTTCAACATAGCAGAAATCCCCGCCCTCGGTGAAATCTTTGATCCTAATCTGCATAACGCAATTATGACGGAAGAGGACAAAGAAAACAGCGGTAAAATTACGGCAGTCTTTCAAAACGGATACCTTTTTAACGGTAAAGTTATTAGGTACGCGCTTGTGAAAGTGGCGGAATAGTAACATGGAACTTGTTCCATGTTAGGGAATAGGGAATAGGGCATAGGGCATAGGGAAGGAATCTAAATCTCATTATTGAGGTTGCAGGTTGCAGGTTGCAGGATGCAGGGAAGGAATCTAAATATCATTATTAGTTAATTAGTCCTCAATTCGTACTTCGTACCTTGTACTTCGTACTTAAAAACAAATTCCACAATTCTGAATTCTGAATTCATAATTCTGAATTAAATAATCACAAATCACTAAACACTAAAAAATAAGGAGTATATAAAAATGGCAAAAATAATAGGAATTGACCTCGGAACAACTAACTCATGCGTAGCAGTTATGGAAAACGGCGAACCCATGATAATCCAAAATGCGGAAGGTGCAAGAACCACCCCGTCTGTCGTAGCGTTTTCAAAGGACGGCGAAAGGCTTGTGGGGCAGGTTGCCAAAAGGCAAGCTATCGTTAACCCTGATAGGACGATTGCGTCTATCAAGCGTGAAATGGGTACAACCGCAAAGGTAAAAATCGGTGATAAAAATTACACCGCACCCGAAATTTCCGCAATGATTTTACAAAAATTAAAGGCAGATGCCGAAGCATATCTTGGGCGCACTGTAACTCAAGCGGTTATCACAGTGCCTGCATATTTCTCGGATTCTCAACGCCAAGCAACCAAGGACGCAGGTAAAATCGCAGGGCTTGAAGTGCTAAGGATTATCAACGAACCCACCGCGGCGGCACTTGCGTACGGCTTGGATAGGGAAGAAAAGAAATCCCAAAAAATCTTGATTTACGATCTTGGCGGTGGAACATTTGATGTGTCTATCCTTGAAATCGGGGACGGCGTTTTTGAAGTGCTTTCCACAAGTGGCGACACAAAACTTGGCGGTGACGATTTTGACAAGCGCATTATGAACCATATTGTGGCGGAATTTAAGAATAATTCGGGCGTGGATATTTCTAAGGATAAAACCGCAATGCAACGCGTTAAGGAAGCGTCTGAAAAAGCGAAAATTGAACTATCGGGCGTAACGAAAACAAATATCAATCTTCCGTTTATCACGGTTAATCAAAATGGGCCTCTTCATATTGATATAGATCTCACGAAAGCAAAGTTTGACGATTTAACCGCAGATTTGGTTAAAAACACGGTTTCCCCCATGCTTAAATCCCTTGCGGACGCAAAGCTAAAAGCAAGTGATCTTGATAAGGTTATCTTGGTGGGCGGTTCAACAAGGATTCCTGCGGTTGTGGACGCGGTTCGCAATGCCACAGGCAAAGAACCTTACAAGGGAATCAATCCCGATGAATGTGTCGCCCTCGGCGCGGCGATTCAAGCAGGCGTTCTCGGCGGTGATGTTAAGGATGTTGTGTTGCTTGATGTTACGCCTCTTTCACTCGGAATTGAAACGCTTGGCGGTGTTTGCACGGTGCTTATTGAAAAAAATACCACCATTCCCACCAAGAAATCCAAGGTGTTTTCAACCGCCGCCGATATGCAACCCTCTGTAGACATTCATGTGTTGCAAGGCGAACGCACAAGGGCTTCGGACAATAAAACAATCGGCAGATTTGAACTTTCAGGCATACCCCCCGCACCCAAGGGCGTTCCGCAAATAGAGGTTTCATTTAATATAGACGCCAACGGAATCGTATCCGTATCCGCAATGGATTTGGGAACAAAGAAATCCGCAAATGTAACGATTACTGCGTCCTCAAACCTCACGCAAGAAGATATTGATAAGGCAATTAAAGAAGCCGAAATGCACGCGGAAGAGGATAAGAAATTCAAAGAACTTATTGAAATGAAAAATATGTGCGAACAGCTTATTCTCGCGGTAGATAAATTCTTAAGCGAAAACGCAGATAAGGTTACAGAGGAAGAAAAAACAATCCTTGAAAACGCGGGTAAAGACGCAAAAGAAAAACTTGAAAAGGCAGAAACGGCAGAACAAGTGAAAGAAATCACGGAAGAGTTAAGCAAAATATCTAATCCGATTTTCACTAAACTTTACCAAAACGCAAACCCCGAAGGCGGAAGCGATCAAGACGGCGAACCCACAATCAATGTGAATCCAGACGATATCAATTAAGAAATAGTGCGGATTCTAAATGCCATTAAGAATAGAGACGAGAGACGAGAGACAAGAGACGAGATATGGAATTATTCTAATTCAGAATTTAGAATTATGGATTAAACAATAATGAAATTTAAAATCCACCACTCGTATCTCGTCTCTCGTCTCTCGTATCTAAACAAAAATATTCCCCACTTAGTAACTCGTAACCTCTAACCCATAACTAAAAACCTCTCATGCAACAAGATTATTATAAAACTCTCGGTATCCAAAGAAGCGCGGGGGCAGATGAAATTAAGTCTGCTTACCGCGCTTTGGCAAAAAAGCACCACCCCGATGTTTTCGCCACAAAAAGTGAAAGCGAAAAGGCGCAAGCGGAAGCAAAGTTCAAGGAAATTCAGCACGCTTACGATGTGCTTTCTGATCCTCAAAAAAAGGACACATATGACCGAACAGGTTCGGAAGAACCTCAAAACCCCTTCCATGGCGGTGGGGGTGGCTTTTCGGGATTCGGCGGTGGTTTTGGTGGCATGGGGGATATGTTTAACGATATATTCAATGTGTTCGCAGGCGGGGGCGGTAGGCGTCAGGCTGATCCGAACCGCCCAGGGGAAGATGTGGAAGTTCCGCTTTCACTGAGTTTTAAAGAAGCCTTCACGGGAATTGAAAAAGAGATTACATATTCCCGTGTGGAAAAATGTTCGCACTGCAACGGTTCGGGCGCAAGCAAAGGCACAGCGTTTAAAACCTGCACAGATTGCGGTGGCAGGGGAAGAACCATTAAAAATATCAGAAGTGTGCTTGGCGTTATGAGTACGGAAGTCCCCTGCAATATGTGTGGCGGGCAAGGAAAAATTATCACAGAAATTTGCCCCGATTGCAGAGGCAAGGCAAGAAGCAAGGTTACAAGAACCGTAAAAGTGAACATTCCTGCGGGCGTAAATAACAATCAAACATATGTATTGCGTGGCGAAGGTTCGGCAAGCGCGCAATCGGGGGCAAACGGAAACCTTGTAATTGTGTTCTATGTTAGCAACCACCCGCTTTTCATTCGTGAAGGCAACGATCTTAAAATGGATTTGCCAATCAGCGTGCTTGACGCAGTTTTGGGCGCGAATATAAAAATCCCCACCATGACAAGCGAAGTAGAAATTAACATTCCAGACGGGGTGCAAGATGGGCAAATTATCCGCGTAAAAGGCAGAGGCTTTAGAATTTTAGGGCGCGAAAATTCAGGCGATTTATATGTAAAAATAATCATAGATATTCCCAAAAACCTAAGCGCAAAAAACCGTGCGCAAATTAAAGAACTCACAAAAATCTTTGAGGACGGCAAGTACGAGAAGATAGAGAGGTACAAGAAGAGGCTTAGGGATATTTAGCTACGCGGTGATATTTTTCCTGCGGAAAAATGATATTACTTCGTGATGATATTGCATTGGCAATTGGCGGACATAGTCCGCTTATTGCGCAAAGGCAACGATATTTGCCTTACAGCAAGTGTAGGATAAAATCCGTAACTGCCCCGAAGCGGGCAGGATGTGCATAACCGTGGGTGCAATCCACGGCATAGCTAAGCGCACGCACTACACCCATACCTCAACCAACACTATCATTTTGCCGACCTCGGCAAATTGATAAAAACACCACTTAGGGCGAGGGGACAGGCAGATATATGGGATTTGCCGATGTCGGCAAATCCCGTCAAAAGTGGCAAATTTAGAATTTGCCGACATTGGCAAAGTCTATCCCGAGCAGATAGAATTATTAATTACCGAACCAAAAAATCCATTCCCGAAATCCAGCGAGAAAAGATAAAGCAGATTAAAGGTAAAGGCAATAAGGACGAGGAATAACAATTAGTAATCCAAATAGAACCCCAAAGGGGTGAAATGTGCATAACCCCATGCAAGCGGTAGCGTAGCTTGGGGTAAGGCGGGGGAACACCAATCAACAACCAACAAAAAACACCCCTCAGCTATCTGAGGGGTGTTTTTTGTTGGGGAAGAGGGAAAATGATACGCTAATCTACTTTATATTTATTGCCTTTATAATCTGATGCTTCGCCACTATGTGGATTATAATCCTTAAGCGAGGTTTTAGTGTAGCCCGAAGTTTCATTCCCTACATACATATCATAATTGCCGTATTCGTTTTGTTTAATGTAACCGCTACCCAAATCTGTTGTTTTGGCAGGCTTTCTGCTTTTTTCGTCATTACTTGCAAATATAGCAATAATGAATCCAAAAATAGATTCAAAAATAGATTGCGAAATACGAAAACCCCTGTAGTAAAATCTATCAAAAGCATTTTCGCGTCCGTGCTTGTGATATTTTATACTTGCAACCAAACTAGTACACAATGCAAAGCCCAAGCAAACACACAGCACAATTATCATTGTAATAAAATTACCTAAGAATATCTGCGCTAGAGTAATTGGCACAAATACCACAGTGGGAATATAAGAAATTATAGCAAATATTCTCGC
>WQYD01000059.1 GCA_009781445.1 Bacillota bacterium | reverse complement strand
TGTCGGAAACGGCGAAAGAGGGGGGAATTATGAACAACACAATGCTACTTTTGGTTGCCGTGCTACTTATGGGGAACTGCGATAATGATTGCAACTCTGATGCGCTTATGCTGATTTTGATACTTAGCTTATTGCAGAACAGAAACTGCGATAATGATTGCGGCTGCAGGCATAACGGAAATTCGGGTTGCCCGCCCTTTGGCGCGCTTTAAAAAGAAATAGTATCCAAAAATATCAAACCAAATATTAAGTTGATTTTTTCTTACGGCTTTGATAAAATTATCATTACAGATTATCATGAGGATAATCGGGGGTGGTTTTATGAAAGTTTCAAGAAAAGATATTCTTAATTTGCTTGAAAAAAATGCAAAGCTAACGGCGGGTGAAATTGCCGTTCTTATCGGTGCGAAAGAAAGCGAAGTGGCAAGTGAAATTAAGAAACTTGAGGACGAAAAGGTGATTTGCGGTTACGGCGCGTTCGTTAATTGGGAACGCGAAGACGATAAGAAAATTACCGCGCTTATTGAAGTTAAGGTTACGCCGTCAAGGGGCGAAGGGTTTAGCCGAATTGCCGAAAGGATTTATAAGTTCAGCGAAGTAAAAGCGACTTATTTAATGAGTGGCGCGTACGATTTGGCTGTGATAATTGAGGGCAGAACTCTTGGTGAGGTTGCGGGCTTTGTTTCGGATAAACTTGCACCTCTTGATTCCATTTTAAGCACCGCCACGCATTTCGTGCTAAAGAAGTACAAAGATCACGGAATCATTTTTAACGACAAAGAGGGCGCAGGCGAAAGACAGCTGATTTCACCATGAAAAATTTGATTTCGCAAACGATAAACGATTTGCCGTTTTCGGGAATCCGCAAATTTTTTGATTTGGTTTCCGAAATGGATAATGTGGTTTCCTTGGGTGTGGGCGAACCTGATTTTGCCACGCCTTGGCATATTCGCGAAGAGGCAATTTTTTCATTTGAAAAACGGCGCACAGCGTACACAGCGAATGCAGGTATGCTTGATTTAAGGCGCGGTATAAGCAAGTACATGAAGAAATACAATCTTGATTATTGCCCTAAAACTGAGGTGCTTGTTACGGTTGGCGCAAGTGAAGGGATAGACATTGCACTGCGCGCACTGATAAATAAAGGTGACGAAGTTTTAGTTATTGAACCTTGCTTTGTGGCATATAAACCCTGCGTGATTATGGCGGGGGGGATTCCCGTTTCCGTTCCCACAAGTGCAAAAAACGATTTTAAAGTTACGGCGAAAGATATTGAAAAACGAATAACGAAAAAAACCAAAGCTATCCTAATAAGCTATCCGAACAACCCCACGGGCGCGGTGATAGGGCTAAAGGAACTTGAGGAAATTGCCACCGTGCTAAGGGGCAAAAATATTGCGGTTATCAGTGATGAAATTTACTCTGAACTAATTTACGGTGATGCCAAACATATAAGCATTGCTTCCCTTGAGGGTATGCGTGAGAACACGGTTGTGCTTAACGGATTCTCTAAAGCATTCGCTATGACGGGTTGGCGTTTGGGCTTTGCCTGCGGTAGTGAGGCAATTATTTCCGCCATGACTAAGATCCACCAATACACAATTATGTGCGCCCCCACGGCTTCGCAATACGGCGGAATTGAGGCACTTAAAAACGGCATGGCAAATGTGGAATTAATGCGCAAGGAATATGACGGACGCAGGCGGTTTATGCTTAAAGAACTTAGAGAAATGGGCATGGATTGCTATGAGGCAAAGGGCGCATTTTACCTGTTTCCGTCCATTAAAAAATTCGGCATGAGTTCGGAAGATTTTTGCGCAAAACTTCTAAAGCAAGAGAGGCTTGCAGTTGTTCCCGGTTCGGTTTTCGGCGAAAGCGGTGAGGGGCATTTTAGATGCGCTTACGCTTATTCAATGGAATCTTTAAAGGAAGCATTGGTAAGGCTTAAGCGGTTTATTAGCGGAATCTAACCATTAAAAATACTTAAAAATTTTACCTTTCAAAATTGGCAAAAACATATGTGAGAAAAATCAAAAACATATGTAAACAAAAATAAAAACATATGCCACTAATTTGCAATTTTTGCATTTTAAGCATATGTTTTTTTGATTTTATCTTCTTACGCAGTAATTTGAAATTGCCTCTTTTCCTATAGTTGTTTCTTCTTCATGCCCTGGATAAACTATGGTATCGTCAGGTAGAGTGTAAAGTTTTTCTTTTATGCTTTTAACTATTTGGGCTTGGTTTCCTGTGGGGAAATCCGTTCTTCCGATATCGCCTGAAAAGAGGGTGTCGCCTGAAAAAAGCATATTATCAATAAGGAAACAAACACTTCCAGAAGTATGCCCAGGGGTGTGGATAACCTTAATTTTTAGCCCTGCCAAATCAAGCGTTTCGCCGTCATTTAAAAAATTATCAGGCACAAATTCTTTGCAACGCGAAGGATCAATTTGCTGTAAATCTTCCTTGTGTAAATATGCTTTTGCACCCATGTCCTGCAAATCTTTAACCGCCCCCACATGATCAAAATGCCCATGAGTAAGCAGTAAATATTTGGCGGTTAGCCCAAGCGAATTTAATGCGCTTAGAATCTTTGGCGCATTTCTTGCAGGGTCAATTATCACGGCGTCTTTGTTATTTCCGCTTAGAATATAAGTGTTATTATTTATGTAGCCAAGCACAAGTTTTTCTTTTAACATTCTATATTTTTCCTTTAAGCACTTTTTTTCTTACAAGAACTTTCGCAATTTTATACGGCAGTTTTTCAAATGATTTTTTAACTTTTTTAAGTTCGTCTGCAATAGCAATAAATTGAGGACACCTCTTTTCACAGGCTTTGCAAGAGTTGCAGTTGCCTGCGTTTGTGGGGTTTTGCTTTAAAGTTGTGTCGTTAATATAATTGAACAGCGCACTCTTTTTTCCGCTAAGCGCAATGTTATTGTACGCACCGAAACAGCTTGGAATGTCTACACCTTTTGGGCAGGGCATACAGTAACCGCACCCCGTGCAAGGCACGGCAATTTTGCCCACCAATTCAGTTTTCACCTCTTTGAACATTTTAAGTTCGCTTTCGGAAAGTGAGTTCGCGGTGGCTTCGTTTGCGGTGATTATATTCTCTTCTACCATGCTTAAAGAACCCATTCCCGATAGCACCGTTAATGCGTTTTCGTGGTTAAGTACCCACCTTAAAGCCCAATCTGCAAGTGTGCGGGTTTGGTTTTCTTTAGTGAAAATATCCTTAACAGATTGGGGCAAAGCGTTCGTTAGTTGCCCGCCTTTTAAGGGTTCCATTATTAAAACAGGGATACCTTTTGCCACCGCATAATCAAATCCGCTTTTGCCTGCTTGGTTATTTTCGTCTGCATAATTATATTGAAGCATGGTAAATTCCCAAGGGTAGGAATCAATTATTTTAATAAATTCTTCCTTTCCGCCGTGGTACGAAACGCCGATATTTTTAATTTTTCCCTCTGCCTTTTTCTTCTCAATCCACTCATGCGCGCCAAGAGAAATCAGCCTTTCCCAAATGGCAAGATCGGTTACATTATGTATAAAATAGTAATCAATATAATCAGTTTGCAAGCGCGATAGTTGCCTTTCAAAAATCTTATCAAAATCCTCAAAGGTTTTAATTAGATAGGTGGGTAGCTTTGTGGCAAGAAAGATTTTACTGCGGATATTGTTCTTCTTTAAAATTGCGCCAAGCCTTTCTTCGCTGTTTCCGTACACATAGGCGGTATCGTAAAAATTCACACCTCTCTCTATTGCAGTCATTATCATTTGTTCGGCTTCGCTATCGCATTTAGGAAACCTCATGCAACCGAACGCAAGGGCGGAAATTTTATCGTTGTTCTTTTTATTGATTCTGTAATTCATAAATATAAGTTGAGTGTTTTTTGCGGTTTAAGTTGTTACCTCTCTGATTACTTCCACAGGTTGCTTTCTTGCAATTTGCAAAATCGGCAGGAATATAGACATTGCTACACCTGCAATAGTTACCGCCCCCATTAACAGAACTTGCCTAAAGGTGAAGCTAACAAGCGTGTAAGTTTCAGCAATGTAGCCAAGTTTTGATATAAAGAAGCGGTTCAAAAGCACAAAGCCAAGATATAGCAGTAAGGACGAAAAAATGATTTTAAGCACGGCAATAATTGCGCCCTCAGTGATAAACACCCCTGCAATATCCTTTTGGCTTGCGCCCAGTGAACGCAAAATGCCGATATCGCGCTTGCGGGCTTTAATTGAACCTGCAATAAACGAATATGTGATAAGCATGGCGAACACAGCAAACAAAAGCGAGGCAAGGCGGAACACGGATATAAATAAGGAAAACATATTATCTATATGATATATCAATTGCGCGCTACCGCCCCACAGCGCAAAACTTAGGGTGGTTTGTTCGCCGAATTCGTCTAACCCGCCCCATGTGCCAAGGCTTTCAATGCGGTTAAGCACATTCAAGCGTTGGGGTGCGGTTACCGCAGGCACTAAAATTATATTAGGGCTAACGGGTTCGGCTTCGGGAAAACCGCTTGAAAAAAACTCATAAAATTCAAGACTTGGATAAAATGTCCGTTGGTTTAAATTATGATCCGTTTGATAGGTTGCAATTATTTCAAATTCGCCGAGGTGCTTTTCACCCATGTAAAAATCAATATAAGCACCGCCGTCTGCAATTAAATCAAAATAATTTTCGTGCAGTTCTTCGGGGATAAGTTCCAAAAGTAGCATGATAGACATAACCACCTGCCTGCCCTTAAGGTTGGCTGATTTAAAGTTTACAGTGTTAAAACTTGTGATTGGATTAGCTGGGGGAAGCCAAGAGGGGTGCAGTGCTGTGGGCGAGAAAAAACTTTCGCCGTAAATGTGAAACATACCCCCTTCAACCGTTATACCTGTGGTGTTTTCTTCGTTCGGCAGGGTAAGTGTGAGATCAAAAATCGCCCCGTCCACAGTTCTATAACCTGCTTCTTGCCCTTTAAAAAACCCCGGCAGGGCAAAATAATTATTGAGGTGAGTGGTTTTGGCGGACTGCACTTGGGGAAGAAGGGCGCGGATTTCGTCTGTAATCCTATTGGAAGTAAGTGCAAGTTCTGCAAGCTGTTCAAATAAGGACAAATCAAATTCAACCATTCCCACAATTTTTACCCTCAATACCTCACTCCATGTAGGCACGATTCCGCCCCGTATATCTTCAAAGGAATTTATGGCGGTTTCAGTCCATTCTTCGCCAGTCCAAAGTTTTGCACCAAACCTTTTATAAATCTCAAGCATATAATTGGTTATCATTACTTCATTGGTGTTTTGGGGAAAATCCCCCACCACATTAAGCCCTAAAAATTCCGCATTCGGCGTTTCAATTACACCGTTTATCTTATCGTCCCACAAATGGCGTGCAATCCTCGTATCAGGAAATGGGGTGGCAAGGCTTAGGGGGACTACACGGCTAAAGCTGTACTGTTCTGCAAATTCCAATCCAGTTTGGCGAAACCTATCAAGGCTTTCCTTATCAACCGTGCATTTTTCCCTTACTTGAAGAACTGAATAATCCTTAGTTTCCATTAGCGCAACAGGGACGAAGGGCAACTCACTTCTCTCAAGTTCTTGCGCCAAAATGCCCACCGTGCTGTACTGTGCAACCATATCTGCAAAGCCAAAAAAGGCAATGGAAAACATGGAAAGAAGCACGGTAAAAACCATGCGAATCCACTTAGCTTTCACTGAAAGCATGGTTATTTTAAATGAGGATTTAAGGGGCAGGCGCGTTTTTTTAGAGAGATCTACAGGGTGCGCCTGCCACGGTTCTGCCTCTTTGGGCAGTTCAGTTTTTTTAACTATAATAACCCTTTTGTTTTCGCTGATAAGTTTATTGATTTCTTCGCCGTCTACCGCGTTTGAAGATAAATGCACGGTTTCGGTATAGCCACCACCGCTAATTATTTCTTTAATTTTTCCATCCTCAAGTTCCACAATTTGTTCTGCATATTTATGGGCGGATTCCGTGTCGTGAGAGATAACTATCACAAGGCTTTCCTTAGCAAGTTCTCTTAAAAGGGTAAAGATTTCACCGCTTGTTACGCTGTCAAGATTCCCTGTGGGTTCGTCTGCAAGAATGACGGCAGGGGACTTTACGATAGCGCGTGCAATCGCCACGCGTTGCTTTTGCCCGCCACTGATTCGGTGCGCAAAGCGGTTCTCAAATCCAGCTAAACCCACCTTTTCAAGGGCGGAAGTAATCTGCTCTTTGCTTGCCTCTTGGTTAGAAATTTCAAGCGCGAGAGATATGTTTTGTGAGATTGTGTACTTTTCAATTATATGAAAATCTTGAAAAACAAAGCCGATATTTAATGCCCTGTAAGTGTCGCGTTCGCGTGCGGAAAGGGTGGCGCTGTCCTTCCCGCCTATCAAAAGATTGCCCTCAGTATACGCGTCAAGAAGCCCTAAAATATTAAGCATGGTAGACTTTCCGCTACCGCTTTTTCCCACCAAAAAAATCAATCCTGTTTTGGGAAATTTATATGATACGCCGTTAAGCGCGTGAACCTCGCGCCCCTTCTTATCCTTGTAAATTTTGGTGATATTTTTTAGTTCAATCATTAAATTTTTCCTCTATCAACTTAACTGAATCGCTTGCAGAAACGGCATTAAAAACAAGCTGTTCCATAGGGCAAAGCGCGGTGCGTGCGCGGTTATAAATTTCAGGCACAAGAGTGCCAAAAACATATGAAATTTTGTGAAATTCAAGCAATTTAACGGCAGATTTACTCATGGTTAAACCGTATATAAATGAGGCTTTTCCTGCTATGAAAATTGATGCCACTGCCTTGCCTATAACCTTATCGTAAACGCTTGCGCCGTTTAAAATTTCAGGCTTATTTTTATAAAGCCAAAGGGCGGATTTTATTCCGCTTTCACTGCTTTCGTATAGAACATTGCCACCCTTTTCAACAATGAGAGAGGTGGCAAATGTAAGGATTTTATTTACAAATTTTTGTTGCATTAAGCATTTGAAGCTTGGGCTTTTTTGTACTCTTCAATTATCTTTTGTGCAGACAAAGCAGGCACTTCTTCATAACGGCTAAATTCCATTCCGAACTTGCCTCTGCCTTGCGTCATAGAACGCAAATCGGTTGCGTAGCGCGCCATTTCCACATGGGGGGCTTCGGCGTTAATAACCGTCTTTCCGTTGTGCGAATCCATGCCGAGGATTCTTCCGCGCCGTTTGTTCATATCGCCCATAATATCGCCCATGTAGTTTTCAGGCACGGTAACTTTCACACTCATAATCGGTTCAAGAAGAACAGGGCTTGCCTTGGGTAATCCCTCTCTGTACGCAATGCCTGCGGCAAGTTTGAAACTCATTTCTGAGGAATCCACATCGTGGTAGCTTCCGAAGAAAAGTGTGGCTTTAAGCCCCGTAACAGGGTAGCCCGCAAGCACGCCTTTCACGATACTTTCCCTAAGCCCTTTTTCCACGGCAGGGATATAATTCTTGGGAACAACACCGCCCACAATTTCGTCTGCAAATTCAAAATCACCTTCGTAAAGCGGTTCAAAGCGGATATGCACATCGCCGTATTGTCCGTGTCCGCCTGATTGCTTTTTGTGCTTGCCTTGCTGTTCCACACTCTTCTTAACTGTTTCGCGGTAGGGGATTTTCGGTGCTTGCAGAGTTGCGCCCACTTTAAATTTATTCTTAAGTTTTTTGCAAAGAATATCAAGCTGGCTTTCACCAAGACCGCTGATTAACATTTCGCCAGTTTCAATATTTTTTTCAAGGCGGAAAGTTGAATCTTCGTCAAGCAATTTTGTTAAACCTGCAACCACTTTTTCTTCCGCGCCTTTTTCTTGGGCGCAAACGGCAAGAGAGATAACAGGGGCAGGGAATTCAATAGGGTTAAAGGTAATTTTTTCTGAGGTATCGCAAAGCGTATCGCCCGTTGAGGTGTAATTTAATTTTGCAAGCGCGCCCATGTCCCCTGCAAAAAGTTCGTCTGCACCGTCCTGCTTTTTTCCGCGGATTATGTACATTGAGGCAATTTTTTCGCTTTCCTCAGCATTGGAATTATAAACCTGCATACCCGAAGAAATTTTACCGCGCACAACTTTAAATAAGGAAAGTTTACCGAATTGATCTGCCACGGATTTAAAAACCTGCGCCGCAAATTTGCCGTCCTCAGACACAAGCATTTGCTTTTGGCTACCGTCTGACGCGGTGTAGCCTGCGCCTCTGCCGTCCCCTGCTGAGGGGAATATGGCTTCAATATAATCACACAAGCCCGAAAGTTCCACAGGGGCAACCGCCACGCCTGCCATTACGGGAATGAAATCTGCGGATTTAAATCTGTTCTTAACACCAAGTTTCTTTTCTGCTGTGGTTAATTCCTCACCGCCGAAGAACTTTTCAAGCAAGGCTTCGTCTGATTCCGCCGCCATTTCAAGCAATGTTCCGTTAGCTTCTTCCACCTGTGCGGAAAGGCTTGCAGGAATAGCGATTTCCGCGCCTTGCTTATATGCCTTTTTATCAAGGACATCCACGAAGCCCGCTGGCTTTCCGCCCTCAATAATAGGAAGGCTTATAGGCAAAATCTTGCCGGGGTATTTTTCTTTAAACGCTTCAAGCGTTTTGTAAAAATCTGAATTTTCTTTATTGATTCCGTTCACGAAAAGCAAACACGGAATATTTTTTTCAGCGCAATATTCAATAGCCTTTTCCGCGCCCACCGAAACACCGCCCGAAGCAGTGGTAACGATAATCGCCGAATCCGCAACCGTTAATGCGGAAACCATTTCGCCCTCAAAATCAAAAAAACCGGGGGTATCAAGCAAATTGATTTTAATATCCTTGTAGTTTGCGTTCGCAAGCGAAAGGCTTATTGAAATCTTTCTGTTAATTTCCTCTTGATCATGATCGGAAACTGTGTTGCCGTCATCTACCTTACCAAGCCTGTCGGTGGCTTTAAGCGAAAATAAAATCGCTTCCAAAAGTGAGGTTTTTCCCTCACCGCTATGCCCGATTAGGGCTATGTTTCTGATTTTTTCCTTTTTGAATGGCATTGTGTACTCCTTTGAGGTTAATGTGTAAATTTAAGGAAACAATGAACAAATACATTAAATGATAACAAAATATTTACGAGGTAAAAACCAACTAAACACGCGCAGGCTATATTGGAATATTGCCAAGTGGGTTTAGCGGTTTTGAACCGTAAATATGAAGTTAGCGTTAATAGTGCATGGGTTATTGTTATCCCGTTTAGACTGTTTTATTTTTTTATAAGGTTATCGCGCCCGCGGAAATTCTTTTTTGCT
>WQYD01000058.1 GCA_009781445.1 Bacillota bacterium | reverse complement strand
CTACCGCAACCCAACGCTTATCCTTTAATTCCTTTACCTTGCTTAACTCTTGGGGCAAATGTTCATCGCGGGTGGATAGCGTCCTGCCATTCGGATAGCGGGCGGAAGTGTTTGCCCCCGAAAGGGGCGCGCTAAATGAGGCTTGCTTGCTTCTTTCGTTACAACGGAAGCAGTATGTGTACTGCGGGGCTATGGGCTTACCGCATTTAGCGCACTTTTTAGTTTTGTTTGTAGTGGTGTTTGTCATAATATTGTGTTAGTTTTTTAAGCCTTACCCACGGTTTTAACGCGCCGTATCACCCAAAGAGTGAACAGGATAAGCAGGATTCCGCTAAGCGCAACGCCTGCCACGGTGAGGAAGTCAAGGAATGTTTGCATACCGCTATTGCGGACATTTTCAGTTCTGCTACTAAAAAGATTTCTGAAAGCATTTCCAATTGTGGCGAAGAAACCAACGCGGGTGTTAAGGGTTTTAAACATCATGGCACGGCTTAAGGCAAGTTCGTCATCCATGCGGTAAAGGTAGCGCGAAATATCCACGGAACTTGTGTTGACATTCATATCTTGAAGCTTTACCACTGCATCTTCGTAGCTTTTGAGAGAAAAAGGTTGCACGCCGTCCATAGACACAAGCTTGTTATCCACATTAACAGCGAAGCGGTCGCCGAGTGTATCTCTAATGCTTTTATCGCGTGCATCGTAGCGAAGTAACAAGTTATTCTTTCTGCTTATTAGGGCAAAGTTAGCGTTACCCACCGCATTTGTAGCGCGGTTTAAATAAATTTCATTGCCGTTTTCGTCAAACACATCTGTTTTAAGCCCTGAGGGGGTTTCAAGCATAAGTTTAACTATTTTACTGCCCGTGGGCGTGTCATTTTCAGGACTGAATTCATTGCGCTTTTCAAGTTCTCTTCTTTGATCAGGGGTAATATTGGCGTCCTTAGCCGAATCTTCAGCCTTTTTCCTTTGCCCACGCGAAGGGGAAGGAGGCTGGTCAGGGTGTCTGTCGTCAGGGTTCATAGGGTCAAAGCCTTTTGGCGGTTCAGAAACAAGCGGGGGCGGTGCAAGCTCAGGAAGAACAGGTGCGGGCTTAAGTTCGTTATAGGCAACAACTGCACCTATTGCGACAACGGCTATAGCAATGCCGACAATTACAACCGTAAAAATACCTACCGCCGTTTGCGAAACCTCAAGCGGAATATCGGGGTTTGAAGATAGGGAAACTTTCCTAAAATCTGCAATATTAGCATTGCTACTCATGTTGCTGTTGCTGTTTGCGTTGCCCTGCATCGGCACAGGCTTAAGGCGCAGAGGTTCACCCTCAGGGGTGGTGTCAAGCGCTTCAATAGCTTGGCTAAGAACATTGTCTCTTGCAGAAAGTAATTCAGGGTTCTCTTCTTGGAATTCCCAATCGTAAACCACTTGCGGGTAATATCTTTCGGGCAAAGCATAAACGCCGTCTATGTGAAAGATAACGCCGTCTTTTCTATCGCGGGAATCAAAGGTGAACGATAGAGGGGCATCCACGAAGCCGTCATCCACCGTTACAGTCCAGCTTTCGTCATTGGTAAACCTGCGCCATTCCCAGTACATATTTATCTCAAGGTATGTAATGGTTTCCACGCGTTCCAATGGATCGTTAGGCACTGCCATGCGTTCTTCACGAACATAACCCCAAACCTTTGCCCATTCGCCTGCTGAGTTTGTGAGGTTAATAACCACATAATCGTCAGGGTTGTTTTTATCGGATACCGCAAGTTTTTTGCCGTTAGGATTGCTATAAGTGAAATACATTTTTTCCACGAAAATAAGGGTTTTATTGTAAGTGGCACGAACCACAAGCGTGCTGAAATCGTTACTCATTTCCATAAGGGAAAGCGTATTGCCCGAGGACGAGGAAGAAACGGATGCGGAAGCCGTGGATATTTCGCCTGCCGAGGATAAACCCGAAGCGAAGGTTAAAACTGCTATCGCCAAGGCGAGAAACAGCGTGAGTGATAATTTGAAATTCTTTTTGATTTTTCTTACTTTAAACATATGAATTACCTCTTTTTTACAACGATAAATAGGGATGCGCAGGAAGCCACAAGCAGTAGCGTTGCGCATATGGTGATTGCAAGCCAATTAACACTAAACCAATTGCCGAGGCTATCCCAAAAACTTGCGTTTGTGCTACCGTCATTAGTGCCGAGTTCAGCATAAATTACAGCGTTAGAAGTCAGCACGGTGGCAGGGTTTGCGGGGTTACTTAAGCGGAAGTCTGAATAAATTGCAGTAAGCACGGTAGAGTTACTTTGCACGGCACTTATGGCTTCTTGCAAGGTAGCACCCCAAGGCACTTCCACGGTTTCATAAACCGCGCCGTTAGAATAAAAAGTTACGGTTAGGATAATGGGTTCCCAATCTGCGTATAGGGTTATATCTGATTTTACAGGTGTATTGAAATTGTAAGGAACGGTGCGCGCCGAATCGGCAAACCAACCGTTGAGGGTGTATCCGTTTTTCACAGGGTTGGCAGGCTTTGCCACTGCGGTATTCCAATCTACCGTGTGCGAAGAAACGGCAGAACCGCCGTCAACATTAAACGATACGGTGAAAGAGAGAATCTGCCAACCTGCAAAAAGTTCAGTGTCTTCATATATAAGTTGCCCCGAATAGGGAACAGTCAAATCCTCATTTAGAAACCAACCAATAAAGGTATGCCCCTCTTTTTCAGGGTTAGGGGGAAGTTCTACAGCGGGGGGAAATTGCAACGAATAAGTTAAATGGCTTGGATTAAACTGCGTATTGGGCGTAGTTCCGACAGTGAAGTAATGATAGTAACTTGGGGGAATACCAGTAATAAACCAATCTACGCGAATCTCTACGCGAAACGAACCGCCGTTTAAACGATTAAGCCTTTCCAAACTGAGAGGAACAAAAATATCAGTCAAAAGCACCTCTCTAGTAGAACTGCCTTGGTAAGGGGCTACACTGACAGCATACGAACGAGTGTAAGTCCAGAAAGAAGGGAAGCTGCTGCTATGAGAAAAAAAACGAATAGACAAGGCTGGATTTTCATTAATCAGCTTTGTAGCAAGTCCCGCAGGAACAGGGGCAGAAGGAGAACGAAGGCTGAATGTGATACCGGGGGTGGGGGACGGCGCGGATTCCTCAGGTTCTGTGAGGAAATGGAACGAATAGACAAAATCCCTTTCAGATAAAAGGTGCGCATCATCGTCTATAGTATAGAAAAAGTAAGACCCCTTATAAGAATGAAGACCGTCCCAGGGGACAGAGAAGCCCACATAACACCTTGCCGACCAAGAGGCAATATGATTGTATTGCGCAACACTAATGCTTCCCGTAATGCGATCAAAGCGCAAAAAAGAAAAAGGGAGACCCTCTAACAGGTGAAGAGAAAACTCATAATCCCAGAAAGCAACAGTGAACAGCCCGAAGTCAATTTCCAATGGAAAAAGACCAGAACCTAAAGCGTCAAGAAGACCTGGATTATCTGCATAGATATAGAAAAATTCCGAACACTCAATTGTAATAATGACATAATTGTCAGACGGCGCAGACATCTGAGGCGCGGAAAGTTTAGCGGAACTTAAGGGCGCGGGTTCTTCAGGTTTGCTGTTGCAAAAATTGCCTGTTTCCCAAAAAAAGAAGCATTCAGCGTTGCATCCAAATTCGCAAGCGTCCTCATTATCCTCATTGCCTGTATCGCAAAAGCATTCAGCTTCACAGCCAAGTTCGCATTCGCCGTCATTATCCCTGTCGCAAAAGCATTCAGCTTCACAGCTAAGTTCGCACGCGTCCTCATTATCTTTAGGGGTTGAAGAGCAATATTCATAATGGCAGTCAAAGCCCATGTATCCAGGGTGAAAGTAACCGTGTTCACAGTGATAATAGCAGTTGCCACTGTTGCAGTCGTCACCGTTATAGTTGTAATAATACTGTCCGTGCGGGCAGTAATAGCCCAAGCAGTAATCAGAGTGGCAACCACCGCCCAAATCATGGGGGTGCATGAAGCCGTGTTCACACCAATAATCGGGTGTGGGGGTTCTATCTATAACTTTATCGGATTCTCTTTCAGGTGCGTTTGCAAGATTAACGAAGTACACTTCCGAGGGTAAATCATATTTAGATACAACTGTAAAGCAAAGTTTATCTTTAAGCAAAGCAACCTTACCCCAATCGTCTTCGTCTGTTTCCATAAATTCCTCAAAATCAAAGTTAGAAATAGCTATGAACTTTTCAGGTACGGAAATAACCAAGGCGCGGGCATCGGTTGTACCGTGCATGAATTGCAAGAAGATATCACCGTCTGCATACGAGGTGTTAAAGATTACGGAAGTGGTGTAACCGCTTACGAATTGAACGCCGTCACGAGGGGCGGACTGCACTTGGAAGTTTATAATCTCGCGTTCTAAAATACTTACACCGCCCTGTTGCATTTCCGCTTTGGTTAGCTTCGTGTTAACTAAACTGTTAAGCAGGGAATAAATTTCACCCACTTCTTTTTCGCTTAGAATAAAGCTTGCGAAATAGCCTTCATATTCCTTAAGTTCAACGCCGTCTGTGGTTAGGTAGAAAAAGCTATTTATGAAAGTGCTGTTATCAGGGTTGCTTTGTGTGTTTTTAGAGTTTTTGGTGTTGTTATCGGCGAATATTACGCCAGTGCCTGCAAGCGTGCCGATAGTAACGGCGGAAGCAAGCAGGACAACAATAAGTAGTATTATTAATTTTTTCATTTTTGTTTATTTCCTTTCTATATTTTTTTGGCGGAACGCCCGCCTGCGTTTAAAGAGAAAAGGAAAGATTTTTAAACCTTTCCTTTTGTGGTAATCCTTAGAAATTAGGATTGTTTTTTATGCGTGCAGCAGTCTTTGCGTTGCGGGTAGCCCTTTCTTGAAACTTTGCCGCTTTAACTATGCACGCAGCCTTTTGCGCATTAGTTAACTTTTCGCCTTTTGAACTTTTTCCTGTACTCGCAAGATTTGCGTAAAAGTTAGCTTTTTCAAGCGATGTGTATTTTGTTACACCTGTCTTTTTATCTGTATATGGCATTTATTTAACACCCCCTTTTATATTTTGCTTTAATTGCAATTTAGCTTTACTGCAATAGTCATTGGTTCCCGCAAGCGAATGACCACGCCACCTGCGGAATAGTGAGAGTTGCTTAAAGGCGCAACCCACAAAGCCTGAGAGGGTGCTAAGTAAGCTTCTTAGCTGTAAGTAGCTTTGGCACGATTTCACCCTTGCCGTTAAACACGGTTTCAAGTTCAAGAGAAATCTCGTCAAAGAAATTCCAACCTTTCACATCTATCGTGTTATCCGCCCAATAGGTTTGAAGCTGAACTTCCTCTCTGCCGAAGTTGGAAACAACTTGAGCAATAGTAAGCTTACGAAGAAGCTTAGTTTTGTCTTTGTTGTCAAATTCCGAATACCCAGCAAAGCGCGCATTAAGTTGCATTGTGTTAGTGTTACTCATTTTTTTATATCCTTTCCCCGACTTTTGTGTTTTTTGTACTACGCGGGGTTGTAGTTTTATTGTTCTTGGCGGTCAAGTAAGCAAACCCATTCGCAAAATTCGCAATCCTCTATCGTTTCCGCCCATTCAGGATAAATAATCAAGCCATGTGGGCAAGAAGGGCAGTAAGGCATTTCAGGCATGATACATTTTGTTTCTTTGTTCTGCATAATAATCTATTTGTTTGCTGTTGCTATGGCTACCAAAGGCTAATAGCTAAGTGCGAAGTCAAGAGCAAGTTCCAAGGTTTCGGCTTCCCAATCGGCATAACCGAGGTCGTAGCTATAGGTGGGTTTGATATCTTCATAGTTTGACTTAAGGTAAAGCTGAAAACGGCAGTAGCTTAAGTTATCGCGTTCCGCGCGTTCAAGTTCCTTTTCGCTTAATTCGTAGATTAAGTGCTTTTTAATAGATTTAACAAGTTTCATGGTGGTCATCCTCTGCATTTAAAGCCTGCGGGGCTGTAGTTTGGATTGTTGCCAGGCTACTAACAAGGTTTTTCCAAAATTCAGCTTCTTCTTTTGTAGCCTTGTTTTTCTTGCACTCACTGCAAAGTGCGTAATTACAGCAAAGGTGTTCCATGTTCTTGAGCCTGAGAGTTTGGAATTCAGCCACACTGAGAGAAAGGGAGCAAATTTTTAAGTCAATGCCACACTCAAACACCTCTTCGGCTGAAACCCCCAACTCTTTGCAGATAAGCGCAAAATGTACAAGGTTTGGCGAGCGATACCCCGAAAGGTAACAAGCTATTGTGCTTTGTGAAAGCCCAACCTTCTCGCCAAGTTCTGCTTGCGTTATGTGTGCATTATCAAAAGCGTAGCGTAGCCTTTCAGCAATTATTTGTTTCGTGGTCATAGTTATCCTTTGCATTTAAAGCCTGCGGGGCTGTGGGTTTAATTGGCTTTTTGTACTTAAAACCGAACATTGTAGACAAATTATCTATCTGTATTTTTACAGTATAGTAGATATTTTGTCTATTGTCAACATTTTTTTTATAAAAACTGTTATGTTGTCTACATGGACAAAAAGAGAACGCGATTCAGCAAAGCCTTGACGCAGGCGAGAAAGGAAAGTAAGTTAACGCAACGCGAAGTGGCGCAAAAACTTAATGTAGTTACGAGCTGTTATGCAAATTGGGAGCAGGGACGAACGGAACCCAACACAGATGCCATATTTAGCCTGTGCATCATACTTAAGGCAACGGCAGACCAGCTAATAGGACTAACGGACGAGTACGGAAACAAGAATTCACAGCTAATATCAAAAAAAAAGAAGGAGTGGGGGGAAAGCTAAAATGAGGACACTAAATGTAGAACTCTATGAAAATGAATTTGAAAGAATTAAGACGGAAAGCGAAAAACAAAATGTTTCAATGAACTTGTTCACGATTATTGCATTAAAAGAAAAATTGTTCAAAGATACAAAATTTACAAAACTTGAAAAGCAATGTGTTCAAAGGGGGTTAACAGACGAAGACATTAAAAAATTGAGTGACGAACACATTTGTGCCATTGCGGAATTAATGAGAATATTCCTCAAAAAACCACCAAAACAATAAATTATAAAATCATAAGGAGAAATAAAGAAAATGGGAGCAAGAAAATTAAGATACGCATTAAAAGATTCGCGCATAAACGCCAGTGGTTACTTGGAGTGGTACAACCCCGACAGCCCCTTTGCGGACAAAGACGGCTTTGCACTGAGGTATAAAGATAGATCTTTGCATAAGAACGGCGAAACGCCCGCAGGTCACCACATACACCACGGCGATAACAACAAGCTAAACGACAAGTACAAGAACTTAGTGATACTGCCAGCGGGCGAACATGGCAGGGAACACAATATCCCTCATTGGAAAACAAAGGGCGCAAAGAAACCAAGATAATTTGGAGAATGAACAGTAAGGAGAAACATTATGACATTTGGAAGAAGAGAACAAATAGCTACTGAGCAAATAAGGTACACAGACATGACCGAAGAGCAATTATCGGCAATTGAGTATTCAATAGCCATAGGCATAAAAGTTTGCGATGCCGAAGACATAACAGCAACTGAAGCATTGCAAAATACTTTAATTAAAACGAACTCAGCGAAAAATAGAACAGAGTTAACTCTAACCTGCAAGGAAAGCGCGTTTCTGTTTGTGACACTTAGCCACTTTGAAGAAGATACAAAGACAATCATTGCGAGAATAAAAGAAAACACATGGCACGGATCAAATAAGGAAACCAAAGAATTAGAGGGACTTCTTGAGGCTACAAGCCAACTTTTAGACAAAATCAAGACGAGCCTCAAAAGAGCGAACATTGAAGTTGCAGACTTTTACCCCGCCTTACCCTCACACTGCGCCCTTTGCGGAAAGAAAATCCAAAGTAGCACCTAGGCACAAACCAACACCCCTGCACAGAATTAAATATTGACACCCCTGTCGCGCCGATGCGCGCCGTGGCAATACCCAAATAAAGCAAAACCGCCTAAATAATTAATGCGACTAATCTGCGCCTTGCGCAGATGTGGCAGGGACTGCCACTTCGGGCATTGCCCGAACGGGCCAAAGTCGCATCCACCTTACAACGCGTCAACCTCTTTTTGGATAAGATTTAAAGATTTCAAGAAAACAGCAAAATTTATTTATCAAATATGCAATTTTTATGGTAAAATGAAAATAATATGAAAGTGGAGTTGCTTGCTAACGCAAAGAAATATCTTAATAAGCTAAATGATCCTCAGTATAGCAGAATATTGAGGGCGTTAGGAAGTTTAGAAAATGAACCGCCCACAGGCGACATTAAGGCAATGAGTGGCAGTACAAACGAATATAGGCTAAGGGTTGGGGACTACAGGATATTATTTAGGATAACAGATATAATAACAGTAACAACAATTGCCACACGCGGGCAAGTTTACAAAAAGAGGTGATTATCATGACCATGAGACAAGAAGCCACAAAATATTTTTCAGAAATACCCGACAGCAAGCTGACTGTCCTTTTACCGTTGCTTAAAGAGTTCGCAGAGGATACCTATATTATTGAAACAGATCTTACAGATAAGGAAAGGCGTGCAATTGCAAAAGGAATGAAAGCAAAAGCCAAGGGCGCACCCACTACCACTCTTGAAGAAATGAAGAAAGAACGCCCGCCAATATATTAAAAGCGGTAAAAAACCTTAAATCCTGCATTTAAAGCTAACAATTTAGAGTATTTTATCCTAAGAAAACCCAACTTTTACCATGGGGTTCAAGAGGCCGGGAGTTCAAATCTTCTCACCCAGACCAAAAACGCAAGAAAATAGCCGTTTTCGCAAGAAAATGGCTTTTTTCTTTCCTGCACCGCCTCTTGAACGGAAGCAAATTTGTTGGCATTTGAGGCTATATTTTCCCTATCACAGAAACGCGCTTTTTGAGTGCTAAAGTGTACTCTACTATTTCAGTTTTGTAAAAATCTTCCGCACGGCGCAGGGTGAGATATGTCTTTGCTTGTTCTTGCTTGCTGTGTCCTGACCACACTTGAACAGCGTAAGGCGGAATTTCAAGTTCGTAACAATTCGTAATGAAAGTGTGTCTTAAGATATGCCCGCTGAAATCAAGCTTAAGCCTCTTAAGGCGTTTGCTGAACCAACGGCTGACACTATCACTGCGGTAAGGGAAGATTCTTTCATTGTTTGGCGCAAGCCTGCGCTTTATGATAGCGATAAGCGGGGATTCTATCGGGATAGTCCTGAAGCCTGCCTTGGTTTTCGGTTTAACGAGATTACCTGTTAAGCGTTCGTAAGATTTTGAAATGTGTACTTCTTTCCTCTCAAAGTCAAAGTCCGAGGGTTGCAGTGCCAAGGCTTCGCCCTGCCGTAAGCCAGTCATAAGCAGGGTTTTTGATAAATCGTACATATCCTTTTCAATTTGAACGAAGGATAAAAACCGCATATATTCCGAATGGGTTAGCGCGCCGAGGGCAGGATTCTCATATCGTTTGAACTCTACACCCAAAAAGGGATTAAAAGGCACATAGCGCAAATCATTTGCTTTTCTTAGGCTTTCGGATAAAATTGCGCTTACATGGCTTCTTTTGCTGTCGCTTGGAATTGCGTGCAAAAAGTTTTCTAAAAGTTCTGTGGTGATTTCGGAAAGCAGTAAACCGCCGAACGCAGGGATAATATCATTTTTCAAATAGCGGTTGATTTCCACAAGGTAACTATGCTTAGCTTTTGGTGCTTTGTACTTTTCCACGAACCGCCCTGCCCATTCGCCGTAAGTTATTGCGGGGCTTGGCGTTTGGATCGGCGGAAGAACGCCACTGCTTAGCGTTTTACGAATCTCAAGTAATTCTTGGTAAATTAGATTAAGAATCTGTTCCACTGTCCTTTTCCTGCTGTTCTTTGTAAATTTGATAAACCTTTTTACGGCTTATGTAAGT
>WQYD01000057.1 GCA_009781445.1 Bacillota bacterium | reverse complement strand
GTCCCAACGGGAAAAGCGGTAAGAAACATCGCCGATAAGCCCCACGGCTTTAAGGCAAAAGCGCGCCAAATCAAGGCACTCGTTAAACTGCTGTTCAAGCTGTGAGGGCATACACACAAGGTGTCCTTCACTTATGGTAAATTGCCTTACCCTTATCAGTCCGTGCATTTCGCCACTGCTTTCATTTCTGAAAAGCGTGCTTGTTTCGCCGTACTTAATGGGCAAATCTCTATATGATTTTAAGCCGTTATTATATATGGTATATTGATAAGGGCAAGTCATGGGGCGAAGCGCGTACACTTCGCTATCTTTCTTTTCGTCACCTATCACGAACATTCCGTCTTTGTAATGTTGCCAATGCCCCGAAACCTTATATAAATCACTCTTTGCCATAAGGGGGGTTTTGGTTAGCACATAACCGCGCTTTTCTTCCTCGTCTTCAATAAAGCGGGATAAGATTTTAAACACGGTTGCGCCTTTAGGCATAAGCAAAGGTAGCCCCTGCCCCACCCGTTCGTCAGTCATAAAATAATTTAATTCTCTGCCAAGTTTATTATGATCGCGCTGTTTTGCTTCTTCCACTTGAAGCAAATATTCCTCAAGGTGAAGTTTATTTTCATATGAAACGCCGTAAATGCGCGTAAGCATTTTATTCTTTTCGCTACCGCGCCAATATGCGCCAGTGAGTGCGGTTAGCTTAAAAGCCTTAATCGCACTTGTGTAAGGAACATGAGGCCCAGAGCATAAATCACAGAATTCGCCTTGCTTAAAAACTGAGATTTCTTCACCCTCAGGAATATCTTTAATAAGTTCGGTTTTATAAATTTCGCCTGCTTCTTTAAATAGCTTTAGCGCATCTTTGCGCGATAAGGATTCCTTTGAAATCTTCAAATTTTCCTTAACTATCTTTTTCATTTCGTCTTCAATTTTGCCTAAATCATTTTGCGTGATTTGGGTTTCAAAATCAAAGTCATAATAAAATCCGTTTGCTATCGCAGGGCCTATTGCAAGCTTAACCGTGGGGTAAAGCCGTTTAACCGCCTGCGCCAAAATGTGCGCACTGCTGTGCCAAAATGTTTTGCTTTCAAACTTTTCAAACTTGTTTTCCATATATAAATCTCTATTTTTTTAATTTTAACGGTTTGTTTTCCGCACTAATCCTCAATGTAAGTAATTTCGCCTTCGCCTAAATTTATAGGTAAGTACATATCCACATTCCCGCCACTTTGTTGATAAATGTGAGACGCGGAATTGTTTTTATAAGCTGTGCAATTTTTCACTTCAGGGCTTTTGCTTAGGGCAATATCCACTGGTTTATCGTCTTCCATAATAACTTCTATCTCATGCCCGAACTGAGAAACAAGCGGTTGAAAACTTATAAAGTTTGCATTCACCTCATTTAAAAACGCACCGCCGAACATCTTGCCCACAGCACCGCCAAGGTTTTTAAACATATATAAAGCGTAACCGCCACGCGCAAGTTCGGCTAAGCTATCCGCTGTTTTGTAAACTGCGATTACCGAAAAACCGCCCAAAACATATGAATTTTCAAGTTCTGAATTGCTTAACACGCCCACCAAGCCCCCTGCAAAGGATTCAAAGCCCCTAAGCCAAAGTTCAATTTCGCCCTCATAATCACAATCAGATATATGCGAAGAATTGATTGCATAGCCCGCAATTCCGCCCACGGTTACCGCGGAATCATAATCCGCACGAATATCAAAATCACGCTTAACGCTTGCGCTTAATAAATCCGCATTACTCATTAGCCCCGCAATTCCGCCCACAAGCGCACGGTTCAGCGCGAACAATTTAAATGCGCCGTTGCCTTCAACCTCAGCATTTTCCATATGGATATTATAACCTGCACCCAACAAACCGCCTGCAAAAATGTTATGCGCGGTAAGCGTGTAATTCGCAAAAACATATGCGTTTTCAAGCAAACTATCTCTTTCGTCTGCCAAATAGGTTGCGCCAATCGGCTTTACCGTGCCTGTTACCGCACCTGCGTAAGTATTCAAATGCGCAAACACAAAGGTGCTTCCGAACCTAACGGCATCAGTGTTTGTAAGCGAAAATTCGCCTGCCACACTCTTGATTTCTGCCTTGCCGAAGCATGCGCCAAATATTCCGCCTGCGTAAAGCGCATCTTTTGCTTCGTCTGTTTCGGGTTCGCGTTCGCTTTCAGTTTCGGGTACAATGTGCATTCTTGTATCAAAAGTTATGTTCTCTGCTTTCACGCTTCCGTACGCCATTCCCGCCAAACCGCCTGCAAAAACGGTGGTTGCAAACTGCGCAAACTTAATATCAACTTCTATATTGATATTATTAAATTCCGCGTTATACGCATATCCGAAAATGCCGAATGCACTGCGGTACAAAGGCAGGTAATCATATGAATTTTGAATCAAACGAATTGTTTTATTACTGCCCTCGCTTTTCAGCTTTCCTCTGAAAGAATTTTCAATGCTTCCGCCAATCGGTGTCCATTCGTCTGCCTCAAAGGTTAAATCGTTCTTTAACACAAATGTGTAATTCTTATACCGTTCGCCCAAATAGTTTTTGATATTTAAAAAGTCTGCCTCTGTTTCAACCCCTATTTCCTTTGCAGGTAAAACGCCACCGCCCTCATTTGCACACGCAAACAGCACCGCCACGCACAGCGAAAGGATTAGTATTATTGAAATTAGAAGTTTTTGTTTTTTCACTTTGTTTGTCTATTGGTTTTTTAATTAAGAATTCAGAATTCAGAATGCAGAATTATGGATTATTATATAATGAGATTTAGATTCCTTCATGTTTCTCGTTTATAGTTTCATGTTTCACTTTTCTCTTCCACCACTATGCCCTATAACCTATGCCCTATGCCCTCTCTTATCTATTTCTCAATAAAAGCCAAGAAATCCTTAAACACTTCTTCTCTGTTTATCTCATTAAGTATTTCGTGGCGTGCGCCGTCATACACCTTGTATCCCACTGCCGTAAGCCCCTTTGCAAGGTAAAAATCATATAGCCTTTTGGCAAGTTTCGCGTTGTTTGAAACTGGATCGTGCGAACCCACCGCAATAAGGATTTTGAAATCCTTAGGGATATTATCCGCATCTGCACCGTACATTGCCGTTACGCCGTTAAAGAAACTTTTGTAAAAACCAATGGTTAATGCGTAACCGCAGAATTCGTCTGATTCATATTTCGCCACTTCTTCCTTATCTCTTGAAAGCCACGCAAATTCTTGCCCTTGGCTTGCGAAAGGTTTATTATACGCACCGAAACTCATTTTGTTAATCATTTTGCCCGTCTTGTCAGTACCCACGCAGGTGGCTTGCGCATTTGCAATAAATTTGCCCACTTTCAAAAGCCCCGTTTTCATGTACGCAGTGCCTGAAAGAATTGCCCTATCCGCCTTATCGCTATAGAGTTCCAAAAACCTTTGAGAAACGAAACTGCCGTAACTATGCCCTATTATTATAGGTTTAAAACCATAAGTTTCCTTAGCATATTCCACCACGGTTTTTAAATCTTCCACCGTTTGCATAAAGCTATCGCCACAAACTTTGCCCTTTTCGCCCTCACAGTTATATTTATGCCCCCTGTGATCGTCTGCAAGAACCGCATAACCTTGCGCATTTAGAAACAAAGCGAACCTATCGTATCTTTCAGAATGTTCCGCCATGCCGTGGCTAATGCAAACCGCGCCTTTCTTTTCCTTAACTTCGTCCCAAACAGACACATTCATTTCCTTATTATCAAAGGTGGTTAATTTTATTGATTTCATAATATCCTCTCTTTAAGTCATATTTATTCGTGGAAACACCAAAAAATAGCTACCAACTCACGATTTGCCACTTTAAAGTGATTTCTTTATTATAATATTAGCACGCGCGCGCAGTTTTTGCAACACTAAGAAAGTAAACTATGTTAAAAAAGTTGACAAGCCCGCCGAACGCAGATATAATAATTACTAATCCGCAATTAAGCCTTAGCCTAATTGCCTCTAAAAACCCAATAAAGAAGTGTAGCTCAGCAGGTTAGAGCACCACCCTGATAAGGTGGGGGTCGGTGGTTCGAGTCCACTCACTTCTACCAGCAAAAGGGCTAAATCTTGAATAGATTTGGCCCTTTTGCAATGAAATTTTTCCTGCGGAAAGTGCTATTCTTTCAGAATGATATTGCCTGTTTGCAACAGGCAATGATATTTGCCCCGTTGGGGCAAGTGGTGGAAGAATTTTATATCATTATTTATTCGTTATTAACTTAAACTGCCTGTAGCATTTTGTTGCGGTTTTAAAAAGAGTGAAATTAAATTTGTGAGAACCATAACAAGCGGTGCTATCAATGCAAGAAATACTGGCGAAACTATTATAGTGTATATCGGTAAACCTGTTCTGAGGATAGAATAAACTGCCACCAACGGCGGAACGCACAACATGATAATTGAGATTATGGATTCAACTGTTTTCTTTTTTTCAGCCCTTGCTTTATTTGCCAAACGGACACCAAGAAATACCGTGCTTCCGCAACCAAAAACTATCACAAAGCCTATTGCAATAAAAAACATTATACCAAAAGCATCAAGCGGTTCACCCTCGCCAAATATACCCCCACCGCTTACTATGATTAAAAAAACAGAAAACACTAAAGCACCGATAACAAACGCCCCAATACCCCAAAGTATCTGCAATATACCGCTAACTTTTTGCATTTTTACCCTGTCCACATTTCACCCATCACTCAAATTATACCACATTTTTTCAAAACTGCATAAACGAAAACTCAAGCCCGCAACCAATCCGCCAAACTTCGGTCATTAAACGCGTCCCCATGACCACCGCCCGATTTCCGTTGCCATTCGCCGTGTCCTCCCCGTATTTGTGCATAAAAAAAGCGACCTTGTTAAAAGTCGCTTAATTTCTTTTGCTTTAACAACTGCTGCTATCTTTGCACTGACATATAAAATAGTTGCATCTATGGCATCGCTCCTCCGAATTATTTATTCTATACCCATAGTTAGAATTACTCCCGCTAATATTGGGCTTGGGGTCATGAGAAGTGGCTCTGTGCAAATCCCCTAGTCCTTGGTTCCATGTTGAACTTCTAGGGTCGCTTGTCCCTATGTCAAAAGTGTGTTTATGGCTACCATGGTCTACTGTTATCTTAACAGAACCCTTATCGTCAGGCTCGGTTCGATAATTTCGGTTGTTTTTATTATCAAAATAGTTGCTCATACTAACCTCCTATCTTCCAAATTCCACTTTCTTCGCTAATTCATACATTGCATCGCTGACTATAACTTTTTGAGTATCATAGCCGCATTTATTGCATTTTCCTGGCGACAATTGTATGTGTTTGCATTTTTTACATTCTGCTACGCTTGGCATAAGTACCTCCATAAAACTTTTAGACATAGTTATTATACTATATTATATTCGGCGGAAAGCAGAATGTTCCAATATTTACCATATTTTTACTTGTTTCATGTTTTTCCTCAAACCTCCGCGCCGCTCGGGCGTCAAGCCCTTTGAGTTTCCGCACCGTCCGTGCCATAAGGCGACGCGACTTTATTTTGCTTGTGTCGTTTTCAAAACATTTGCTATTTTTGCGTAGAGCGTTCCATCGGGCGCGTTGCCCTCGCCTTGTCTTTCATTATGTCGTTGTATTTGCAAGTTAAGCTAAAAGGAACACAAACCCCGCAACCAATCCGCCAAACCTCGGTCATTAAACGCGTCCCCATGACATCCCCATGACACCATGACATTAAACGCGTCCCCATGACACATGACATGACATAAACGCGTCCAAAAGTGGCTTGGGCATTCGCGTCTTGAAACAACCGCCAATATTTACACCCACATTCAAACCGATTTTGAACTATCCGAGGCTGAGAAATACAAGCCCACAATTTCACCTTAAGGTGCGACACCCTTTTGCACTTTTAACCATTCCGAAAAGGGTTTCACAAAAGCATGAAAACAAGCAAAAAACCGCCAAAACGGCGGTTTTCTTACATTTTTGGTGGAGATAATCAGATTCGAACTGATGACCCCCTGCTTGCAAAGCGTATTTCATAATTTAATCCCTGTATCCCCACCGCGTCCGCGGTTAGGTTCGGCGAATGCGTAGCATTGGGCGGAACGCGGTGGGGGATAAAAACATAAAACCCCAAGCCGTGCGTGAGCAATATTATTTCCCCAAAACCTCGTCAATTCTCTTTTGTATATATCCCTCTTGGTTCTCGTAGTTAGTCCAAAATGTAATTAGCGGTATATCTGCCTGCTTGCAAATTTCCCTTACTTTCATATCCCTTTCTATCCTGCCCCTCTCGTTATGCGTCTTATCGTTCAACTCAATCAATGCTAATACCTTAAAACTTCTATCAAAAACCCCAAAATCAATATTCCTATACAATTCGTTTTGATACCTACTATCACTAATTTTACCAATAACACTCGCTAAGTTAACTTGTGGTTGTACAATATACCTTGCCGAATATATCCTTAATAACTTATTATAGAAATTCATTTCGCAATCCGACATTAAGGACCGTTTCGCAACATATGCAGTCTGCCCCTTAACTCTACTTGTTATTGTAATAATAGGTGCTACTTCTTTCCTTACCCCTTTCCTTGCCCCCTTTTTCTTATACCCAAACAATAAACATGACATTGTAATTACTTCCCCCTTTTTTCTTTATGTGATAATTTTGTGCCGTTACTTTCGTACTTAAAATCAAACCCAAATTCTTCACACCCTAATAACTCGTCCGTTGTAACTTCAAAGTATTTGGCTATTAGCTTTATATCTCTAATGCTGGGTTCTCTTATATCTGTTTCCCAATTCCCCACGGCTTGCCTTGAAATTCCTATTGCTTTTGCAAGTTGTCCTTGGCTAATTCCCTTTTCTTTTCTCAATTCTTTTAGCTTTTTCCCTAACATAAAAAAATTATATAACAAAAATGCCACAAAGTGTTGACAAGCCACAATCTGTGGCATATACTATTATCAAAATGCCACATAATGTGGCTTATGAGGTGTCAATATGTTTTGGATTACAGTAAATAAAGGTTCGGAAACTTTTAGCTAAGTTCATGGCGGTACATTTCGTTCCGCGACACTTTGGGCAAGACGACTTTATAAAATCTACAATCCTATATCTGTAATAATTTATGATTATTATTCCAATGAACACCTTGCCACACTTAGCCATGACGGTTGGTATCATTCCAAAAAGCTATAACCCCGATAGTAAAAAATTAAAACAAGGGGAAAGGATATAAAAAAAATGAACAACACCACTCAAAAACCAATTCTTGGCATTCTGTTCCGCCAAAGCGGAACTTCTAACAAGGGCTTACCTTATGACTTGCTTTTTACTTATTGCAATGTCAATGGCAAAGCTAAACGGCTTACCATAGCAACGGACTTTCTAAGTAAAGATTTGCTTTTGGATTATGCTACCGATTATGTTTCTTATATGTCGCAACCTGCGGAAAAAGGGGGTGAAAATAAATGATTACACAATTATGGGCTGTTATTCAAAGCGTTATAGTTGGTTTTTTCGGCGCAATCGGAAGTTCTGTTGAGGGTGCTATAGAAATCTTCTATAACGAAACAGGCGGATTCACCGTTGCGGGGCAATTCCTCTTAGTTGCTTTCGGTGTTGGCATTGCTTTCTTCGGCATTCGCCTTGTTACCTCTCTTGTTCGCATAAAAAGCAAATAAGCTTTTGCGGATTAGTGGGTTACCGCATTAAAAACAATCCACTACCGTTATGAGAAAGTTAATTCTTATTTTATTTTTAATAATTTCCTTCGTTTGCGCCGTTGCCGTTCCTGCCCTTACCGCCAATGCGGTTTCGGCATATAACGGCATGGTGCTTTCCCAACCTTATAACTTAGGTGATTTGCGCGTTCCTGACGGCTCAACTTATGTTTTTGATAGGCGCAATAATGTTGATCTTTCTATTGTTCCCTCTTTTAGCTTTAAAACTGATAGAGTTTTAGACACTTTGCCCCCTTATGGTAGTGTTTATATGGTTTCCGTTACTCATTGGGCTACTTCAAATAACGATAGCTATATTGATTATTATTTTTCTCTCGCGCATGTCCATTCCTCCCCCTTTAGTAATGGTACGGGAATTAGTGGCGGTCAAGGTCGTTTAGGTTGGCGAAATTCTTCCGCTTCTTTTGCTTTAGGTACTCACGAAACATATTTTGGTGTTCCCTCTGGTGGCTCTAATCAAAATATTCCGCATGTCGCCGTTAGTTTTGGTAATGTTGAACATAGAATTCTTATCCCTAAAAGCAACTTTAATACTTTTAGCTTCATAAGTAAATATGGTGGTGTAAGTACACCAAGCAGTGGCAATTTTGCATATTTCGGCTTGCCTGTAATTCCTAAATCTTTACCCTCTATTTCCGAACTTGATGTTCTTATTAAACCTATGTTCAACCATTCCGAAGCTATACTTTCTATTTTATCCCAAATCACTCATGACGGCATTTATTTTTTTACAGATAATGGCGAATATCTTGATTATATAATCCCCGAGGTGTCTTGGGCTTGGTTGGGTTCCAACCCACAATCTATGCAACTTGAACCTTGGCAAATCGTTTACAATCGTTTTTTTACTGACGCTAATATTCCCACTGTTTCCTCTTATTTTCCTATATTGCCACAAACTACCGTTCACCTTGGTTCTAATCGGCTTAATATTACTTCTGTTTCTGTTGATTTGGCTACTAATGATTTTGTTACTTATAATTTTAATCGTTCTATTTTTATAGATTCTAATCCTGTTAATGCTTACAGGCTTAGTGCAAGCGGTGGGCTTTATCTTATTTCTAATGCTTTTCTCACTGACAAAAGAATTACCAACCATTACACCTTAACCCTTGGGGACTTAGGCGGTTTATTCTCTGCCCTTGGTGGCGTCTTTAGTGGCATTGCCGATATTCTCGCAATTGAAATTTGGGGGTTGCCTCTTGCACTTTTGCTTGTAATTCCCCTTATTGTTCCTATCTTAGTTGTTACTATCAAGCTAATACGAGGGTAATATGGATTTTCTTTTATGGCTTGTAAACGCTTTCATATCTTTTATGCACACGGCTTACAATAGCTTTCGCTTCATTCTTGACGCTTTCTTTTGGATTCTTAACCGATTCCAAGACTTGTTTAGCCTATTCAGTCAAATATTCAATTCACTTGGTTCTTTTTGGAACACGCTAATAAATTGGTTTACTTAAAAAAGAGGTATATATGCAATCAATCTTCACTATCTTTTATGACTTTTGGGCTATGGTATTAGCCCCTTATGATTTAGCTTTAGGGCAAGTGTATTTAGATTGGCTTAGCCATGTTACATTTACCCTTTCGCTATGCTGTGCCATAGGCATAATATTTGCCTTTGGTAGGGCAATATTTTCCCTTTTCCGTATAAATAACCGCAGGCGGTGAAATTATGATTGGTGTTTTATTTTTGTTAATTCTCGGATTTTTTATAATCCGCACTATAATAATAGGCTTTGCACACCGTTCCGCTATCCTTAGTGAGTTCCGTGGCGGTAATGTCATAGTTTTCGGCAGAAAAGGCAAAGGCAAAGACTTGCTATTCCAATATGTCATAAACGCACGCAAAGAAAAGTGCTATAGCAACATAACTTACGGCAAGCGTTCGGAACTGTTTGACTTGGGCAACCTTGATTGCGGACTTAATACCTACGAAAATGTGCTTGACGGCAATATAATTCCCTTTAAACCGCCTTTCGCCGAGAACCGCGATTTTTATGTATCCGAGGCAGGTATACAGTTGCCCTGCCAATATGATCACATATTGAATAAAAAATACCCTTCAATGCCCTTAATATACGCTTTAAGCCGTCATATCTACCGCGCTAATGTTCATTGCAATATGCAGGGCGCAACTCGTATGTGGAAGTTACTAAGAGAACAGGCAGATAGCTTTATACAGGTTCGCGGTAGGATTAATTTGTTTCTTTTCTTTATTATTCGTGGCACTATCTACCTAAATGAAAATGACGCCAAAGCTGAACGGCGCGCAATTCCTAAGCCTTTTTTCCGTAGAAAAAAATACATAGAATATAACTATTCCGTGGGTGAACCTCGTGATTTTTGGTTAATTCTTCCAAGACGAAAGATTTATTACGATACAAGGTATTACAAGCGCGTTTTTGTTGAGGGTGCAGACATTCCTAAGGAAAAGCTCAAACGCAAAAGAATCCGCAAATCAAAGCCCACAAACGCAAATCAAAGCAAGCTAAATACGCAACCTTAGGGGCAAAACCGATTCAGTGAGGTTTTAACCATGGCGCGTTATAGCCATTACAGCAGGGAAACTCTATCGTAGCATTTAATAGAGGACAT
>WQYD01000056.1 GCA_009781445.1 Bacillota bacterium | reverse complement strand
TACACGCTTATCGGCACAGTTCACCAACAAATCGTGCCTAAATTCGCCTTAGAACCCACCCTAACCAAGGATTTCATGGTGTATAATTGGCGCCGTTGGGCAGATTATTTTGCCGATAAAGGCATGAGATATGTTTTCACAGGGCATATGCACGCAAACCAAATTTCGCACCACATTTCATGGAACGGCAACCAAATCACAGATATTGAAACCTCTTCCGTGAACGGCTATATGAGTAGCGCGCGCTATGTTACCATTGAACGCGGTAATATAAATGTCGGAAACGGCGCAGTTTACGCAGAAAACCTCATTACCGAATTAAGATTTATCGGCGAAACCGATTTCACAGATATCTTCAAGCAAGACGCAATAGGCAAAGCCTATGTGGATACCTTCGGGCTTGATAAGCACTTAAAATTTGAACTTCCGAACGGCACGCGTAAAGATTTCAACAGCAGTACATATAAAGAAGAAATTGCCTCAGGCGCAAAAATCATTTGCGTTAACCCAGGGGAATACGCCGCCGATAGGATTTTTTACGGCATTCTTGAATCCATAAAAGTGGGCTATATAGACGCCGATTTTATAGACGATATGCTTCAATCCGTTCCCGATATGCTTACTTCCGCACTTGACGGCATTTTAAATGACGATATAGTGCAAGGCTTTGCTGATATTGCCGTAAAATTAATTGATAATATTATTTACCATGTTGAAAATGTGGTTCTTGACGGATATGAATACAGCGGAACGGTGGATAGATTTAAGCCCGATCCCGTTACAGGAAAATATGAAAAATACGCAAGGCTTTTCGGCTTTGTGGAAGAAATTGCAAATAGGGCAGTAGCAATTCAGGTTACTGATACGGATACGCTTCTTTCCTTTGCAATCGGTGCGTATTTAAGGCACTGTGGCGGGCTTGGTGTTCCTGAAAGCGAACTTAGCGATAACGACAGGCAAGGGCTTAACAGCTTTAAAAACGGCACAACCGTAAAAGCACTCTTTGATGTCCTTCTTGACGAAGAAGTGGGGCTTCTTCGCGTGGTTAAAGGGCTTTCAGAGCCTATTAATATCGGCAGAAATATGAGCGCATCTGAGCTTTCCAAGCTTGAAAGCCTGCTTAATGGGGTCGCGTTGTTTTCGGGCAAACTTACTTCCCTTCCAAAATTTGACGGCGAGAAGTTCTTGCTTGACGGCTATATTCCCATTGTTCTTGGCTTCCTTGATAATTTTATGGGCTTATCCTTACCTGTTGAAGGCGCAGGATTGTGGGAAATGGCGAATAATTTAATGGAATCTTACCTTACAGACAGTATTTACACAGGGCTTGGTTCAATCGCGCATGATATCCTCTTCCAATTTATGTCCACCGACAATCCTTCGGGCTATAAAAAAGTTGGCGATGTAGTCGGCGGTACTGTTCAAATCTTATTCCCCACAGCAGGAAATGTAATTTACATTAAAGGCAGAGATATGCAGGAATCACCCTCTGTTGAAAATGGAAAACTTCCCTCAATGCTTGCCGTAACATTCGGCGCGGATGCATCCACAGATAAGAACTTCGTTTGGTTTACAGATCACCGTGCCACGATTACCGCAATAGAATATTGGACTACGGACGAAAACGATAAAACTCTCATTACCAATATTGTTAATCCTGCTATAGCTTCATATAAAAATGTAATCACCACAACTGCGGGGCTTGATGTGGGATTGTTCAGTTCCTTAATTCCTGTGCAGTTAAGGCGGAATCTTGTTCAGCTTAAAGATCTCACACCTAACACGGAATATAGCTATAGGGTAGGAAGCTATGTGCAGAAAGACGGCAAAATTGCTTTCGGCGAAACCATGAAATTTAAAACCGCGCCAAACGATAATCAACCTTTTGAAGCATTAATTTTAGCGGATCTTCAAGCATTCGCCAAGTACGCTTACGAAGAAAGCTATAGGGCAATAGTCGGCGCAAATGAGGTTTTTGGTAGCCAAGGCTACGATTTCGTGATTACCGCAGGCGACATGGTGGATAACGGAAGAAACCTTGCCCATTGGCAACATTATCTTAATGTTATGCCCGATGTTTGGGGCAATACCTCAAAGGCAAGTGCCCCCGGAAATCATGAAGGCTATAGGTTCTGCCTTGTGGAAAGAATGGAATCGGATAAATTCTTAAAATATATGGTGGATATTGATAATTGGACTAATGCCCAAATCGTGGCAAACCGCTATAACTATTTTGATTTATTCTTTGAATACCCCACCCCCACAGGCACTTCGGGTGCATATCTTAAGAACCCCAATCAACTTAATCCTGATAGAAGAGATCAATCTTTCGGTGGCTGGTACAGCTTTGATTACTCAAATGTAACCTTTATCGTGCTAAGCACAAATGATTCTCTTGACGGCACGAGCAACGGCGTAAACGCTAACAAAAACCCAGATTATCAATTCAATTCCCCAAATGCGCGCCAAATGAACTGGTTAAACAGCGAGCTTAAGAGGGCAAATGATAATAACAATCTAATAGCAGTCGTTATGCACAAAGGGCTTTACACCGCAGGTTCACACAGCTATGATTCAGATATTATTGAAATGCGCACTTGGATGCCCCAAATGTTCTTTGATTACGGTGTTAACCTTGTAATCTCAGGGCATGACCACACTTACACCGAAACTTATTTCTTAGACGGTAACGGCAAAAAAGTGGGTTCTAACGGCAAGGGCGAACACAAACTTGGCGCAAACCAAAGCGGCGTTCTTTATGTTACGGTTGGCACAATCGGTAACAAGCTATATAATTATGTGGAAAACCCCGATGTTTTGGTGGAATTCGGTAGCGCAATTCATGATCCTATTCTTGCAAACCCCACATTCGGAAGATTGCGTTATGACGGAACTTACCTTTATTATATGGGCTTTGAGTACGACCTTACCACGGGCAAAATCACCCCTGTTCACGATCTTCCAAAATCAGATCCGCCAAGCACAGGGCTTCCCGCATGGGCAATCGCGCTTATCGTGGTGGGAATTGTGATTGTGCTTGCGCTTGACACTCTTCTAATTCTTTACATTGTTCAAAAGAAGAAAAAGGAAAAAGCACTATGTGCAAGCGAAGGCGGAAACACCGAAACTTCAAGAGATCCAGACGAAGACGGCTTCTCTTCCAGCATCGCCCCCGCAGACTTCTCAAAACGCCAAGCAGACGAACGAACCGCAAGCGAAGTAACTACGGCGGTAGACGAAGAGAATGAGTAATTGATTAATTCAAAAACACCAATCAACAACACCAAAAACACCTCTTAGTTATCCGAGAGGTGTTTTTTGTTAGTGAAAATTTAAAAGTTTTGAGGTATAATATAGTAGGTTTTAAAGCTGTTGAAAATTTGTTGCAAAAAGCAGAGGGAAAAATCGTTCTCAAACGATTATATACAAAAGATAGAATTGAGGTATATAATGGGATTTACGAGAGAACAAGAAAACGAAATTCTGATAGTGGCAAAAGAGCAGGGTTTGACAGACGAAAAAGCAAAGGAATTTTTGGCGGAGGCAAACCTCATAATGGACGAGGAATTAGACCCGCTATGCGTTGGTTGCAATGATAACTGCATGAGTTGTCAAAAGTTTTAAGTACGGAGGAAAAATGAAAACGGAAATTTACTCAAGAGAGCGGGTAGAAAATTTGATTGAATCGGGCTTCCCGAAAAACGCGGTGGCAATTAGTTTTCGTGACCGTCCAATGATAGCTAATGACCCTTACTGCACGCCTGTGCGATATCCACAAGGCGTGGCGGTATATCATTGCGTTGCTGACGACATAACGCACGATGACATAACAAGCGGGCATCCTAAAGCACGAGAGATAACGGCTGAATCCTTTTTTCAAGACGCTGTGAAAATGGCTGATTTTATTTTAGAGCAAGCGGAAAAAGGGATAACAAACTTTATTTGTCAATGCGAGTTTGGGCAAAGCAGAAGCGCAGGAGTGGCGGGGGCAATTGAAGAGTTTTTTAATAAAAATGGAATTTCTGTTTTTGCGGATTATCGTTATTGCCCCAACCAAATCATTTATAATAAACTTATAAAGGCATTAGTCACGCAAAACCTAATGAGGAAAATCACATGAGCGATAATAATAGGCTTAACGCCACAGCTTTTTATAGGCTATTCGTGGAAAGAATAGGCGAAGAAAAAGATATATTCATAAAGTCATGGGCAGGCAAATTTACCGATTACATAACAAAGGTGCTGAAACGAATCGTAAATGATGACCTCAAATTGCCGACATACAATGAAAACGGCAAGAGCGAGTATTACAACATAGATGTTATAGGGTGGGAAAATCTATATTCACAACTCAAGAAGGAAAAAGGATTTAATGCCTATTTGTGGAATCTCAAAATAGCGATAGAACACGAAAACAAAAAAACCGATTGGATGGACGAAGTCGTGAAGCTATGGTTCATTAACTGCCCTTTAAGAGTCGTTATTTCATACGCAACAAAAAAGGACAGGGATAATCTTGTGGATTATGTTTCTTGCGGTTTGGCAAAATTGCCAGCTTTAGCAAACGGCGAGTTTTTGCTTTTATTAGGCAATAGTGGGGCGAAAACCAATGAGGAAAAGCTAGCGTACAGACCATATTTGTGGAATGTATCTAAAACGAAATTTGAAGCCGTTAACATTCAGTAGCGGATATGGACTATTGAAGAATCAAAATCGTTTTCTGCCCCGTATAGCTAACCAACCCCGGTTTGCCAAGTTTTTTTACATTTTTGCGCAAAGTGTAATCCACTTCGCATTTTTCTGTGGACTTTAGTTCGCTGTACTTTAGGGCAAGGGTGGCGGATTGTTCAATTACTTCTTTAGGTACGGGCTTGCCGTTTGCAATTATTGCCACATGCGCGCCGTGGTATCCCTTTACATGAAGCCAAATATCGTTTCCGCTTGAAAGCCTTAAAACTTCGTCATTTTGCAAATTATTCTTCCCAACCAAAACCGTAAAGCCGTTTATGTTTAAGGATAGGGGAAGGGGCTTTTTTAGTTTTTTACTATTTTTATTTTTGCCGTTTTTTGAGGTTGCAGGTTGCAGGTTGCAGGATGCAAGGGCGGATTTTTTATTAGAATTTCCTTCATTCTGAATTCTGAATTCTGAATTCTTAATTATCGCACCGCTGTGCGCTGATAACTCTTCTTCAATTTCCAAAAAATCTTCCCTTGTTTCCGCGTTTAATAAGGTGGCGGATACGGACATTAGATAGCTTCTTTCTCCCTCAAGCGGTTTTTGTTTTGCTTCCGCATAAGCGTACGCACCCTTTAATTTTTTGTATTTTTTGAAATATTTCGCCACATTTTCTTTAGGGCTTAAGAGGGGATCAACGGAAATGTCAATTTCACAACTATTATAAAAATCGGCACAACTTAGAATGCTTTTTCCGCCCGTCAAATTATGAATATTGCACTTAAGAATTTCTGCAATTTGCAAAATTCGTTCAATTTCTGCACCGTTTTTAATGATTTCTTCATTATTTTGAATGCTTTTTGCATTTCTGCCAAGCAAGCGTTTTAGAATACTTTGTGCATTTTTGCCGTGTTGTTTTTTCTGAGAGGATTCTTGCAGAGAGGTGAAATGAGAATCTATTTGTTTGTTTAAGGGCATAGGGATTTGGGCTACGGGCATAGGGGCGGATTCTTTATTGATTAATCCTTCACTGTGCGCTGTGCGCTGTGCGCTGTGCGCTGAATCTTTTCCGCAATTCTGAATTCTGAATTCTGAATTCTTAATTGATTCTGCGCTGTGCGCTGAATCATTTTGCCCCGCAAAATGTTTTATCGGTGCTTCGTATTTTACATTCGGAAAAATAATCCTCTTTCCTTCCGAAGTTATCCTTTTTAATGCGTCAAGAACGGTAAAGCAATTATCGGTTAAAATTATGTTTGATTGCCCGCCCATGATTTCGCAGATTAGATTAAATTCTGCCTTGTCGTTAAGTTCGTTGCTTGAGATTATTTTTAAGCATAAAATTCTATCCTCATTCAAAAGGCTTATCTTTTCAATTATTCCGCCAGTAAGCCTTTTTCTTAAAAACATACAAACGGCAGGGGGAACTGAAAGCGGTTCGGGCTTTTTTAAAGTGAGGTGGGCGCGCGCAAGCCCGCTTTCGGCAGAAAGTAGCAAGCAAAAGTTTTCGCCATTAGATCTTATATCAAGGCAAACAACCTGCGGTGAGGGCATAGTAATTTTGTTAATCCTACCACCTAAAAGCGCGCATTCAAGTTCCCAAGATACTTCAAGCAGTAATTCGTAAGTTATTTTCATTACATATAGCATTATACATTAAATACACTTGCTTTTTCAATGCTAATTTGTTATGCTACTCTAAATAAATTTTTATTGAGGAATCACATGGAATACAAGATTAACAAAACTTCAAAATGCACAGCAGAAATCACGGTTAGCGTAGACAAAAACGAATGGGATAATTGCGTAAAAGAAGCATTTAACAAAAACAAAAACCAATACCGCCTTGAGGGCTTTAGACCGGGCAAAGTTCCCTTTAACATTCTTGTTAAAAGGTACGGAATTGAGATTTTTTACGAAAATGCCATAGATGTTGCACTAATGAAATATTACGGCGAAATTTTGGATAAAGAGAAGGATTTGGAAATTGTGGGCAGACCGGGCATAGATATTAAAGAAGTAAGTGAAAACGGGCTTAACTTCACGCTTACCCTAACCACATATCCCGAATTTGAAATTTCCGCTTACAAAGGGCTTACCATTGAGAGTGCGGAAGTTGAATTCAACGAAAGCGATGTGGATAAAGAAATCAACAGAAAACTTGAGCAGGCTTCAAGGTGGGTTGAGGCTACTGGGCGCGCTTCGGCAGACGGTGATAAGGTTACAATTGATTATAGCGGTAGCGTAAACGGCGTTAAATTTGACGGCGGTACGGCGGAAGGTTCGGAACTGCACATTGGTTCAGGATCGTTTATTCCGGGGTTTGAAGAACAGGTTATCGGCATGAATGTCGGCGACACCAAAGATATCAAGGTAAAATTCCCCGAAGAATACGGCGAAAAAACCCTTGCAGGCAAGGACGCAATCTTTAATATTAAACTTCATGCAATCAAAGTTAAGGAATTGCCCGCGCTTGACGATGAATTCGTGAAAGATATCAGCGAATTTGATACCTTGAAGGAATATAAAGCCAATGTTAGGGAAACACTTCTTAAGAATGCCGAGCAAGCCTCAGAATATAAGAATGACGATAGGATTATTGAAGCAATCGTAAATAGCACCCAAATTGAAATCCCCCCCCAAATGATTGAGGACGAAATTGATAGAATCATTGAGGAATTTAAAATGAGGGTTACAGGCGCAGGCTTAAAACTTAACGATTACCTCAAATACGCAGGTTTATCCCTTGAAGATATGAGGGCGGAACGCAAGGAAGATGCCGAAAAATCCGTTAAAACACGCATGATTTTGGAAGAAATCATTAAAAAAGAGGGCATTAAACTTGAAAAAGACGATATTGATAACGAAATAGCCAAAACAGCTGAAAAAGTTAAAAAATCAACAGACGAAATTAAAAAAGGCATGAAAGAACACGAGTTTAACGCGCTTATGAACAAAATCATAGCAGATAAGCTGTTTGCTTTCCTAAAAGCCAATAATACCTTTACCGCTGGCGCAACAGCAAAACCCAAAAAGCCAGCTACGACAGCGAAGAAGAAAGCAGAATAAGTGCAACTTATTCAGCGCACAATGCGTCAACGCACAGCGCACAATGAAGGATCAATTAACTAATAATGAGATTTAGATTCCGTGCCTGTTGCCTATCGCCTGTTGCCTGTTGCCTAATCAATAATGATATTTAGAATCCACCATTGTGCGCTGTGCGTTGTGCGCTGTGCGCTGAATCCTAACCCCTAACCACCAATCACCAAACTATGAATCAAATTAAATCAGCTTACATGCCAATCCCCACAGTCATTGAACAAACCAACAAAGGTACAATGGCTTACGATCTATATTCCCGCTTGCTTGAGGATAGAATTATTTTCCTTTCAGGCGCAATAGACGATTCCTTAGCGAATATAATAGTCGGGCAACTTCTTTTCCTTGAAACCAAAGATCCCGAAAAGGATATCGCGCTTTATATCAATAGCCCAGGGGGCAGTGTTTCCGCAGGCTTTGCGATTTATGACACAATGAATTATATCAAGTGCGATGTTTCCACAATTTGCATAGGCATGGCGGCGTCCATGGGTGCGTTCATTTTATCCTCAGGCACTAAGGGCAAACGGTTCGCGCTTCCTAACAGCGAAATCATGATTCACCAACCTTTGGGCGGTGCGCACGGGCAAGCAAGCGATATCGCAATCGTTGCCGAACATATTCTTAAAACCAAAAAGAAATTAAATAAAATTCTTGCCGAAAATTGCAACCAAGAGGTTAAGACGATTGAAAAAGATTCGGATAGGGATTTTTATATGAGTGCAGACGAAGCGTTGAAGTACGGAATCGTGGATAAAGTGTTTGCAAAAAGGGTATAACAAAAAAATAAGGTGAAAGCATGAAAGAGATGGATAATTTTATGAAGGAAATTAAATGTTCTTTTTGCGGAAAGAAAGAAACCGAAGTTGAGGATGTGATCGCCGCCAATGACGGTTCGTTTATTTGTGACGAATGTATCGTTCACGCGTACAAAATAATCACGGATGCAAGTTCTGAACGCGCCAAAAAGGGCGGTGAAACCATTGCTTTGCTTTCCCCGAGGGAAATTAAGGAAAAACTTGATAATTATATCGTGGGGCAGGACGAAGCTAAAAAAATCCTTTCCGTAGCCGTTTATAATCATTATAAAAGGGTGCAAAACCAAAGCAAAAATTACCCCGATGTTGTGCTTGAAAAAAGCAATATTCTTATGCTTGGACCCACAGGTTCGGGCAAAACACTTCTTGCAAAAACCCTTGCAGGAATTTTGAATGTGCCGTTTGCTATCGCCGATGCCACCGCTTTAACCGAAGCAGGCTATGTGGGCGAAGATGTGGAAAACATTTTATTAAAACTTTTCCAAAATGCAAAAGGCGATGTAAAGCGCGCCGAACAGGGCATTATATATATTGATGAGATTGATAAGATTTGCCGTAAAACTGAAAATGTGTCTATCACGCGCGATGTTTCGGGCGAGGGTGTTCAGCAGGCACTTTTGAAGATTGTGGAATCCACTGTTGCCAATGTTCCCCCCGCAGGTGGCAGAAAGCACCCTCAGCAGGAATTTATTAAAATAGACACCACTAACATTCTTTTCATATGTGGCGGTGCGTTTGTCGGCTTAGAAAAAATTGTAAATAAAAGGAAAGATAGCGGTGCAATCGGCTTCACTTCCGCCCTCAAAAACCCTGAAGGAAGCTACACGGAACTAATGGCAGATTTGCAACCAGACGATCTTATCAAGTACGGCTTAATCCCCGAATTTGTGGGCAGGCTTCCAGTGGTTGCCGCGCTTGATCCGCTAACCGAGGACGCACTGATTAAGATTTTAGTTGAACCCAAAAACGCAATCGTAAGCCAATATAAAAAACTTTTGGATATGGACGGCATTGCTTTGGAATTTGACGAAGACGCAATTAAATCAATCGCCAAGCGCGCCATGAGCCTCAAAACGGGCGCACGCGGACTTCGCACAATAGTGGAAAACGCAGTCCTTGGGCTTATGTATGACGCCCCGTCCGATTCCTCAATTGAACGGATAGTTATCACCGCAGATACTATTGATAAACGGTTACCGCCTAAGATTTTTAAGAAAGCAAGCTGATTCAGAGCAAAATAAAATCCGTTGATTTTCTTTTGCTCTGCTTAGTGGAAAAATGCTCGCGATACTCGCCGATTTTCTCCTCTTTTAATTTTTCAAAAAATTAAAATTCACCCCTTTTCGGGCTTTTGCGCCACTCAGCGTCTTAAAGCCTCAAGGTTGCGACTGCGTAAAAGCGCGGTTTTCCTTGTCGCGACATTTTAGCATTGTTAGCCTTAATAATTCCACCATTGTGCGTTGTGCGCTGTGCGCTAAGGAAGCCCCAAAGGGGCTTAATGTGCATAACCGTGGGTGAAACCCACGGCACACCAAAGCGGAAAGCAAGCCAACATACGATATATCCGTAACTGCCCCGAAGCGGGCAGGATATGCATAACCGTATGCAAAGCGAGGCTTTGCAGTGATATTTTTCCTGCGGAAAAATGATATTATAATCTACCCCCTGTCAAGTAGACAGTAATATTTTCACTGATTTGTTTGTTTTGAGGCTTTTTCAAGCCCTCCGTTGCAACGGAGGGCTTGTAAAGCCGACCGCCTGTATTCCTCTGGTGTTCCTTTTAGCTTAACCTGCAAGCGCTCTT
>WQYD01000055.1 GCA_009781445.1 Bacillota bacterium | reverse complement strand
TAACGCTTTCTTTAAGCGTCAAAAAATCCTCTTTGCACTTAAAAAAGCTACCCAAATCCCACTTAAAACAATTATCAATTTCCGCGCGCGTTCTTGCCATGGCATTATTATACCCTATTTGCGCGCAAACTGACAACAAATTTTGAGGGATTAGGGAATAGGGAATAGGTTAATTCAGAATTAAGAATTCAGAATTAAGAATTGTGGATTTTATTTATTTAGGTACGAGGCACGAAGTACGAAGTACGAATTGTGGATAAAATCCTAAAGAACCCCGCAAGGGGTGAAATGTGCAGAACCCCGTGCAAGCGGTAGCGTAGCGCGGGGGGTATGGGTAGCTACGGATATATCCATGAAAGCCCCAAGGGGGCGTAATGTGCATAACCCCGTGCAAGTGATAGCGTAGCGCGGGGTACATGGGGGTGCGCAGACATATATATCCCCCCACCCTTCCGCCTTTGGCGGAAGGGTGGGGGGATATGCGTGGGTGGGTTATACCGTGCCGTTTGCACCGTGGGTTGCACCCACGGTTATGCATATCCTGCCCGCTTCGGGGCAGTTACGGATTACGGTTATGCATATCCTGCCCGCTTCGGGGCAGTTACGGATTTAGGATTAATTCAGAATTAGCCCATCGGAATTACGATTGGGGGTTCTGTAATTAAGGTTACGAGTTTTGTTGCCGTATCTAAAACATTTTCGGGAATAGTTACAACGGTATTTTCGTAGCCAATAGTGTATTTGCTGTACCCGGACGGTTCAGTAATCAATAATTCGGAAACTTTATCGCCCCTGAAAACTATGGAAAACCCATAAGTAAAGCTACCCAAAGAAACCCACCCTCTATATTTGCCGTCATAATATTCAATGTAAGAATAATTATTTTTTACATCTTCCAAGTACAACACAAACCTGTTAATCCAATGAAATTCTGCTTGTTTATTGCTGATGTCATCAAATGCAAATTCCCCATAATACCAAGCGCCTTCTTGGTAATAAGTTTTTGCCGTATTGTTTTCTATATCTACTTCTATATAGCTCACCCAAAGATCGTTCGGATCTTGATTGTGTTCGGATGTTGATTGAACTATACTTTGATAAAAATTATGAGTATCATTGTAATAAAAACCACTACCACTATAGCCTTTAGCTGTAAATTGCAGGGGTTTTGTCCAATCCATAATATGTGCGATAGTGTCGTCTATAAACTGCTCAAACTGTTCCGCCGTAACTTCTTGGGGTTGCTTGGGTTCTTGTGGCGGTTCGGGTTCGTTAATTTCTTTTATTTCAAGGATCATGTAAAGAACCATTGACTGAACCGCGGGGATTTGGATTTTTGTATCCGCTCCAAACGCAAATGCATAAAAGTTACCAAAAGAATCTCTTATTCCCAATACCTCAACACCAAATTTATCCCCTAAGTCTTTCAATTCTTGATCATAATGTAAAGTGATCGTTTCGCCGACTTTAAGTTGCAAAAAGAATGATGTGTATTCGTATTCAATATCTTTGGCAAGATCAGGATCGTCTTTTGCCCAGTCCATAAGGTATTCATAGATGTGCCGTTCGTATGTTAACTGCACTGTAACCTTTCTTTGCGCGATTGGTTTGTCCGTATCGTCCTCTATTACGATAACTTCCCTATCTTCCTCGCCTTTCCACTTATTGCCCCAATTCGGAACTTTTGTGCCTCGTACAAATATGCGTGTAAGGCTCTTGCAATTCTTGAACAAATCATTGCCCAAATTTTTAATCAAATCATGCAGTATTACCGAAACCAAGTCCAAACACCCTGCAAAAGCCTCATCCCCTATATCTCTAACGGTATCAGGAAGGACAGCCGTTATCAATTTAATGCAATCCTTAAAAGCGTTCGCGCCTATCTCAATAACCCCTCTCGGTATTTCAACTTCTAACAAAGAGATACAATCTCTAAATGCGTTTGCACCTATGGTTACCAAACCGCTTGGCAATTCTAAATCTTTCAAATTCTTACAGCCTTGAAAAGCGTTTGCGCCTATTGTTTTCAAACCACTGGGGAATGTTACCTTTGTTAGTTCCAAAAAGCCCTTAAAGCCGTTTATGGCTACACCAAGCACAGGCTTTCCTTTAAATATTGAGGGTATTTTTATGTGATTTCCGCTTGCCGTACCGCCCGAAACCTCATAAGCCGTTCCATTGTTTATGGGGCTAAAATTCAAACCTTTCGTTCCGTCATGCGTTTCTTTTTCGCCGTATTTTATAACGGTAGCTTGATTATCGCCATAAGATGCAAAGGTAATTAAGCCGTCTTCAACCTTAAACGCATATTTATCAACTCCTGTTAAAGAAAAGGATTTATTTTTGTCGTAATAATATGGACTGTGATTGACGGTAAATGATTTCCCCTGTTTTAAGGTGTAAAATCCCTCTTTTAACTCAAACAAATCACGCTTGCCTCTTAAACTTCCCGCAAGAACTCGGTGATAAATGTCGTTTACGCTCGTGAGGTGTCTTGTCGCAACTCTTTGACCGTCCAACACAAAAAGATCGTTATATAAAGAATTGTTATTGGGCTTGTTGGGAAACTTGACCTTAATTGAATTTTTATCAATTATTTCCACTATCTCAGCACCATTGTAATGTGTATAGGTATAGTAATCTTCGCCGATAGGAAGAACATTATCGTAGATAATAGCGTAAACTGCCCCGTTTTCAAGCCAGCAATGCGCGCTTATTAATGCCCCTCTTTGAAAATTGTGAAGCGACCCAGACAACTGCTCTTCAATCGTCTGATTTCCGTCAACAAAAATCCCTCTCAGTTCAGACCCCCCCATTTCCATTATCATTTCGTAGTTTGCGTTTTCCTTATCAAATGCGAATTGTGCGATAGTATTGTTAATAAATGCGTTCCATTCCCTTTCCGTTATGTCACCATTACCGCTATTGAAACCACAAGCAACCATTACCGCTATTGAAAGCACAAAAATTGCAGTAACTAAAACCAATTTGTAAAACTTTTTCATAATTTCCTCCGTTATGTATTTTTTATATCAAAAAGCCCACAGCAAAAGCCGTGGGCTGATTTGTTTATGGTTTGAAATTTATTTTGCCGTTACAAGAGAGAGAGAGAGAGAGAGAGAGAGAGAGAGAGAACGCACACTAACATTGCTTGCCGTTAAACCTTTGCTCTTCTGTAAAAACACTTCGCTTACCCTCATGAATATATTTTAACCCAAAAAAATTGCCTTGTCAAGCGCAAATTTTGGATTAATTAACTAATAATGATAATTGGATTCCATATATTGATTAAGTGTGCAAAGATATGTTAATATGTTAATATGAAACTCTATCACGGTAGCAACATGACAATAAGCGAACCTTTAATTATAGAACCAAATAGGCATTTGGATTTTGGAAAAGGTTTTTATACAACTACGAATTTTGAACAGGCTTTGGAATTTGCAAAAAAAGTTGTAAGGCGGGAAAAAAGTGGCAAACCTGTTGTAACCGTTTACGAATTTGATATAGAAACCGCCAAAAAGCAATTATGTTTTTTGGAATTTACCGAACCTAATAAGGATTGGCTTGACTATGTGGCTAAAAACCGTGCAGGGGAATATACTGAAACGGTGGATATAACTATGGGGGCGGTTGCAGACGATGATGTGTATGTGGCAATCGGTTTATATACGGGTGGCTTCAGCAACCTTGCAGACACCCTTAAAAAACTCAAAATTAAAGAATTATTTAACCAAATAGTTTTCAAAAGCGAACTTTCACTAAAGTATTTAACATACGCGGGGGTAGCAAATGACTAAACAACAACTTCCGTCTTACTTAGGAATAGTGCTACTGCCAAGCGTGGTAAAGATACTTTGCGACAAAAGAGGCATTACTGAAAAAGAGGCAGTTGCCTTGCTGTACAAAAGCGAATTGTACTCATTGCTTGAGGACGAAGAAACAAAACTTTGGCACTGTAGCCCACTTGCTTTGTGCGGTATGCTTGAAAGCGAATTAAATATGGGAAAAATTGAATTTCCAGAGGGTGTGTAACACAATGAGTAAAGAAGGTAAATTTTACATTTTTTGTGTGGAAATATACAAGAACACAAAAGGCTTAAGCGGAAAAGAAGTCATGGAACTATTTGACAAATACGATGTTTGTGGCTTTATATTTGACTGCTTCGGCGCGCTTCATGTTCAAGGCGAACTTGCAACCATTCAAGACATAGACAAATACATTGCAAATAGCGTTGCATAATTTTGGCATTTAAGAGGGTTAATTCAGAATTAAGAATTCAGAATTCAGAATTGTGGATTAATTATCTGATTAGATTTAGAATTCAATTTTTTAAGTTGCACATAATACCTTTATGGGTAAAATTAAAATGCGTTCGGAAGATATGGCAAACCTTGTGCAAGCGAACAAGGAAGAAGCGGATATGACAAGGAAGCTATATAGGGGAAAGCAGAAAAAATAGGCTTTTATCAATTATAGATAAATTCCCAAAGAACCCCGCAAGGGGTGAAATGTGCATAACCCCGTGCAAGCGGTAGCGAGGCGCGGGGTAAGGCGTGGAAAAGTGAAAAGTGAAAACCCCCTCTCTTTCTGCCAAAGGCAGAAAGAGAGGGGGTTTTGTTTGATTGGTAGATACTTGCTGTGCCGTGGGTTTCACCCACGGTTATGCACATTGCGCCCCTTTGGGGCTTTATTGCGGATTAATTATAATGAGATTTAGAATCCACAATTCTGAATTCTGAATTCTGAATTAAACCTCAATTCGTACTTTGTACTTCGTACTTCGTATTTTTAAACAGCCTTTACTGCACTAACTTCAAGTTATCTATACCCACAATCCCCGCAAGTTCCCTAATCGCCGTATCGGGGGATTTTATTTTTGTGGGGTGTTCAAAGAGTTCTTTTGTGGATTGATCGTAAATCCTTACGGCAACACCGAATAAATCCTTGTGGGCGGATAAGATTTCGTCTATCCTGTCTAATTGCTTTACATTGTTTTTGGTGATTTGGATATACAAAGCCTTTGCTTTGGGTGCCTTTTCCTCGCTTTTGTGTTCTTTTAGTTCAAGTTCCCACGGCATAAGATCATTAACCGTTATTTTAAAAGTTTCGCGGTTTATGCCAAGTTTTCCACGGACTTTAACAAGGTTATCCTTAAATAAATTAGCCCTCACATTTATAAGCGTGCGCGAAAAAATTGCGGATTCAATTGTGCCGTGCATATCCTCAAGCAGGATTACGCAAAATTCCTTGCCGTCCTTAGTGCGCTTAAATTCCACCTCGGATATCAGCCCCCCTGTAAAAACTTCCATGCCCTCTTTAAGGGGGTTTGTTTCTTGAAATGTTTCGCCGTCCTCTTCTTCCTCTTCATTGTCCGATTTAGCACGCGGAAGCATGGAAGTGTTAAAATTAAAGGCTTTAAAATCTTCCTCATGCCCTTGCAAGGGGTGTCCTGTAAGGTATGCACCCGCCACCTCTTTTTCCTGCACAAGTTTTTCTTTTAAAGGAAGTTCTGGCAAAATCCGATATTTATATTCGCTGTTTTCTTCTTCACCGAACATGGAAAACATATCAAGCTGATTAGTATCCTCATGCTTTTTTCTCTTTTCAATAAACACGATTATTTGCGCGTAATTGGCAAGAAGGGTGGCACGCGTCATGCCGAAGCTATCCATTGCGCCCCCCCTAATAAGGCTTTCAATCATACCGCTGTTAAGGCGCGTATCAAATGTGCGGTAAAGAAAATCATATAAATCCTTAAATTCGCCGTTCTGCCTTATGCCAAGAATGGCGTTAACCGCCGCTTTGCCCACATGCTTTATGCAAGATAAACCGTAACGCACCACTTTGCCCTCTTCGGGGGTAAAATTTGAATCCGATTTATTTATATCGGGGGGCAAAAGAGGAATGCGCATTTCCTTAAGCACGCGCATATACTTCTTGGTATCGTCTGGCTTATTCATGCGGTTATTTAGCACCGCCGTCATAAATTCCACAGGGTAATAATGCTTGTAATACGCAGTTTCGTAAGCAAGAAACGCATAGGCGGCTGCGTGAGATTTATTAAAAGCATATTGCGCAAATTTTTGAATATCAGAGAACACCTTTTGCGCCAAGCCTTCGTTTATCCCCCTTTCGGCGCAACCGTTCATAAACTTTTCGCGTTCGGCAGGAATTTTATCCGTTTGCTTTTTGCCCATTATGGCGCGGAATTTATCTGCGTCCGTCATGCTGTAACCTGCCAAAGCCCTCGTGATAAGCATGGCTTGTTCTTGGTAAACGATTATTCCGTAAGTGGGTTCAAGAATCGGTTTAAGCAAGGGGTGTCCGTAATCAATTTTATCAGGCGCGGATTTATTTTTTACAAGCAAGGGGATATTATCCATAGGGCCTGGGCGGTACATGGCAACCCCTGCGATAATATCTTCAATTCCTTGGGGGTTCAAATCGCGCATGGTTTCTTTCATGCCACCGCTTTCAAGCTGAAACACTGCGTCTGTGTTGCCTGCGCCTATCATTGCGTACACCGATAAATCGTTATACCCTATCTTTTTAAAATCAACATTAACCCCTGTGCGTGCAAGCACATAATCATGCGCAGTTTTAATATCGGTAAGGGTTAAAAGCGCAAGGAAGTCCATTTTCAAAAGCCCAAGCTTTTCAACCTCAGTCATATCATATTGAGTTATAGGTTCTTTATCCTTAGAAATGGCAAGGGGTATGCTTTCAATGGCAGGATCTTTGTAAATAACGATTCCCGCGGGGTGGACGCCTGCTTGGCGGGGCATATCCTCAATTTGTTTGGCAACATTTATTATTCTTCTAAATTCCTCGCTTTCGTCATAAAGCGTTTTTAGATCGGTTTCAAGTTTGGGATCAACGGGATTTAAAAGTGCCTCAATGGTAATATTAACCTTGCTTTTGGGATCACCTTTTATTAGTTCAATTTCCTTTTTCGCCCCCAAATCGCCCATGCTTTCGGTTAGCCTTGTGGAATCCGCAAACGGCAGGCGGTAAGCGCGCGCCACATCTCGGATTGCGTTTTTCTTTTTCATTGCGCCGAATGTTATAATATTGCTTACGAAACTTGAGGTGTACTTATCTCTCACATAAGCGATAACATCTGCGCGTTTATCCGAACAGAAGTCAATATCCAAATCAGGCATACTCGTTCTGTCCTTATTCAAAAACCTTTCAAAAACCAAGTCATATTTAATCGGATCAATATCTGTGATATTAAGTGCGTAAGCAATAAGGCTTCCCACACCGCTTCCGCGCCCAGGGCCCACGGGGATATCGTTATCTTTTGCGTACTTAATAAAATCCCAAGCAATCAGATAATAATCCGCAAAGCCCATTGATATGATAACTTCAAGTTCGGTTTCGGCGCGTTCTCTAATTTGAGGGGAAATTTCGCCGTATCTTTTTTTCAAATTGGCATAAGAAAGTTCTCTTAAAAATTCCTTACTCCACCCCTCTTTTTTCATGCTTAGCCCAAAAGATTCCACTTCTTTAAGCATTTCGCCCTCGGCTTTATATTCAGGCAATTTGTATTCGTTGAACACAAATTCCACATTGCATTTTTGGTGGATTTCGTAAGGTGTATCCAATGAATCAGGATATTCGCCCAAAACTTCTTCCATTTCTTCACGGCTTTTATAGTAAAATTCCTTGCCTGTGAATTTCATGCGCCGTTCGTCATCATAGAATGAACCAGTTTGCACGCACAGCAAAATTTCGTGCATTTCGGCATCTTCGCGGTTCATATAATGCACATCGTTTGTGGCAACGCATTTAACGCCGATATCCAAAGATAGCTTATATAATTCCCTGTTAATTTCCGCTTGGGACATAAGCGCGCCGTCTTTTAAATCCCTAATGCCGTGTTCTTGAAGTTCAATATAGTAATCCCCCTCTTTGAACATTGCTTTATGCAAAAGCGCGCACTCTTTTGCCAAGTTATAATCACCGCTTATCAAATAGCGCGGAACTGCGCCCTGCAAGCAACCCGATAGGCAGATTAAGCCTTCGCTATATTTTTTTAAAAGGTTTAAATCAATTCTGGGGTGGCGGTAAAATCCGTCTACAAAAGAATGTGAGGATAACCTTGAAAGGTTTCTATATCCGTTATAATCCTTTGCAATAAGCACAAGGTGGCAGGGCTTTTCATAATCCGCCCCCTTATTTTCCTTATCGTCCATATCCTTGCAAACATAAAATTCTGAACCGATTATAGGATTGATATTTTTCTTCTTGCATTCTTGGTAAAATTTTATCACACCGTACATATTTCCGTGATCGGTAATCGCCACGGCAGGCGCACCCTCAGCTTTGGCTTTCGCCACCAATTTTTGAATTGTGGCAGCACCGTCAAGCAGGCTGTATTCTGTGTGGTTATGAAGGTGTATAAACGGTTTATTCATTAGTAGTCCTTTTTGCCCTCTTTTTATCTATGGCAAGCATTGCGAAAGAAAGCCCCAAGTAAAACGCACTCATTACCGCAATGTATAAAAACATAAATCCGCCCACATCATTGTAATCAAGGAAGAAGTACGGAAAGTTGCTGGCTTCGGTGAGTTCGGGTATTTGAAATTTAACCGCACCGCTAAAGCCTATTATTAAAGTTTTCACAAGATACACAATAGGCACAATCATGAAAAGATACGGATCGGTTTTCTTAAGCGCACCGCCTTTTGAAAACATGATATAATCGCCAAGCATTAAAAGCGGGGCAATTAAATGCACGCTTAAATTGCTAAAGGATTTTAAATACCCTGCGCCCTCAGGAAGCATGAACGGCGCAAGCACAAGCCAAAACACAATTAAGGTTAAAGCAATCGCCACTAAAGCACCTGCCGAAAGCCTTGGGAAAAATCCATTTTCGCCCTCTTTTCCCTCATTTTTAAGCGTGGTAGCGGTTTTCACAATAAGCATTCCGAACATTGCAAGCACAAGAATGTTAGTTTGAATGGTGTAATATAAAAGTGCAACGCCGTGAAATTCCCCTGAAAATAAGTTCGTAGCCCAAAGTATACCAAAAAGGCAAACAAGGAAAGCGGTAATTCTATAAGCAAGTGCAATAACGCGGTTCTTAATCACAATAATATTTTAACATAATTCCTCTTAGGAAACAAACTTATTTTAATCTTACGCTTGCGTGAATTGAGATTTTATTTATATTATGCGAAGTTGCAACTTGCTTGCAAGGGTTGCAACAAGCGTTATTCAAACGAGGAAGTCGGCAAGAATTGCCGAGGAAAACAAGCGTAAGCGAAGTTTTTCAAATTGCAAAATTCATTTTGAAATTAACTTCCGATAGTTTATAATTTTAGAAACAATATGCTTTAACGCTGTGTATAATATATAGATACTTTAATGAGGAAAATATGAAAAAAATCACAATAGCTGTAGCTGGGGCTACAGGAATGGTAGGAAGAAAGATTCTTGAAGTCTTGGAAGAAAGGAATTTGCCTGTAAGCGATTACATTTTTTATGCGTCCGCAAAGTCCGCAGGTTCTAAAATTTCTTTTTTAGGCAAGGAATTTACGGTTATTGAACTTAACGAAGAAAACATTAAGGGCAAGAAAATTGATTATGCTTTGCTATCCGCAGGCGGTGCGACTTCCAAGGTTTTCGCACCAATTTTTGCAAAAAACGGCGCGGTGGTTATTGATAACAGTTCGCAATGGCGCACTTATCCTGAAATCCCCCTCGTTGTGCCTGAAGTTAACGGCGAAGTTGCGCTTAAGCATAACGGAATAATTGCAAACCCTAACTGTTCCACAATTCAAGCGGTTGTGGCACTTAAACCATTGCATGATAAGTACAAAATCAAGCGCGTTATTTACAGCACTTATCAAGCGGTTTCGGGCGCAGGCGTGCAAGGATATGAGGATTTGAAAAACGGTATTTTGGGAAAGCCCACGGCAAAATTCCCCTATCCCATTTTTGCTAACCTTATTCCTCAGATAGATTCGTTCCTTGAAAACGGTTACACCAAGGAAGAAGAAAAAATGATTTTTGAAACCAAAAAAATCCTTGGTGACGAAAGCATTAAGGTTACCGCCACCACAGTTCGCGTTCCCGTTTTCCACGGGCATAGCGAAAGCATTAACATTGAGTTCTTTAAGCCCTGCACTCTTGAGGGAATTAAGGACGCACTTAAAAATGCAGACGGCGTAACGGTTATAGACGAAGAAGGCAAATATCCCATGCCCCTCTTTGCCGAAAACAAGGACGATGTTTTCGTGGGCAGAATAAGGCTTGATAACACCGTGGATTCAGGTTGCAACCTTTGGTGCGTGGCGGATAATATAAGGAAAGGCGCGGCAACGAATACGGTGCAGATAGCGGAATACCTTATACGAAGGGCATAGGGCATAGGGCATAGGGTATAGTGGTGGTTTAATTCAGAATTCAGAATTAAGAATTCAGAATTATGGAAAATTTATTATATAGATTGAGGATTCAAAATGTCAAATTCAATATTTAAAGGCGCAGGCACTGCAATAATCACACCGTTTTTAAATGATAAGGTAGATTACGACAGCCTTGCAAAACTTGTAAACTTACAAATAAAAGGCGGAATTAACGCACTTATTGTGAACGGCACAACGGGTGAACCCACCACAATGACTCACAGCGAAAGAACCGCCGTGGCAAAGTTTGTTATCAAAGAATCGGGCGGAAAAGTGCCGATTATTTTGGGCGCAGGAAGCAACAATACTTACACCGCCGTGGAATACGCAATTGAAGCGGAACAGCTTGGCGCAAACGGCATTTTGGTTGTTACCCCTTATTATAACAAATGCACGCAAGCGGGCTTAATTGCCCATTACACCGCTGTGGCAGATAAGGTTTCTACCCCTGTTATCCTATATAATGTCCCCGG
>WQYD01000054.1 GCA_009781445.1 Bacillota bacterium | reverse complement strand
GGTGTTTTTAGGTTGTTTTGCTATATAGAGTTCAATCTTCTCGCCTTTAACCACTGTTAAAGATTTTTCGTTAATCCTTTCGGCAATGTACTCACCTATAAATTTAGCGTCATTCAGAAGATAGCCAAGATTATAAAGCGTGGCGTCCTTAGCGTACTTAGCACTTACCCGCTGAATAACGCCCTTAACCTTTATATCGGCGTTCTTGCCACCTTGCGCGCTGTCCTCAATATATTCGCAGTGAATTGCTATGGGCTTTTTATCATTACTTAGTTCGGTTGAAATGTGCTTTAGGATAAAGCTACCCTTAAGCCTAACCATTCCGCCCTCTGTAAGCCTATGGTACTTGGGGGGCGGATTAACTTCAAAATCTGCGCTATCAATGTATATTTCTTTGCATAAAACCACACTATGGGTTCCCGAATCCTCATTATTGGGATTATTAAGTACGGAAAACGCAAATTCTTCGCCCTCTTTTATGTTATCAATTATCACTTTAAGCGGTGTTTCTATTGCCATAGCCCTATCCGCATTCCTGTTAAGGTTTTCCCTCACACAGTATTCAAGAAGCCCGCTATCAACCTCAGAATTAGCTTTTGCAACCCCCACTCTTTTGCAAAATTCCTTAATTGCTTCAGGCGGAAAGCCCCTTTCTCTTAAGCCTGAAAGGGTGGGCATCCGCGGATCGTGCCAACCAAAAACCACGCCTGAATCCACTAATTTTTTCAAATAGCGTTTACTCATTATGGTGTTTTTAATATTAAGCCTTGCAAATTCGTACTGCCTCGGCGGATTTTTAAAACCGCAATTTTCCGTAACCCAATCATAAAGCGGGCGGTGATCTTCAAATTCCAGCGTGCAAATTGAATGGGTGATTGCCTCTATCGCGTCACTTAATGGGTGCGCATAATCGTACATAGGATAAATCAGCCAATCGTTCTTAGTTCTTGGGTGGTGTGCGCGCAGTATCCTATAAATCACAGGATCACGCATATTCATATTGGGGCTTTTCATGTCTATCTTCGCGCGCAAAACCTTTTCGCCGTCTGCAAAAACGCCGTTCTTCATATCCTGAAAAAGTTTTAAATTTTCCTTAACGGTTCTGTTTCTAAAAGGGCTTTCCTTGCCGTGTTCGGTGAGCGTTCCGCGCGTATCCCTGATTTGTTCTGCGTTAAGATCGCAAACGAAAGCAAGCCCCTTTTCAATAAGAAGCACTGCGTAGTCGTACATTTTTTGAAAGTAATCCGAGGCGTAAAGTTCTATATCCCACTCATAACCAAGCCATTTAATATCTCTTTTAATGGCGTCTATGTACTCTTGTTCCTCTTTGGCTGGGTTAGTATCGTCAAACCTTAGGTTACACTTTCCGCTAAATTTTTCCTTTATGCCGAAGTTAATTGAAAGGCTTTTGCTATGCCCGATATGAAGATAGCCGTTAGGTTCAGGCGGAAACCTTGTTAGCACGGATTTGTGCTTGCCCGATTCTAAATCTTTTACTATAATTTCTTCAATAAAATTTGTTGCTTCAATATCCATTTTGCTGTTTTGTAATTTTGGTGCGGTTAGTTCTTGCATTTGCAGGGAAATGTTAAGTTCCCCGAAAGGATTTCCATACCGCTATTAGTTTCGCTAAAGCCAAACTTAACAAAGTAATCATGCCTATAATTTATCTTAATTGTTTTAGATACATAGCTTAAATTATTTAAAAGCGCCCTTGTGAAATAATCGCCGTAGCCTTTGCCTCTGAACTCTTTAAGCACCCCTATTTCAATAACAACCGATTCGCTTGGGGTGATTTTAAGTGCCGAAATCCCTATCGGCGTGGCTTCATGATAAAGCACAAACCCCGTATCCATATAATAAGGTTTATTAAAAATCTCACTGCTAAGGCGCGAAAGTAATGCTTTATCGTTTGTGGCTTGGTAACTTAACATTGCTTCTTAGGATTCAAAAGAGGCTATTAAAGCCTCTTTTATTGTTTGTTGTTGAGTGTTAAAACCGCTTAAAACGGTAACATACTCTTAAGTTCGTCTGGCAATAAATCTGCCATAAGCATTGCCATAACAATTACAAGAACAACTGATAGCACAGACATTATTATGCCCACAATAAAACTTGCCCTAACATATCTTGTGCGTGCGGTGAATTTGCTTGCGCCGAAAAACCATGCAATGGGCGGAATCACGAGTAAGCACCAAAGGAATGTTTTAATCCATTGCCCAAGTGTGAGATTGCTGTCGTCCTTCCCCGGTTTAACCGCTTTGGGTTGCTTTCCTTGCTTGCCACCGCCTTGGGGTGAACCGCCTTGTCTGCCAAATTGGTTTTGCTGGGGCGGATAGCCACCGTAACTTGGTTGCCCAAAACCTTGCTGAGGCGGGTACGCAGGGTGCGTGCCAACGGGGGGCATCGGTCTTTGAGGTGCGCCGTAAGGTTGCTGATAAGGCGAGGGTTGCTGTGGATAGCCGTACGGAGGTCTTTGAGGTTGCATTTTGGTTCTCCTATGTTATTAGTAAATTATCCTTATTACTATAACATGACACTTGCGGTTATGTCAAGCCAAAAAAACTCATTATAAAACAGCGCACAACGCACAGCGCACAACGGTGGAAGTTTAATGAAGACGGCTTCGCCTTATGAAGGCGCGTGCGTTGCACGCTTGTGAAGTCGCAAACAAGTTTGCTTATGAAGTGTTGCTTTGCAACATGGTGGAATGTTTATATATAATAATCCACAATAAGGCGAAGCCGTCTTCACAAGCGAAGCGACTTCACGCGCCAAAGGCGCACTTCACAAGCGTAGCGTCTTCATATCTTCCTGCGCTGTGCGCTGTGCATTGTGCGCTGATTTAAACATCGCTTCTGCCTTATCCACGCACCCCGATAGGCTAAAGTTTTCGCCGTGGCGTGCGTAAAGACTGCGCATAAGCGCAAGTTCACTTGGGTTTTCTATCCAATATTCAATCTTTTCTTTAAGGTTTTCTGCGTTTCCTGCCTCAAAAAGCGAACGCGGATCAAGGGCGAAATTCTTTGTGGCGGATAGTTTGGCGTTGCTGATTAGCGGTACAAGCCCGCAAGAAAACGCCTCTATGCAGGAAATTCCCTCAATTTCCACATCCGCGCCGTGAACATATAAATCGGAATTATATATTGTATCAATTAGTTCATTTTGGTTTAAAAATTTGAAAACGGGCGGATTGGGTAGCGTGCTTGAATCCTCTTTAAGTTTTTCTTCAAGAGGCCCGCTACCTGCAAAAGTTATGCGGATTTTATCCTTATATTGCGATCGTTTAACCGCCTCAATCAATAAATCCTGCCTCTTTTCATGGGCAAACCGCCCCACCATGAGTATATCAAAATAATCCTTTTCGCTATTAGTTTCGCATTCGCAGGGCTTAAACTCAGGCGAAGCGCCGTTAGAAATCACATATAAATTTGCGCCGTAATTGTGCTTTTTAAGTTCGTTCGCGGTGAACTCTGTGGGGCAATGGATATGCTGAACCTTGCTGTAAAAGATTTTTTTAAAGTACCAAAAAATGAATTTACTCAATAATTCTGATTTGATTTTTGCGTTTCTTAAAATGTTTTCAGGGTGAACATGGAATGCAGAACACACAGGCACGCCCATTAGTTTTGCAAGTTTTAGGGCTTTTCTTTGAAGCTGAAAGGGTAAAAACAAGTGCGCCAAATCCGCGTCCTTAAACGCATTAAACACCGTTCTTTTATCAAATTTTGCGTAAGTTACATTAAATTTTTTAGAAAATTTGGAAACAACAGGAATATAATGTTCGGAAAGCCCGAATTCATTTTCACCGTTAACCCCGTAAGACAGCACCCTCACGGTATGCCCTCTTCTTTCAAGTTCCTCTTTGAACCGCTTGGCGGTAATCACCGTGCCGTCCGTTTCCGATCCAAAATAATCCACAACAAAAACAATAGTCATGGGGTTAGTGTGTGAAATAAATCCACATTTATTTCACACACAGCGCACAGTGAAGGATTAATTCAGAATTCAGAATTCAGAATGCAGAATTATGGATTAATTCCAAATAGAACCCCATAGGGGTGAAATGTGCATAACCCCGTGCAAGCGGTAGCGAAGCGCGGGGCAAGACGAAGAAACACGGTAGCAACACAAAACCCACCTTTCTGCCATTGGCAGAAAGGTGGGTTTTGCTTTGTGTGGGTAAGCTGTGCTAATCGCGCCTGCCGTGGGTTTCACCCACGGTTATGCACATCGCGCCCCTTTGGGGCTTAATGTGGATAAATCAATAATGAGATTTAGATTCCGCCATTCTGCATTCTGAATTCTGAATTCTGAATTAAACCACAATTCGTACTTCGTACCTACTTATTTTATACAGCAGTTTTTATACTTCTTCCCCGAACCGCAAGGGCAAGCGTCATTCCTGCCCACATTTTTGTTTTCGGTTTTGTTAACATAAGTTACTTTGCGCTGTTGCATACGCGTATATAAATTGATTCTTTCAATAACCGCGTCTATATCAAGTTTTGCAAGGGTAATGGCTGTGGTTTCGCGGATACTTTCCACCATGCTATCAAACATTGCCGAACCCTCACGGCGGTATTCCATTACGGGATCGCGTTGCCCAAGCCCTCTTAAGCCTATGCCTTTTTTAAGCTGATCCATTTGCGCAATGTGGTTCATCCAATGTTTATCAACTTGGTTCAAAAGCACATTTCTTTCGGTGATTTTAAAATCAATTCCGTTTTCTTCTGCGCGCTTAATCTTATCTTGATACTGCTTAACTGCAATATCGTAAACAAGGCTTACAACTTTTGAAACATCGTATTTTTTAGCAATATCCGCCGTAACGGGGCTTGTGCCTTTGCTTAAAAGTTTGAGTTCAAGCTGAGGATTAAGATTTTTATAATCAATAACCGCATCGCCGTTATCAATGGTTACATGGGAACGCACAAGTTCTTCGCACAATCCGTCTATATACTTCACGATTTGTTCGTGAACATCTTTTCCGTTTAAAACTTCGTGCCTTTCCGAATAAATTTGCCCGCGTTGGTGATTCATGACATCGTCATAATTTAAAACATAACGCCTGCGGATATAATTGCCCTCTTCGCACCGTTTTTGCGCGGTTTCAATTTGACGGCTTAAAATCGGCATTTGGATAACTGCGTCCTCGTCTTTACTCAAAGCAGTCATAATTGCTTTCATTTTATCACCGCCGAAAAGCCTTAAAAGTTCGTCCTCAAACGAAAGGTAAAAGCAAGAAGAACCCGGATCGCCCTGCCTGCCCGAACGCCCTCTTAGCTGATTATCTATGCGCCTTGCCTCATGCCTTTCCGTTCCGATAACCCTTAAACCGCCGAGAGAGATAACTTTTTCCCTATCGGCTTCGTCTTGAGGGTTACCGCCAAGCAGGATATCCGTTCCTCTACCTGCCATATTGGTAGCTATGGTTACCATTCCGGACTTTCCTGCCTGCGCAACTATCGTGGCTTCTTCCAAATGCTTTTTCGCGTTAAGCACATTGTGGCGGATTCCCTTTCCGTTCAAAAGTCCGCTGATATATTCACTGATTTCCACACTTGTAGTACCCACAAGCACGGGTTGCCCCCTCTTAAAGGATTCAATTATATCTTCCACCACATGCTTATACTTGGCTTGCTTTGTGATATAAACCTTATCGGGTTCGTCCACACGGATATTTGCGCGGTTTGTGGGGATAGGCACAACATCAAGGCTATAAATTCCCTTAAATTCGCCCTCTTCAGTCATTGCCGTACCCGTCATGCCCGAAAGTTTACTATAAAGCCTAAAGTAATTTTGGAAAGTGATTGTGGCAATTGTTTTATCTTCGTTTTTAACGGAAACTTTTTCCTTGGCTTCAATAGCTTGGTGCAAACCCTCGCTGTATCTTCTGCCAATCATTTTGCGCCCTGTGTATTCGTCCACGATAATAATTTCGTTTTCTTCCACAATATAATCCTTATTAAGGTGCATAAGGAAGTTTGCACGCAGTGCGGAATTGATTTTCACGGATAAATCCGCATTTGCGGTATCGCCAAGGTTTTCAATTTTAAAATATTTCTCTGCCTTTTCAATGCCTGTTTCGGTTAGATAAATATGCTTATCCTTTTCGTCTATCACGAAATCAGCAGAAGATAGTTTATCTTCTTTTTTCTGAGGATCGCGGATTTCTTGAATATCTGCATGATCCACCCCTTTAAGATTGTGAACGAACCTATCCGCACGGACATACATTTCGCCAGATTCACCCGCAGGTGCGGAAATGATTAGTGGCGTACGCGCTTCGTCTATCAAAATGCTGTCCACTTCGTCCACAACTGCGAAATTATGCCCTCTTTGCATAAGCCCTTCAAGATTCGTAGCCATGTTATCCCTTAGATAATCAAAGCCGATTTCATTATTGGTGGCATAAGTTATATCCGCGTTATACGCTTCCTTTTTTTCCTCATGCTTCATATTGGGCAAAACCACGCCCACTTTAAGCCCAAGGAATGTGTGGATTTTGCCCATCCATTCGCTGTCGCGCTTGGCAAGATAATCATTAACCGTAACGATATGCACGCCTTTTTCCTCAAGCGCATTTAAATAGGACGGCAATGTAGCCACAAGCGTTTTGCCTTCACCCGTTTGCATTTCGGCAATTCTTCCTTGGTGCAAAACTATTCCGCCTATAAGCTGAACTTTAAAGTGGCGCATACCAAGCACCCTCTTTGAAGCCTCTCTAACTGTGGCAAATGCTTCGGGCAAAATATCGTCAAGAGTTCTGCCTGCTTTAAGCTGTGCTTTCAAAAGCGGGGTTTGCCCTTGCAGTTCAGAATCACTCATTGCCGAATACACCGGTTCAAGCGATTCAATCTTATCTGCGATAAGTTCAATTTTCTTTACTTGCTTTTCCTTTTCACGCTTAAACAGCGCATCAAAAATTCCCATTCAAGAACCTCTTTATATTTTCCTTACTGCCATTGGTAAGCAGTATCAGCTAAAGTATACCACAGCTTTAAGCTATTTTGCTTGCGTTTTTGGCTACGAATCCGTCCGTTTTATCTCTTTAAGTGAAAATATTTAAAGAATATTAAAGAACATGGTGTAAAATGTTTAAAAATCATGGTATAGTAATAGTACATAACCGTTGGAGGAATATAAATGGCATCAGATTTTTTAGTTTTGCAATGTAAGAGTTGCGGTTCACCGCTTAAGGTTTCAGGCACTCAAAGTTTTGTGCAATGTGAATATTGCCACACAAACACAAGCACACAAATAGTGGAAAAGGACGCGCACATAAGCGATATTAACACAGTTCCCGCCGCCGCAGTTCATATTAATTTAACTCTCGGCAAAACCGATTGGGACGAACTCGCCACAGATCCAAGCGCAGTAACTGTGGAAGAACTTGATTCGCTTCTTGCAAAAATCAAAAGAACGGCAGGCGATAAGCCCGAAACTTGGGAAATGTGCTTTATCTATGTTCACGCTTGCGTAACTAAAAAACTTGAAAGCATAAGCAAAATGATTCCTATTTTGGTTCGTGATTATGTGGTTAGGAAAAATTACAACACTTGCGAAAACACCTTTGACGCGTTAAAGCAAAGCGTTACCGCTATTATGGATAGGCGCACCTCTTTAACCGCCGAACTAAATGAATATTATAACAATGCCCAACAGCACAAACTTGCCGTTACCCGCCTTAAGGCAATGAAATCCCAGCTTGACGAATTGCTAACTAAACTTGACGGCTATTCAATTCCTGCCACTTTAACAGATGTCCCCGAAGTTAAGGAAGAAATTGAAAGGGCGAAAAAGCAATTGGTAAATGAATATCAAGAAAAAGGCATAGATCTTATGGCAACATTTAAGCAAGCGGTTGCCTCTTTTGAAAATGGTGATTTGGCTAATGCCGTTAAGGAATTTTCAAGCATCTCGCGTTACGCGCCCGCGCTTAATTATATAGAAAGAATCAATTATAACTTCCGCGTGCAAAGCAATAACAAAGAAGCCTTTTTCCTTGCAGGCGGTGAAATCTTTCTTGAAAAGGAAAATTTTCAGCGCGTTTATTCCGAAGAATTATTTTCTAACACCGCCACCCCCGTTAAAAGCATTGTAAGAATTTACGGTGATTTGGCTTATTACATAAGGGGCAATGCTTTCAACAGCATGAAGCTGGACATAAACACAAAGATTAAAAAGGGCGTGCAGTTGCTTGATATTAAAGAGGACTTTACTTTATTTTACGGCGATGTTTCCTTAGCGGAAGATTTTGACGGCGAATATAACAAAGCGTTTAACACCGCTGAAGATATTTTGCTTGAAGTGCGCGCACCCTTAGCGGATAACAAGGAATTGATTAAATCCAAAAAGGATTTCTTTAAAGCAAATAAAATTAGCGAAGCCCCCGAATTTATAAATGCTTCGGGCAATAAGTTTGTGGATTTGTGGCGGTTTAATTTTGAAACCAAAGAATTCACGCTTGTTCTTCAGAATATAGACGGGCTTGTGGAAAATAAGGACGGCAATCTTTATTACATTGAACCTATCGTGCAAGCCCCTGTTAAAAAGAAAATGGCTTGCAAGGTTTCGTATGGTTTAAGCTGTCTTGGAAAAGACGGTGTTAAATCCTCAAATATAATTGAGGGTAAAGCAAGGATTCAAGAATTCTTATCGGGCGGTGATATTTTATTCACAAGGCAGGTGGCAACCTCGGGTAACTATTCTAAAAATAACCTTGAAATCGTGATTAAAAATTCTTCAGGCAGTGAGGAAGAACGCGTTATTGCAAGAAATGTGTTCGGATACCATGATTACCACGGCGGTAAAATCCTTTACACCGTGGGTAACGAAAAGATAAAAACGCTTTATTCTTATGATTTGGCTACAGAAAAAGAAATTGAACTTGAAAAGTATCTTAAAAACTTAAGTTTCGTGTTTGAAAATTGGCTTTACCTTGTGGTTGGCGAAAAGAACTTTTTCAGCATAAAGAGAATGCCACTTGAGGGCGGAAAGTGGGAAACCGTTGTTCCCTCTGCCAAAAAACTTGTTGCAGTAAATGACGAACACGAAAGTGCGGAAGCCTCGTTTGTTAAAAACGGAAGAATCTTCTATCAAGATCACCATGATTCATTATGCAGTGTTAGGCTTAACGGCACAGGCATACTTGAACTTGTGCGCGGATTTGACGATATTTTGTGCGTGACGGCAAACAAAATTTTCTTCACCGCCATGGATGACGGCAACATTAAATCAATTTATATAATGAATTTTGACGGAAGTATGCGCAAAAAGTTGCATTACGGCATTCATTTTGCGCAAAACTTCTTTGCAGAAAAGATTTACTTTACCCAAACCGTGGGAAATAAAAACCTCTTTGATCTTTATGCAGGCGTGGCTTTCCCCAAATTCAGAAAGACTATTGATAAAATCCAAGCCAAGCGCGATAAAAAAGGCAAGAACACAATTGAAGAAAACATTTCCGCCCTCTTTACCCTTGATTGCAACAAACAAAGCACAGAATTTGTGGCAGGTAACAAAATCTACCCCACAAAGGACGGACTAAAAGCACTTGCGAAGAGAAAGAACTAATGAACTAAAAAACGCGCCGAGTGCGCGTTTTTTTGTTGTGAAGACGCTTCGCTTATGAAGACGCGTGCATTGCACGCTTGTGAAGACGCTTCGCTTGTGAAGACGCAAACAAGTTTGCTTGTGAAGTCGTTCGTCTATCGTTCACTTGTGAAGTGTTGCTTTGCAACATGGCGGAATGTTTATATATAATTATCCATAATAAGGCGAAGCCGTCTTCACAAGCGTAGCGTCTTTACGCGCCAAAGGCGCACTTCACAAGCGAAGCGTCTTCATATCTTTGCCGTAAGGCGAAGCCGTCTTCATATCTTTGCCGTTAGGCAAAGTAAGCAATAATCATTGTGTTGCTGTTAATTTGCGTTGTCATAGTAATCTCAACGGAAGCACCATATAAGCCCACTTGAACGATATTAGTAACTGCCTTACCACCGTTCGTGGCTGAAATGCGTAGTTTTACAGCTTCAATCAGTGCATTAAGGCTTGAATAGCCGCCTTGCGACATTGCCATTCCCCAAGTTTGGGGCGGATTAGGGGTAACAATGCTTTGGTTAATCCCTCTAAAAGTGTTCATTAAATCCGCCTGCACAGCTTGCGAAGGGTTTTCACCTTGGTTTCCGCCGTTATCGTTCCACATTGCCTGCAAATTCCAGCTTCTTGTGGTGGGTTCGTTTAAATCGTAAGCGAATTGATTTTCGTACCAACCCATAAATGTAAATCCTGCACGCGTGGGGGTTTCCATTGTTCCTACTGCTGTGCCGTTAGGCACTTCCACCGTTTTAGCACTTGTACCGTCTAAAAACTTTCCAAGCCCTGCGTTAAACGCTATAGTGTTAAGCGTGGGTTGAGATTTCGGGGCTTCGTAAGAAATCATATAATTGGGATTAAGTTGAGTGTTTACGGTTATCGGCGCACCGCCTAAAAGATAAATATCTACCACTTTAAAGCCCTTATCAAGAGATATTTGCGCCATAACCTCTTTCTTAAATGCCTCTAAATCCGATTTGCCGAAGAACGATAAAAGCACGCCCCAATTTGGAAAGCCTGTTGGGGGCATTGGGTTACTTGACATAGCGTTTAGCGCAACTTGTAATTCCCCCGCTGTAAAGTTTACAGAAATAATTTCCGTTTCACCGCCACCGCCACTTTTAACTATTAAGTACATATAAGCGGTTGCGTTTGAATCCGCGTAAGTTACGCCGTCCCCCTTGGCGGTAACAAGGATTAAATGTTCGCCCTCAGCCGTAACTGCGGATAAGTTGAATTGATTTGAGTTAACCGTTTGCGCCGTTCCGCCTGCCACGCTAACCAAATAACCGCTTGCATTAGGCACATTGTCCCATATCAAAAGAGGCGCGCTTGCCACAGGTGAAAGCCTTACATTGTTGGGGGAAGCAAGTTTTTGAAGCCCTGCAGTAGGCACATCTGAACCGTGGAAATATAGCCTTACATTCGTATCCCTTAAAATCACAGTCCCAGCGGTAATTTCAATGATTTCGCCGTT
>WQYD01000053.1 GCA_009781445.1 Bacillota bacterium | reverse complement strand
GAAATCTAACGCGGTTGTGAACGCAATTGCTTTGGCGGAAAGCGCGGTAGAACTTTCCGAAGATCAATCTATTCCCCTTTATTTAAGAGATCAAAGCTACGCGGTTACTAAAAATAAGGATTATAAATATCCTCATGACTATGGCGGATATGTTTTGCAACAGTATCTTCCCACCGCCCTAAAAGGCAAAAAGTTCTATATCCCCTCAGCTAACGGGCAAGAGAAAAAAACCAAAAGTTAGCCCTCATTAAAACACACAAAATAACTAATTATGATTGAAATTTCAAACCTTACAAAAATCTATAAATCTAATAACTTTAAAGCGGTAGACGATATATCTTTAACCGTAAACAGCGGTGAAATTTTCGGCTTTTTAGGCCCTAACGGCGCAGGCAAATCCACCACTATAAAGTGCATTACAGGCATACTTTCTTATGACAAGGGCAGTATCAGATTGAACGGAAATGAGATTTCCGAAAACCCTATTGAAGCAAAAAAGAGAATAGGCTTTGTGCCGGACGAACATGTGATTTATGATGGGTTAACAGGGTATCAGTACATCAATTTCATATGTAATGTGTTCGGTGTGGATATTAAAATCCGCGAAGAACGCATTAAAGAATACGCCGTGCTTTTCAGCATGGAAGAAAAACTTAAGGATAAAATAGCAAGCTATTCCCACGGAATGAAGCAAAAAATTTCCTTAATTTCCGCGCTTGTTCACGAACCTGAAATTTTTATTCTTGACGAACCTATGACGGGGCTTGATCCGCAGTCCTCATTCAATTTAAAAACCCTTATGCAAAGCTATGCCAAGGCAGGCAAGACTGTATTTTTCAGTTCTCATATCCTTGAAGTTGTGGAAAAACTTTGCACAAAAGTTGCCATAATTAACAAGGGGAAAATCGCCAAAGTGTTTGATTTAAGTGCTGAGAGGGGCGGAAAATCACTTGAAGAAATGTTTCTTGAAATCACAAGCGCATGTGGCGAAAGCGCACAAAGTAACGAATCAATATAAAGAAGAAAATAATATGTTTCAGCAATATATAGGCTTAGTAAAAATCTTAACAAGAAACCTAATCGGCACAGGGTTCAAAAATAAAAAGGGCAGAAAAGCTATGTTCTCAGCAATGATAGCAGGGCTTTTGCTTTTATGTGCGTACATTGCGTTTAACGCATTCGTGCTTGCGGATTCCCTTGGCAAGCAAGGTTTTTTTGAGGAATTTATTTACGCGCTTTTGCTTGGGGCGCAAATTATCGTGATCTTCTTCGGTAGCTTTGCGGTTATGAGTTATCTTTTTTATTCTAAGGATAACGCGCTTCTTTCGTCCTTACCCGTGTCCCCCCGCGTGGTGTTTCTTGCCAAATTCACCATGGCATATTTGGCGGAATTAGTATTCGCTTCCTTTATTTTAATTCCTGCTTTAATCGCCACAGGGGTGGTGGGAATGGTGAATAATTTCGGAATAGCTTGGCATTTTTTTATTACGCAATTTGTGGTAATTTTGCTTATTCCTGTGCTTCCGCTTGTTGCCGTGTCCTTAATTTTCCTGCCCGTTATGTACGCATTCTCATTTTTCAAAAAGCGTGCCGTGGGCGGTGCGGTAATCACGGCGGTTATGTATCTTGGGCTGATTGTGGTTTCTTTCGCGCTGTCTGCTTCCATGGGTTCGGCAATTTCGGTAATGGCAGACGGCGGTTTCACGATTAGCGATTCGCTTGCAAGCGCACTTCAATCCTTAAAAACCGCCACCGCGTTTAACTATCCTGCCGTCAGCATTCTAACTAATAATAATGTTCTTTTAAACCTTTTAATTTTCGTGGCAGGCACGGCAATAATCTTGGCGGGGGTTACCTTGCTTTCCTCTTTCTTTTATAAAAACACACTAAAACTCTTTTCCGAAGGGCAGGGCAGTTCAGGAAAAAAAGGCAAAAATGCACGCGTTGTTGAAGCGGATTCTTTAAATAAATCCTTATTCTTAAAAGAGTTCCGCACGCTTGTGTCTTCACCAATGTTATTTATCAGTTCGCTTATGGGCATAATTTTCCCCTCAGCAATCGTATTCGTAATGAGAGTTTTGCCGTCCTCTAACGGCGAGGAAGTGGGAAGCGGTATGCTTTCAATCGCAATGGTTAATTACATAGCTTTTATTATGCTTGCAGGCACAAATTTCCCTGCCTCAATAGGCTTTTCACGCGAGGGCAAAAGTTTTTACACCTTAAAAAGCCTGCCGATTTCAGGCAAGACGCTTGTAAATTCCAAGCTATTCTTCGCCACAACTATCACGCTGATTTCGGCTTTTTTAACTGCGGTAATTTTCCCCTTTGTAAGCGGAATATATAATCCTGTGGCAATTTTCGGCTTATTTTTAACGCTTCTTTTCGGCGGATTTGGAATGAACGCAATAACACTTCATTATGATTTAAAGAATCCAAATTTAAGTTGGAATAACATAAATGAGTTAACAAAAAACAATAAAAGGCAACTTAAGCCTATGTTGCTTGCGGTGGGGATAGGTATGTTTTTCCTTGTGTTCGGAATCATTTTGGGGTTTGCGCCCATTTCAAGCACGGCGGTTTATCTAATATATTTCGGCATTTCCGCAGGGGCGGGCTTCTTGCTTGCTTCGCTTGGTTATAAAAAACTTTCGGATAATCCCGAGGGGCTTTTTAACGCGATAGAGGGGTAGAAAAGGGCATGAAAAGAATTTTGGCAATTGATTTAGGGGACGCAAGAATAGGGATATCCGCAAGCGACTTACTGCAAATGATTGCAGGTGAATCCCATGTTTAACAGGAAAAACAATGAAGAGGATTTTGCGTATATAGCAAAATTATGCACAGAAAAGTGCGTGGAAAAAATCGTGATCGGAATGCCGTATAATATGGACGGATCAGAAGGCTTCCGCGCCCAAAAAACATATGATTTCGCTGAAAAACTTAGAGGCTATATAGGTGATATTCCTATAGTTTTTGAGGACGAACGGCTAACAACGGTAGAAGCGGAAAAACTTTTAATCCAAAGCGGTGTAAGGCGGGAAAATAGGAAGAAAGTTATAGATAAAGTAGCCGCGGCAATAATATTACAAAACTATTTGGACAGGCAGAATTAACATAAATAATTAACAAAAAATCAACTTAAAAAAGGAGAAAACACTATGGCAAAAAATGACAAGGATCTTGAAAAGGATTTAAACAAAATGCTTGAAGAAGCAGACGCGGAGGATGATACCATAGTTTTCGTGGACGATGACGGAAACGAAATGGAATTCGTGGAAATTGCTTACTTTGATCACAAGGGTAAGAATTACAGTGCGCTAATCCCCGCAGACGAAGCAGACGAAGAGGACAGCGAAGAAGAATGCCCCCTTTCCTTTGCAGAGGTTGTTGAGGACGGCGAAGGCTACGAACATTTTGAAATGATTTATGAGGAAAGCCTTGTGGACGAATTGTTTAAAGTGTTCTTAGCTTTACCTGAGGCTGAATAGAGGCTGTTGATAAAGCCCGTGATAGGCAAAAAGACGCGATAAATTCGTTTATGGTACGCATTAAACAGTTTTGGAAAAAGTTTCAAAACTGCTTTAAGCGTATTGTTATTTTGATTTAAATACTGTATAATAAAGGCAGAGTGTTAAAGAGCCGTAAATTTCATGCAATATTTATTTGTTTTGCCGTGGTCGTTGCGGTTTTTTTTGCACTGCAAATTTCGCTTACATTTGGCTTAAATGCCTCTCAACCCGCCACCGCTTTTGCGAATGCGGAAGTTTCAAAATCGTTTTTAAGCGCGCCTTTAAATTCGGATAGTTCGGATACCCTTGTAAATATCACTCTCACGGGGCTTAAATCCGTGATTTATGATTCACGCGTTCACCACCGCGCGTTTATTGCGTCTGTGGGAAGCAGTGAACTTACCTCTCAACAGTGGGAAGAAAGCGGGCTTTCAATGCGTTACCGATTTTACGATAACGAAATCTCAAGCCAAGTTGAAGAGCCTAAGGACGCAAGGCTTTACACATTGTTGTTTTCATTTACCCCCGGTTCGGGCTATTCACTTGGCAATATAATTGAGGACGGCGAAGTTATCCTTAATGAAAATGCAACCTTTGAAATCATGGCAAGGCATCTTACCGTTCATGTTGCGCCACTTAAAATCAATTTCGGCGAAGCCCCTAATTTCTCAATTTCTTACAGCGGATTTCCTTTGGGTTTAGGCGGTGAACTTTTGGAAGACGAAAGCATTTTTCTTCCCAGCGAAGCCACCGTTATAACCGAAAATACCGCTTCGGGTTCGTACAAGGTTAAGGCAGGGGGCATAAGCCACTTAAACTATATAATAGATTTTCCCGAAGCAAATTTCTATATTAACCGCACAGCTTTTGAAATAATTAACGGTGCAAATAAACTTATTCTAAAAGGTGCTTTTGAGTACAACACCGCCGTAAGTTTTCAAGCAGTTAACATTGATTACGAAAGAGGCGAGAACTTAAGAAGGCTTCTTAAGTACGATAAAAAAATCATGTTTGATTCTGATTTAGCGGTTGCTTACGATATGTTTTTCACTACTGGCGGTAGGGCAGGCACTACTGAAAATCCCGCCCCTCAAGATTTCAGCGTTACAATTACGGGGGTTAAACTCTCACCGTTTTTTGTTCACAAGGTGGCAATAATAGACGACAACGGTAGCTTCATTGAAATCAAAAAATTTGCCATTAACGGCGGTGTGCTTTCATTCACTTCTAAGTCGGACGGCACTGTGGTAGTTTATAGGAACAGCATTTGGACTTATGTTGTGATAGGCATAATTTCCTTAGTTGTTTTCCTTGTAATCGTGATAAAAATTATGACTGTGCTTTTATACCGCTATCAAAAAGACGCACCCAAAAGGGACGCTTTAAAAAAGAAAAAGGAAGATAAAGAAAGATATATATTTGATTAAAACATATGAATTTTAGTAAAAAACATATGAAATACAAAAATTAAATTACCTAAAAAGAGGATAAAATGAAACTAACAGAAAAGCAAAAAATAGCAAAAATAGCTTCGCTTAAAGGTGGCGTTATTATGGATGTTACCACGCCTGAGCAAGCGCGCATTGCTGAAAAAGCAGGTGCGTGTGCGGTTATGGCACTTGAAAGAGTGCCTGCGGATATCCGTGCCGTGGGTGGTGTTTCAAGAATGAGCGATCCAAAAATCATTAAAGAAATCATGAAAAGCGTATCAATTCCCGTAATGGCAAAAGTGCGCATAGGGCATTTTGTGGAAGCGGAAATCTTGGAATCTTTGGGGGTTGATTGCATAGACGAAAGCGAAGTCTTAACCCCGGCAGACGATAAATTTCATATAGAAAAGCGCAATTTTTCCACGCCGTTCGTGTGCGGTGCAAGGGATTTGGGCGAAGCGTTAAGGCGCATTGAAGAAGGCGCGTCAATGATTCGCACAAAGGGCGAAGCAGGCACGGGGGACATTGTGCAAGCAGTGAAACATATGCGCACGATTATGGGCGAAATGCGCGCACTCAAAGCCTTGCGTTCAGACGAATTGTTTCAAAAAGCAAAAGAATTTCAAGTGTCTTTCCCGCTTATAGAATTCGTTTATAAGAACGGAAAATTGCCTGTGCTTAACTTTTCGGCAGGCGGAGTCGCCACCCCTGCAGACGCTGTGCTAATGCTTAGGCTTGGCGCAGAAGGTGTGTTCGTGGGTTCGGGAATCTTCAAATCAGGCGATCCGATTAAGCGCGCAAAAGCTATAGTGAATGCGGTTAAAAACTATAATAATCCCAAAATCCTTGCAGAGATTTCCGAAGATTTGGGCGAAGCAATGGTGGGGATAAATGAGAGTGAGATAAAGATACTTATGGCGCAAAGATAATCAGGTTGCCCATAAAGCCCGTGATAGGCATAAAAAGCGGAACTTTTCCCTCAGTCATGTACGCTTTAAGTACATTCCTTCGTTTAAAAACCGCGCTTTTTTGCCTCTGACGAGCTTTTTGAACAACCTGTATAATTCTAAATAAAAAATAACAACTATCATTATAGGAGGACAAAAAATGTTTAATGATTTCAAAGCGGGCGACAAGGTTTGGCACAACAATAAGTCAGCCATTGTCTTAGAAGCAAAGCCGTCTATCATGGGCAAAGAGTACATAATTGCTTATGAGGACGGATCAAGTGGCGGTAACCCAAGCACGGTTCAGCCATGGAGTGTCATTTCACTTGCAGACGCAGTGGAAAAGGGTTACACAAAACCCAAAGAGGAAAAACCAAAAAAAGATTTAGGGAATTTTAAGGAAGGGCTTTATAATGCAGACGAAGTGGCAATCTTAATCGGCGGTAAATTTTCAGTTATGAAATTTAACGGAATTAAGGACACGGAAGAATTTAAAGCACTTGATCCCATGATGCAATTCTCAATGGGAATCCTTGCAAACACGGCTTTCAAGTTTGAGGACGGCACATTTGCCCAAAAGGCACTTGCAGGCGGTTACGGCTTGTGGCGTGACTATGAGGTAAGCGGAAATCAGCTTACACTTAACGATCAAAAAGAAACTATAACATTGGCTTTGCTTGCAGACGGCAGGATTCAGCGCAAAACTGCTGACGGCACAGGGCAAGAAATTCACATTACTTACAAATTGGAGGAATAAAAATGAAAAAATTTACAAAAGCGTTACTTATTGCATTGCTTATTATCGTGCCTTGCGCGATAGGGCTATCCGCCTGTTTTGACGGCGAATCCACACCGCCAAGTTATGAAGCCGTGGCAAAAGGGCATTACTTTGGTTCAACAGGCAGTTTTTACACCAAAACCGCCAACGCGGGCGCAGGTTCAATCTATTCTTACACAAATAAATCCATAAACGGCATTATTGAAGAATATCTTGGCAGGCTTGAAGTTTGGTATGAAGATATTTTAACAGACACCGAAGCCGAAAACATGGAACTTGGCAATATCGCAGGCACAATTCCGCCCGTAGACGAACGGATTGAAGATTTTTTTAACAGCTTTGTTAAAAACCAAAGTTTTGTGCTTTCCGTTCCTGACGCCGAAAACAAATTCGCAGGCACAATGAAAATCATGTCCCATTACCTAACTTCGCAATCCGTGGTTGAGCTTGCAAGCGGAATTAACTTCACAATTAACGAAGAAAACGGTGCAATGCAGTTCACAGGAATAGACGGAAGCGAACATTGGGGCAAGTCTTCAGTGGCTTATTCTTATAGAAACGGTGCAATCACCGTGGAAATCAATGTAGCCGAAATCGTAAAGGAAGTTGCTTCTTTGCACGGAATCAGTCAATCAAAGAGAAATCAAGTTCCTGCACTTTGGGTAAGATTTGATTTACGGTAAGCAAAGCCATATTAAGAAAAATACAGCATAAAAAATAATTATTGATTTTTTTGCTATATAGTAATATAATAGATAGGCAACTGACGGTGGCGCAGTATTCTAGTCAGGCGCGGTTCAATTGAGAGCGGGGTTAAAATTCCGTTAAAGAGCAAATCGATGAAGTCTCTTGTGTTGGCTTGTTTTGCCCAAATTCGGGCTGATGCTGGGGGGTTAGGATTTTGGGAGGCATGTAACGGCATATGTGTGGACGCCCAATTTCCGCGGAGGCCCGGCTTGGTAGGCTTTTAGCTTACTGAACGGGGGTAAACCTGCATTGCGGTAATAAATGGCTGTGTGCAGTGTAGCTTGCCTTGAGTGAGGCGGTGGGGAAGGCTTTTGCCTGAAACCCGCGTTGCAAAAGAGGATAGGTTGAGCCAAGTCTGTTAAAGAAATTTTCTAGACTGATTAGAGTTAAGGATTATAGTGCGATCTAAACGGCGATTCGGTTATGCCCCGAGCAATCAGGCATTGTTTTATTTAAAGGGAAACCGCCCGTTCGGCGACGACAGGTATAAAGCAGGGAAATCCTACCGAACCTATGACGCAAGGTTTACTTAACTCTTTGCCACCGCGTCTTTGCTTTAATATTAAGCAAAAAGTACGAAGTACAAGGTACGAAGTACGAATTTAGGTTTAATTCAGAATTCAGAATGCAGAATTGTGGACTAATCTATAATGAGATTTAGAATCCAACCCTGCATCCTGCATCCTGCAACCTGCAACCTAACCATTAAGTTAATTTAATGAAACAAAAAAAACAAATTCTATCCGACAATCCCGATACTTTAGCCTCAGAGGTTCAAGAAGAAAAACCGCGCCCAAAGGGCGAGGATAAGCATAAGCACGCAAAGAAGAAATCAAACAGCGCAGTAATTTGGGCTGTTAAAATAATTATAATCACATTTGTGCTTGCGGGCATTTTTTCATATTTATCCGAAATCACCACTTCAAGCGCGCACCTCGCAATCTCGTTTTTATTGCTTGTTCTTCTAATTGTGATTGCAGTTATTTTTGACGCAGTTGCCGTGGCGGTAACGGCTTGCGATTTAGCGCCCCTTTTATCCATGGCAGCAAGAAAGGTAAGGGGCAGTAAAATAGCGGTTAAGTTAGTGAAGAATGCGGAAAAAGTTGCTAACATTTCGGGCGATGTTATCGGCGATATTTGCGGTATAATTTCGGGCGCGTGTACCATTGCGATAGCTTTTAGAATCCTTTCAACCGCAGACGCAGGTTCATATTCATTTTGGATAACAATCGGATTTTCAAGCATAGTCGCCGCAATCACAGTGGGTTGTAAGGCGATATTTAAAGAAGTCGCAATGAAAAATTCTAAAGAAATAATCATGTTCGTTTCAAGGCTTCTTTCGGTTTTTTCAAAGGAAGAAATGAGGGAAAAGAAGAAAAGAAAACTCTCAGAAAATAAGCAACAACAGGGGAACAAGGAATGAAATTTATAGTTATACCCGATAAGTTTAAAGGTACACTTACGGCAGAAGAGGCGTCCGAAATAATTGGTGGCGAAATCAAAAATTTTATGCCCAATGCCACAGTTGTTAAGCTACCTGTTTCAGACGGTGGCGAGGGCTTAACAGACACTTTTTTAAGAGCGTTAAAGGGCAAAAAAGTTCATGTAAAAGTTAATAATCCGTTCATGGAAGAGATTACCGCGTACTATGGAATTTTTGAAGATTACGCGGTTATAGAAGTTGCCTCTGCGTGCGGTTTGCTTCTTGTGAGTGGCAGGGCAAACACTAAAATTGCAACCACTTACGGCGTGGGTGAAATGATCCTTCACGCAATTAACAGCGGTGTAAAAAAGATATTTTTGGGGCTTGGTGGTACAAGCACCACAGACGGCGGTGCAGGCTTAATGGTTGCGCTTGGTGCAAAGTTTTATGATAAAAATCATATGAATTTTATCCCCACAGGGGTTTCGCTTAGCGATATTTCATATGTAGATATAAGCGGTGTTGATATTAAAGGGGTAGAAATCACCTGCCTTTCGGATTCGCTTAATGAGCTTTACGGGGCTAACGGCGCGTCCTTCGTTTACGCAAAGCAAAAAGGCGCAACAGAGGAAGATTTACCTATTCTTGATAACGCATTAAGGCACTTTGCTGAGGTTACAAAAACCGCCACAGGCAAGGATTTAAGCAGTGTAAAAGGCACAGGATCGGCAGGCGGAATCGGCTTTAGCGTGCTTAGCTTTTTAGGCGGTGAAATCAAGGGCGGAATCGGCGAAGTTTTAAAAATTGTGGGCTTTGAAAATCACTTAAAGGACGCCGATTTTGTGATAACAGGCGAGGGCAAATTTGACAATCAAAGCCTATTTGGCAAAACCGTTTTCGGCATTGCCACAGTTGCAAAAAAAGCAGGTGTTCCCGTTATTTTGCTTGCGGGAGCAATTAAAGATATTACGCATAAAAGCCTCGTGGACATTGGCATAACTTCTGCCTTTTCAATCAACCGCGGTAGCCGTTCCGATTTTAACGACATAATTAAAAATGCAAAAACCGATTTAAAAGAAACAGTGGGAAGCGTTTTGGGTTTGATAATGAAATAGGTACGAAGTACTAACCCAAGGTTTAATTCAGAATTCAGAATTCAGAATGCAGAATTATGGATTTAATATATAATGATATTTAGAATCCACCATGTTTCATGTTTATCGTTTCGTGTTTCACTTTTGCTTCCACCCCTATACCCCTAAACCCTATGCCCTATGCCCTCAAAATGCTTAGGCATTTTGCAAATTTTATTGCATAAAATCTTCTAATTGTGTATAATTATTGCATGAAGATAGGAATTTTTAGCAATCTTAAGCGGGATATCGGTGCAAAGTCGGCAATTCTCTTGCATAATCACCTTGAATCTAAGGGTTTATCCACATATATTTGGTGCGGAATGAAAGATATTCCGCATTTTAAGGGGCTTAATAGCAAATTTATTCTTGAAAAGCATGAGCTTGCCAGAGTGGCAGACATTATGTTTGTTTTTGGCGGTGACGGCACAATTTTAAAAATCGTTAAGGAATGCGCAGAAAATAACACGCTTATTTTCGGCGTGAATTTGGGTGGCATGGGGTATCTTACCGAGGCAGGCAGAGAGGGTTTTTCGGAAATTTTTAAGGAAATTGAAAGCAAAAATTATATCCTTGACGAACGCGCCATTCTTGAGGCAGAATTTAAGGGCGAAGTTTACTATGCGCTTAATGAGGCGGTTGTGGAACGCGGACACAAAACTAAAATTTTAAAAACCGAAGTTAAGGTTAACGGTGTTTCTGCGGGTAAATTCAATTCAGACGGCGTTATCGTGGCAACCCCCACAGGTTCAACCGCTTATTCGCTTTCGGCAGGCGGGCCGATAGTTGCGCCCGATTTGGAAGGGTTTATTATCGTGCCGATTTCGCCACATTCCTTAAATTCGCGCCCCGTGGTTGCGTCTGATTTAAATCCTATCACAATCACACTTCTCTCGCATGACGAGGAAGCCCACTTAAATCTTGACGGCGAGGTAAAGCACACCCTCTCAAAAGGGGACACAGTAGTCATTAAAAAAGCACCCTTCAAAGCAAAGTTCATTAGGCTTAAAGGATACAATTATTATGAAAGGCTTAAGGAAAAAATGAAAGAGTACCGTTAATCCGTGAAACGGATTAACGATACAGGGCATAGGTTATAGGGCATAGGGCATAGTGGAGGTTTTGTGAGAAAAACAAGGCAACAAGCAATAATAAAAATAATAACCAAATCAAAGATTGAAACGCAATCAGATTTAACTGACGCCTTAAGAAGCGAGGGCTATGATGTTACGCAAGCCACCGTTTCGCGCGATATTCAAGAGCTTGGGCTAACTAAATCTTCCCTAAAAGGTGAGCGCGCGTACTATGTTAAGCCCCTTGATTCAAAGCTAAACAAACTTAAAACGCTTTTTCACCAAGCGGTTGTGTCTATTGAGGGGGCAAACAATTTTATTGTGCTTAAAACCATTTCGGGCGGGGCAAATTCCGCCTGCGCGCTTATTGACAAATTAGAACACCCCGAAATCATGGGCGCAATCGCAGGGGACGATACGATTTTGGTTATCATAAGAAACGCAACTGAACTTAAAAATGTGGTAAATGACTTTGAGTTACTGTTAGAGGAAAACTAATGCTTACTTCTTTAAGAATCAAAAATATAGCCTTAATCCCCGAACTTGATTTAAAGTTTTCCAAGGGGCTAAATATTCTTTCGGGCGAAACGGGCGCAGGAAAATCAATTATTATTGATAGCCTTAATTTCGTGCTTGGCGATAGGGCGGATAAAAGTTTAATCCGCCACGGTGAAACCGAAGCAGGCGTTGAGGCGGTTTTTGATTTAGAAGAAACAGAAGAACTTAAAAATATTTTTGAAGAAAACGGGCTTGAATGGGACGAAACGGTGATAGTTCGGCGCACAATGCACGGCGGTGGCAAAAGCGAATGCAGGATTAACGGCACGGCGGTGAACCTAAGTTTGCTTAAAAAAATAGTGGTACTGCTTGCCGATATTCACAGCCAGCACGAACACCAAGCCTTGCTTAACGAAAATAACCATATATCTATATTGGATAAGTATTCTAAGGTGCAAACTCTCACATATGAGTTTAAAAATAGCCT
>WQYD01000052.1 GCA_009781445.1 Bacillota bacterium | reverse complement strand
CGGCAATTTAGTTAAATCTTCCCTAAGAAGCATTATTTTTAACGATCCTTACGAACGCCAAAAACTTAACAATTTTTCGCACCCTGTTATCCTAAAAGAAATATCCGCCCTTGCAAGAAAAAACAGCGGTGTTTCGTTTGTGGAAATTCCTCTCTTAATGGAATCGGGCGCGAAGTGGCTGTTTGATAAAACTATACTTGTTTTAGCAAGTGATTCTTTGCGTGCCGAACGCGTGGCTTTAAGGGACTCAATTTCCCTTGCAGATGCTTACGCCATTATCCAAGCCCAACACTGCGAAGAAGAAATTGAAGCAGATGCCATAATCCAAAATTCCTCTTGCGTTACCGCCTTAAGGCAAGAAATTAAAACCGCGCTTGCCCTGCTTGAAATTGAACCGCAAATTAAGTGATTTCAAAATGCCTTGAAATTTCTGCCTATTTAGTTTAAAATATATTTGTGAAAGCGTACGAACTTACAGCTGAAAAAATTTCCTTTGGGTTACACCTCATAGATGTGGGCGATTTGCACCGCAAAGAGGACTCATGGAATTCAACCTCTAAAACGGTTACGGATTTGCATTGGGTGGAACGGACGGTAACATTTTTTAAAAACCTTGTGCCAGACGGGTTCAGAGATTTTGACGCGGTTTATATTGAGGAACTAAAATCCGTGGCGGATATAGTTTTAGCTTCCGAAACATTTGCGCTTTCAGGCATTAAATCCGTTATCATAAATTCAGGCGGATATAAAGGTAAATCGGTTGAAGAAAAAAAGGAAATTGAAAAAGCCCTTTTAAGTTTTCAAGATACTTACCTATTATTCTTAGACGCGGATTTTTTAACACCCACTTCAAAGAAAAAGTTTACGGCTATTGATTGCAACCGCTTAGAGGCTTACGAAATTAAAAGGTTTCTCACTAAGTCGCACCCCTCTCTTAATATAGATACTATAGCCCTTGATACTCTTATTGAATATGCGGGAAAGGATACGGCAACAATATTAAATGAAATTAAGAAACTTGAGGATTATGCCGGCGGTGCAAAAATCACCCTTGACGATATTAAGAACCTTGTGCCTGAAAATTTGGATAACAAGGTTTACGAATTTACAGATGCGCTTGCAAACGGAAACAAAAAACTTGCGCAGGAAATTTTGGATAGGTTCACCCTTAAGGGGGTGCAGAGTGCGGAACTGCTTTCCCGCCTTACCTCTCATTACCGAAGAATCCTGCACGCTTCACTGTCTAATGCTTCCAACTATGATCTTTCGGTTTTCCTTGGTGTGAAGGAATTTGCGGTTGTTAAAGCGCGCGAAACAGGCGCAAAGTACACAAAGGCACGCCTAAAAGCCTCAATGGACGCATTAACCGAAGCTGAATTTCAATTTAAATCAGGCTTAATGACGGAAGACACGGCATTCAAACTTGCGGTGGCAAAATTATTTATTTAAGGAACAATACAGCATATGGTTACAAAACTATCAGACTTAATGCAAAAGCTAAGAAAAATCCCTGCGCCGTTGTTTGTGCTACTTCTTCTTGGAAGCTATTTGCTTGCAAATATTTACACCGCGCAGGTGGATTTTAGAGATACTTTTGCCGTTGTGTTTAAAGAGGCATTTGAAAACAGCGGAATAAGCCAAGATTCCGTTAACCTAAACACACTGTTTGCAATTTACTTTTTGTTCATAGGCTTATTTTATGTTTTGCTTACCGAACTTGCGCTAAAGCTGATATTTTCCTCATTCTCTTCCTCAAGAATGCTAAAAAGAGATTCCGCCCCCCTCTTCAAAACAACCGCGCGCTTTTTCATTATCCTTGCAAACGCTATCGCTGGCTTGGTTTCGCTTTTATATTTTCAATACCCAATGCTTGAAGCGTACGGCACAGGCGCATTTTACACTGCGGTTTTCGTGCTTTCCCTAACGCTTGCCTATTTCGTTATTGCTAAAACCTCAGTTGAACCAAGATATAAAGGCACAATGTTTACTAAACTCTTTGCCCTCTACTTCGGCATTGTGGGCATTTTCACAGGAATAAGCCTTGCGGTTGACGCGGTAGGCGGTACACCGCTTTCCGTTCTTATGCCCACTCTCATAAAATTTATTGTGCTTATAGTTCTTGCTTTAGCCGAATATCTGCTTATTGCAAAAAAGCTGTTAAAAGAAGAAAAGGGCGCAATCCCCCCGCCAAACTTTCCCCCCATTCACCCCTTCGGTTCACCCGATTTCCCCAAAGAGGAACGCGATGAGATATTTAAGGGGTTTGGGTTTTAACAGCGCACAACGCACAACGCACAGCGCACAATGGTGGATTCTAAATCTCATTAAGATAAACTCTTAATAAAATAATTCCATAATTCATATTTTATATTTTATATTTTATATTTCTATTCTTTCCCGTTCTTCAAAATCACATTCCCAATCTGTTTGTACAACGATATAACCAAAAAATCAAAAAGCGCAAGTGCCACCACAAAAACCGCATTAAAAGCAAGATATACTTGCGCCTCATTTAAATTTTCAAGCCTTAGCCCTGCCAAATTTGGCAACAGCAGAACTTTCGCAAGGTTATATAGAAAGAAGAAAACAAGTGAACCGTACACGGCAATTACCGCATACACAATTATCCTCTTAACCTTTTTTTCATAAAACAGCACCGCCACAACCGTGTACGATCCCGAAACAAGTGCAAACGGTAGCACATAAAGCCCCGTATAAATAAGCGCGATTCCCGACACGGCAATCACAGCAAAAACCGCCTCTTTATAGTATTTTTGTAGCAGTGGCAACAAAATACCCACCATTGCAAGCACAGTAAACGAAACAGACGCCCACCTAACATAAAAAGCAAGCGTAACAAAGATTAAAGATATTGATGCGCCTATGCCGGCGAGGGCGATTCTTCGTGAATACATTTTGACTTAAGACTTAAAGATTTTTAATTCAGAATTCAGAATTAAGAATTCAGAATTGTGGATTAATTGATAATTGAAAACAAGCATTAACTATGTTAAGGGCTTAGATGCAAGTCAGGCATTGCCTATGTTAAGGGCTTAGATGCAAGTCAGGCATTGCCTATGTTAAGGGCTTAGAAGCAAGTCAGGCGCGAAGGGCAAGCAATTTACAAAGGACTTTACTAATCGTAAACGACTGCGGAAATTGCGTAGCCCGACAAAGCATCACGATGCTTATAAGCCGTTAACAAAAGCCGTTAACAACAATTGCAAAGGCAATCAAGGCATACAAGCGCGCCACATATTTCGCAACAGCCACAACGGGGACGGTGCATACCTGCATTGTTATAATTCTGGTAACTTCTGCCCTGCTGAGGTTCGCCGTAAAACCCTCTGCCACCGCTTTGGCTTTTTAGCTTTAAATCAAGTTTGCCGTACGATTCGCGGTACCTTTCGTTCATGGGTTCTTTTTCAAGGGCTAAACGAAGCTGTTCCATGGCTTCGTTATACCACATTTTTTTGTAAAAAATGATTGCTTGCAGGTAATGCCATTCGCCTGTTCTAATATGGATTCTATTTAACCCGTCTTGCGCGTCCTCAAATCTGCCCTCTTTAATCATAGCTTCAATGCCACTGAAGTCAGAATTATAATCCACGATATAAGCGCGGTTTTTCAAAATCCCGTCCGCTTCGCGGTACGCTTCGTCTATTTTATCAAGCATTTCGCAGGCTTTTGTGCCTTCTTCGCCAAGTGTAAACCGTTTATCCTCATATTCGCACCGTTTAGCGCGGTACGCGGAAAAAAGTTCTTCTTGTGTAGCGTTTTCGCTTATTCCAAGTATTTGAAAAGGATTTTTATTCATTGTGTTCCCCTGTATGCCCTTGCCTAAAGCAGGCGGTTTGCCGTGATTGCCCCAAATTGTTCAAAACTGAATCAGTTTTAAACCTAAGCCCCAAGTACACCACATTAGATAATGCACCCTCGTTAATAGTTATATCCATATTATCATAGCACGAACGGATTATATTTATAGCAGAATTTAAATTAAATTCGGCTACTTCTTTAATTTTTTCACGAAGCACCGAAGTCAGTTCCTCACCGTTTGGGTTTAAGGGGTTAAACTTTTTATCTTTGTAATCCTTTTCCAAATCGTCATATGCGTCTATAATATAAATCCATTTGCCAAGGTTATAGCAAAGTTCACTAAAATTTTCATTTGTTTCATTAACTGCTACGCGCCCCACTTCCATAAGCGTGGACGCAAACGGGTGCGAAAGTTTATCAAGAGAAGTTTCCTTGTTCTTCTCAAGTTCACGCAAATCCTGATAAAGAATTTTAACTTTTTTTTCAAATTCGGGCAGGCGTTTTCTTGCACGGCGAAGTTTGAAAAATAAAAACGCGCGGATAAATTTATAAATAAAACTGCCCTTATCAAGAATATCGTCCTCAGCCTTATAGTAGCCAAGAATTACATTTATATCGGCAATCTTATTTAAAATTTCATTGTTTTGAACTATTGGAAATTTCCTGCCGATTGCTTTAGTAACGCAACGCCCCTTTTTAATTTCAGGTTCGCGCTTATCCATATTGTGCGCGACTAAGGCAAGAAAGGTAATATCGTAATTAACAGTAAGCCGTGTAAGTTGCGAATGGCAACTGCCGAGTGCCTTGCAAAGCCCGCAATAATATGCGCGGTAATCCGCGAAATCTTTAATCAGCATATTTTGCTTATCAATAACTACATATCCAAACATTTTAAAAGCAATTTTATTAAATTAGTTTTCCACCAAGCCCACTCTTTTCTTAACTTTTCTTAAAGTTTTTTCCGCAAGGAAAGAGGCTTTATCCGCACCGCTTTTTGCGGTTTCTTTGAGGTAATCCTTGTTCTTCATTAAACGATCGTATTCAGCACGGATCGGCTTTAACTTTTCAACCACCGCTTCGCCTGCGTCATTTTTAAATTTTCCGTAGCCAAGAGTTCTGTACCTTTCAACCAAACTCTCAATGCTTTCGCCACTCATTACCGAAAAAATTGTGAGAAGGTTTGAAATCCCCGCTTTGTCCTCACGGTACTCAACAAACGCTTCGGAATCGGTTACCGCCCTTTTGAATTTACGCATAATGCTATCCGCGTCCTCAATTACGGAAACAGTCGCATTTTCGTTAGTGTCGGATTTACTCATTTTCGCATACGGATCTTGCAGGCTGTTAATCTTTGCGCCGTGCTTGCTTAGGTAAATATCAGGCACTGTAAAAGTTTCACCGTAAAGGTTATTGAACCTTATGGCAATATCTCTTGTGATTTCTATATGTTGCTTTTGATCTGCACCCACAGGCACGAGGCTTGCCTGATACAGCAGGATATCAGACGCCTGCAACACAGGATAATTTAATAATCCCATATTAATATTATCCTCATGCTTTTGGGATTTATCTTTAAACTGTGCCATGCGTTGCATCTCGCCCACATATGTATAGCAGTTTAAAATCCATTGAAGTTCTGCGTGTTGGCGAACATGGGATTGGAAATATAGCACGCATTTTTCGGGGCTTAAACCGCACGCAAGGTACTGCGCAAAAAAGGACATTGCGCGTTGGCGGTATTCAGCGGGGTTCTGCCGTACGGTAAGCGCGTGCAAATCCGCAATGCCGTAAATGCAATTATATTCGTCCTGCATTGCTTTCCAATTCGCCATTGCGCCTATATAGTTGCCTATGGTTAGCACGCCTGTGGGCTGAATTCCGCTATAAATAATTTTCTTATTTTCCATATGTTTTCTTGTTTAATTTTGCCTTGCTTCGTGGCAATTTCATATGTGAACCGTTACGCTTTCCGCTTTAATAAATCAAAAATTGTTTCTTTGATTAGCGTTTTTGGTATCACGATATTGTGAAGTTTTGGAAGGGTGAACAGCCCTGAAATTTCTTCGGGAATGTCCTCACCTGTGTATGACGCAAATTTTTTAATTGCCCTTTCCGCATCGCTTTCGGATTTTCCCGTTAGGCATTTTAGCACATCTTCGGGGAATTTAAAGGGGCTTGCTGTTGCCACGATAACCGTCTTTGTATTGTCGTCCGTGTCTGCCACATAGTTGTAATAAGACGCAACGGCTACGCCTGTGTGAGGATCTAAAACATATCCGAACATATCAAAAAAGTTATCTATTGCTTCGGCGGTTTCGTCTTCCCCTGCGCAGTAGGCTTCAAATTCTTCTGCCCCTTGCCTTAGCAATTCGCGTTCAATTTGGTACTCACCGTAAACCAAAAGATCGTTCATAAAACTTTTCACAAGTTCCGCTTCGCGCCCAAGAAGTTCAAACAAAAGCCTTTCAAGGTTACTGCTTATGAGTATATCCATAGAGGGGGACATGGTTTTAAAAAACTTGCGGTTGGCGTCATAATGCCCTGTGTTAAAGAACTCTGTAAGCACATTGTTTTCATTGCTTGCCACAATAAATTTATTTACAGGTAGCCCCATTTTCTTGGCGTAATATCCTGCAAGCACATTGCCGAAATTCCCTGTGGGGACTACGAAGTTAATCTTATCGCCCATATGAATTTCTTCAGAAGCAACCAAATCCGCATATGAAGAGAAGTAATAAGAAATCTGCGGTGCAAGCCTTCCGAAGTTTATGGAATTTGCTGAACTTAGCTGATACCCCATTTTTCCAAATTCCTTAACTGTGCCTTTATCGTTAAAAATTTGCTTAACCGCCGTTTGCGCATCGTCAAAATTTCCCTCAATGGCAATCACATGAACATTGCTTCCCCCTGCGGTTTGCATTTGCAATTTTTGCATTTCGGATACGCCGTCACTCGGGTAAACCACAATTATTTCCGTGCCTTCCACATTCTTAAATCCCTCAAGGGACGCCTTGCCTGTGTCCCCGCTTGTGGCAACCAAGATAAGAGTTTTTCCGCTTTCGTTTAGGCTTCTTTTGCTTTCGGTTAACATATACGGAAGTATGCAAAGCGCAACATCTTTAAACGCAAGCGTGGGGCCGTGAAAAAGTTCCATTACATATGTTTCATCGTCAATTTTAACCGTGGGGACGGGTTCGCCGTTAAATTTTTCATATGCGCTTTCGCACATTTTCAGCACTGTTTCCTGCGAAAAATCTGTAAAGAATTTTGATAGAATCAATGAAGCCCTTTCATGGAAATCCATATCCGCCATGCTTTCAATTTCTTTTACCGAAACCACGGGGAATTCGCACGGCACAAATAAACCGCCGTCCTCAGCAATGCCCTTAACAACCGCCTCTTGCGCGCTAACCTTTCCACCACCGCCTCTTGTGCTAATAAATTTCATAAAACCTCTTTTGCCGTTCGGCTAAAAACTAAATCAATTTAATTATATCAAATTACTAATAATTACACAAGCCGAAAATTAAACAAAACCGCGCGTGGCGCACGCATCTTGCCATTTTTCAAAACAGACATAATATGCTTATCAAATCAATAAAATTGTGGTATAATATGAGTAGTGTTGAGGAGGTTTAAGATTATGAGAGATATTTCGCAATGTAATAATATTAATCTTCAGTTACACAAACAAAAAGATTTTTCCGCAAACGACAACAATGTTTTCATTGGCGATAACATTGTTGTTATGGAAGACGAAAGCTTTGTTAGCGCATACTTGGGCAAAGTTTCACTAATCTATATTGACCCCCCTTACAACACAAATAATACTTTCTCTTATAACGACAAAAAGAAAACTCAAGAGTGGCTAAGATTTATTGAAAGCAGGCTGAGAGCTTGTGTGAAATTTTTGGCTGACGACGGAGTAATTTTTGTGAGCATTGACGATAGCGAATATGCAAGGTTAAAGGTACTTTGCGACGATATATTCGGTGATAATTTTATAGGCACTTTTATTACAAATCAAGCCAAGAGGAGCAACGCAAAACTAATAAACACAGTTCACGAATATGTTTTGTGTTATGCAAAAAATATTAAGAAGGTGAAACCGTTTGAAATCTTGAGAACAGAGATTCCCGAAGATGCTAACATGATAGCCGATATTGAAAAAGCTGTTAAATCCGTTTTTTCAAAAGAAGGCATAAAGCCTGCCGAAAAAGTTTTGCAGGAAAAAATCGTAGCGTATTGCAAGGAAAGAAATATCACTTGGCTTAAAAATTACCATAATGTTTCCGAAGACGGCAAAGTATATTATGCCAAAGATTTGTCAACACCCTCTCTTCCCCGCAAGGTTGATATCCCTAAGATAAATTTGCACTTAGAACCATTACCCACAAGAGGTTGGACGAGCGATAAAAAGTTGATTGAGTTGCACGAGGCAGGAAGGCTTGCGTATCGCAACGGCAGACCTTATCAGATTCAATATTTGTGCGAGAGCAAGGATAGCGCACCGTCGGTGCTAAACTTCTATTCAAGATTCGGCACAAGAGATTTGAAAAGCCTTGGGCTTGACGGAATTTTTGATACCCCCAAACCCGTGGACATGATTAAGTATTTTATTAAATTAACCTGTAAAGAAAACTCGATCGTTATGGACTTTTTTGCAGGGTGCGGAACAACGGCACAAGCGGTATACGAAATCAACAAAGAGCAAGGAACAAACATGAATTTCGTTTTAATCCAAACCGAGGAAATTGTTAACGAATCTACTGAGGTGTACAAAAGTTGCATAAAGTTTGGGGTGCAACCTAATATAGCGAGTATATTGCAAAAAAGGCTAAGCGAATATATTAGCCAAAGAAATTCTCAACAAAAATTTAATCTAATCGAGCTTGCATAAAGCATCGCCAACAAAGGATATATACTAATGACACAATTTTCAAGAGAGCAGTTTGAAACATTTTTGGCTATGGTAGATTTATCTGCCTATCGGGAACGGTTCATAAAGATTAAAAGCGTAGAGATGGATTTGCACAAAAGCATACATGCGCTGGAAACAATCTACAAGGAATACTGGGATAACGGCAATAATCGGATTGCACCTCTTATGTTTGACGAATACTATGATATATATTTATCTTCATGCCGTAACGAAATTGAGAAATTCAAAGTTGAAAAGGGATTCGGAAGCGATTGTGAATGCTTCAACAGAGGGCTAAAGGCAAGAATATACCGCACTTGGACTGCTATTTTGACGCAAATTCAAGCAGGGTTGGTGGCGAAAGAAGTTTTTGCAAATGACAAGATAGAAATGTCTGCCGAGCTTGATTACAAAAAGGTCGACATCTTAATTATAAAACAAAACGGCGAAAGAATAGAAATTCAGGTAAAGAAAGATACTAACCGTAGCGAAATGCGCAGAATGATTGGGCATGGAACTGAAACCGAAATCGCAGGTGAAAAATACTAAAATACCCCGTGCCAAGCGATAGCGATTTTAAAAATCCAAAATATGTTATAGGCAAAAAGAAAGGGCAAGATAAGGACTGGGTTTCAGACTTTACTGAAGAAGGCATTTTAAAAAGGTTGCCTAATGGTTTTGTAATTTTTAGAAATAAGTTTTTTGAGGGTATCTTATAGCAAAAAGCCCCACGGTTAACGCGGTGGCTTTTATCATTAGTCTGCTAATTGTCTGCCCTCAAACTTTACAGGGCTTTACTTAATGTACTTCTTAATAAAAGCGGGAAGAAATTCAAAATCGCAAGAAACGGTGAGAATAAATGTTACTTCGGTTTTGGTTGCGATTTGTTCAAGCCTTTTGTAAAAGGCTTCCATATCATTAATATCTTTTGAAACCATGCGGGCGGCACCGTCTATGTACATAAAACGAATGTCATAGTTAGCTTCAGTCATTCCTTGAATGAAACCGATAAGCCCGTCCTCGCTGTAAATGTTGCTGTCCTTAGTGTTTGTGAAACGGATTTGGTATTTTAGCTGGTGAACATACCTTGAAGTATCGGTAATAAACACGATATCGCCAAGATGCTCGGTTATACCTGCATTAGCCCTATCAATGATTATCTTTGTTTTGCCTGTACCTTTTGAACCGTAAATTATTTGTATCATTAACACCTCTGAAAAGTTTAGTTATTGTTTCTTTAAAAGAACACTAAAGCCCTTGGTTATATTTTACCACTGTTTCTTTTGCATTTCAAGAGGCAATTTTATTAAATCGCAGAAAAAGCACATTTGGCTTTTTCCACGATTTTTTAAGAGGATAAATGCGCCCTCTTTTCCTTAGTTATTTCTTTTTACTTTTCTTAAGTGCGTTAATTCTTTCGCCGTCTATCGCTTCAAGGATTTTTAGGATTTCGTTATCGCCTATTGAGGTGTTGCGCCCTGCTTCATATTCCTTGGTAATTTCTGCGTGGGCTTTCACGATAAGCGGATCATTTTTTGCTATCGCATTTTCACAATTCAGCCTAAAGTATCCGTTTACCCAGTACGCAAGCCCTGCCAAACCGCTGTGCGCGTCCACTGCCACAAGCGGGGGGCGGTTTAGTAGCTTTGCCGTGTCAAAGATATTGTAAATCTCTTCGTCTTTAAGCAAACCGTCTGCGTGTATGCCTGCGCGCGTAACATTAAAGTTTCTTCCCACGAACGGCGTCCTCGGGGGTATCGGGCAATTAAGTTCATTTTCAAAGTATTCCGCTATTTCGGTTATCACGGAAAGGTTCATGCCGTCTGTTTTCCCGCGCAAGGAACAATATTCAATAACCATGGCTTCAAGGGGGCAATTCCCAGTCCTTTCGCCGATACCCATTAAAGCGCAGTTCACCGAACTTGCACCGTAAAGCCATGCGGTGGCAGAATTCGTTACCACTTTATAGAAATCGTTATGCCCGTGCCATTCAAGAAGTTCGCTTGGGAAATCCGCATAATGGTGAAGCCCATAAATAATTCCGCCCACGCTTCTTGGCATTGCGACACCCGGATAATTAAGCCCGTAACCCATGGTATCGCACGCGCGGATTTTAATCGGAATTTTGGCTTCAAGCATTAGTTCCCTAAGCGCATCTGCAAACGGAACAACGAATCCGTAAAAATCCGCCCTTGTGATATCTTCAAAATGGCAACGCGGACGCACGCCTTCACTTAAAGCCTGCTTCACAACTGCAAGGTATTTATCCATTGCTTGCTTGCGCGTAAGCTTCATCTTGTTAAATATATGATAATCCGAACAGCTTACAAGTATGCCTGTTTCGCGGATTCCCATTTCTTTCACCAGCTTAAAATCCTTTTCGCTTGCCCTAATCCAGCTTGTGATTTCGGGAAATTCAAGCCCCAACTCTTGGCACTTCCTAACCGCCTCTTTATCCTTTTCCGAATATATAAAAAATTCGCTTTGGCGGATTTTGCCTTTTTTACCGCCAAGTTTTGAAAGAAGTTTAAAAAGTTCCACAATTTGGGTAACGGTGAAAGGGGCTTGAGATTGTTGCCCGTCTCTAAAAGTGGTATCCGTAATCCAAATTTCCTTGGGGGTAAACATGGGGACATTAAGGAAGTTAAACACGGTTTTCGGCACTTCCTTATATTCAAATAAATCCCTGAAAAGCTGTGGCTTTTTCACATCTTGCAGGCTTGGCGTGTAGTTATGCGTTTCAAGAAGGTTGCGTTGGTTATTATAAAATACTTTATCTTTCATGGTATTCTTTTCCTTATTATTTCGTGTTTAATTTTCTGCTTTTTCAAGTTTTGCATTTTTGTCTGCAAGTGCCAAGGCTTCTATCATTTCAAAAATATCACCGTCCACAAAATCAGGCAGAGAGTGAACCGTTAGCCCGATTCGGTGATCGGACACACGGCACTGCGGATAATTATATGTGCGGATTCTTTCCGAACGATCACCCATTCCCACTTGGCTTTTCCTTGCCTCGGCATATTCCTTATCAACTTGAGATTGATAAAAATCATAAAGGCGCGACTTCAAAACTTTCATAGCCTTATCGCGGTTTTTGATTTGCGATCTTTCGTCTTGGCAGGCGACTACAATGCCTGTGGGGATATGCGTAATGCGGATTGCGCTTTCGGTTTTGTTCACATGTTGCCCCCCTGCGCCACCGCTTCGGTAAGTGTCAATTTTTAAATCCTTTTCATTTATTTCAACATCCACATCTTCCGCTTCGGGAAGTACGGCAACTGTAACGGTGGAAGTATGCACCCTGCCTTGCGATTCCGTTTCGGGAACGCGTTGCACTCTATGCACCCCCATTTCATATTTGAGTTTGGAATACGCACCCTTTCCGCTAATCATAAACACGGCTTCTTTCACACCGCCGAGTTCGGTTTCGTTTATCTCAATATCCTCAATCCGCCACTTAAGCCTTTCAGCAAACCTGTGATACATTTTGGTGAGAACCGCCACGAAAAGGGACGCCTCTTCACCCCCCGCCGCGGGGCGGATTTCAATGAT
>WQYD01000051.1 GCA_009781445.1 Bacillota bacterium | reverse complement strand
TCTCACGAAATAAGCAGGCTTAAAACCGCACTTGACGATGCGGTTCTCGGGGTTTTTTCGCTTAATATGCACATTAAAAATGTGCCTTATAGCTTATCGGGGATTGTGAATGTGAACATTCCGCCCTCTTCTTTAAATGTTAAAAAAGGTGATTTAATTACGGTTTTTGTGGATAATGTGAACTTGGTGCAAGCAGATTTAAATGCGCAGTACGCATTTTTCAAAGGCTATGCGAACATGGCAAATGCAACCTGCTTTAGCTTAAATTTATCCGTTCAAGATAGCCAAGAAAGCCCTATTGCTTTAAGCGGAAGTGCGGATATTAAGGTTCAAATTCCTCACACATTTAACAAAAAAAGATATAAGCCCGTGAAGGCGGAAATTTATTTCCGTTCTGCACCTACCGCCGTTCCTGTTAAACTTACCTCAAATTTATCACAGGAAAATGACGCGTGGTTTATAAGCGCAAGCACAGATAGCTTCGGGGACTTTTATATCCTTGCGGAATATGAGGAAATTATCAATCCCAAAGGCGTTATAATCCGTGGCAGGTTTTACCCTTGGGCTTTGCTTGGCTGGGTTATCGGCGCGGTGGGGGGCGTTATCGCGGTTTCGGTTGCTTTGGTGCTTATTATCAGCAAAAGAAAAGTAAACAAGCGCGGAAATTAAGCAAATTGCGGTAAAATCGCGGTTTTGGCACTATATTTACTTTTTGTTTACCTTTTACACCGCTTGCAATCGTTTTACTCATGTTACTATAAATATTAAAATATATATAACTAATTTTTACAGAGGTGAAAGTAATGGATAAGGTTTATAACTTTTCAGCAGGCCCCGGAATGCTACCCGATGAAGTTAAGAAAGATGCACAAAGAGATTTTCTTAGCTACAACAACACAGGTATGTCCGTTATGGAAATGAGCCATAGGTCAAAGCCCTATGAAGAAATACATTTTGAGGTAATTTCTCTTTTCCGCTATTTAATGAACATTGGTGACGAATACCATGTTCTGCTAATTCAGGGCGGTGCAACGCAACAATTTGACGCAGTTCCTTTGAACCTTTTTGTTAAGGGCAAAGCGGATTATATCGTTACTGGTAACTTCGCGTCAAAGGCAGCGAAAGAAGCCCTTAAGTACGGCGATGTTAAAATCGTGGCAAGTTCTAAGGATAAGAATTTTACTTATATCCCCGATGTGGATAAAATTGAATTCTCTAAGGATGCGGACTACACGCATATAACCACCAATAACACAATTTTCGGCGTTCGTTTCAGAAAACTTCCCTCACCCCCTTCCCCCCTTGTAGCCGATGTATCAAGCAACATTTTGGGCGAAGTTATGGATATAAATAAATTCGGACTAATTTACGCAGGCGCGCAAAAGAATATCGGCCCAAGCGGGCTTACGGTGGTTATCGTTCGCAAGGATTTAATCAATAATCCTATGTCAATCTGCCCCACTATGCTTAAATATTCAGAAGCGTCAGAGGCAGACAGCTTGCACAATACCCCCTCAACTTACAGCATTTATATGGCAATGCTAACATTAAGGTGGCTTAAAAAACTTGGCGGTGTGGCTGAAATGCAAAAGTTTAACGATTACAAAGCGGGGCTTTTGTACGATTTTATTGATAATTCTTCCTTCTATAAAAACCCTGTGGAAGTGCCTTACCGTTCAATCATGAATGTGCCGTTTGTTTCCCCCAATGCCGAATTAGACGCACTTTTCTGCAAAGAAGCAACCGCAAGCGGACTCATTTCCTTAAAAGGACACAGGCTTGTGGGCGGAATGCGCGCAAGTATCTATAATGCTATGCCACTTGAAGGCGTTAAAAAACTTATAGAATTCATGAAGAAGTTTGAATCAGAAAATAAATAATTCCGTTATAAAAACAAATAATTAAGCGAGGTTTATTAAATGAAAAACATTAAAATATTAAACAAGATTAGCGATAAGATTTACACCGTTTTAGATAAAAAGGAATATGCGGTTAGCGAAACGGTAGCCAACCCCGATGCAATTCTTGTGAGAAGTGCGGATATGTCTGCCTATGAGGTTGAATCCAATCTTAAATGTATCGGGCGCGCGGGCGCAGGTGTGAACAATATTCCCATTGCAAGAATGACTGAAAGCAAAATTGTGGTTTTCAATACCCCCGGTGCAAATGCTAACGCGGTTAAGGAATTAACCATTTGCGGATTGCTTCTTGCGTCAAGAGATGTTTTCGGCGGTATTAGTTGGGGTGGCACGCTTGCAGGCAAGGGCGGTGAAGTTCCAAAACTTGTGGAAAAAGGTAAATCTCAATTCGGCGGTACTGAAATTAAAGGCAAAACCCTCGGCATTATCGGGCTTGGCGCAATAGGCGTTAAGGTTGCTAACTCTGCTATCGGCATGGAAATGACTGTTCTCGGTTCAGATCCTTATATAACAGACGAACAAAAAGCCCTCTTAAGCCCTCAAGCAAAATTAACAAGTTTTGACGAAGTTATTGCAAAATCTGATTATATCAGCGTTCATGTTCCGCTTGTGGATTCCACAAGAGGCATGATTAACGCAACCCTCATTAAGAAAATGAAGAAAGGTGTGGTAATTTTAAACATGAGCCGTGCTGAACTTGCGAATATCAACGATGTTAAATCTGCGCTTGAAAAAGGCTTAATGCGTAGCTATGTGGTGGATTTCCCCACAGAAGAAGCAATCAACTGCCCCGGAATTATAGCAATACCTCACTTGGGCGCAAGCACGGAAGAGGCAGAAGAAAACTGCGCTATCATGGCGTCTGAATCAATTAAAAATTATCTTGAAAACGGCAATATTGTTAACAGCGTTAACTTTCCGAACATTACCCAAAAGCGCGAATCTGCTAACAGAATAACAATTATGTACGAAGCGGATAAACTTAATCTTGAAAAAAGCCTGCCCGATATTCTGCGCGGATTTAAGTACACAGTTAAAACTGCCACACGCGGAAATGTGGGCTACGCTATTATAGACAGCGAATTCGTGATTATGCCCACCGCCCTTGCAGGCGTTGCAGGAATCCTTTCAATCCGCCAAATATAGAAACCCATTATTCAAACGCACAAACGGACGCTAAATGCGTCCGTTTTTTTATGGCAGATCATTCTGAATAAGTAGAATATCCCCTGCATTTAACAGTGAGGCAAAATTATCTTTAGCTTCAAATAAATCCTTAAATTTAAAAATTTCACCTTTAAAGTCCGCGCTTAAAAGCCCCTCTTCTATCGCGCGCGAATTTACCCCTGCAAGGATTACAATGTCTGCAACATTTGACGCCTCAGCCCCAAGTTTAAAGTTCATTTCGTGTTGGTTTAAACCAAGTTCCACCATGCCTTGCGTGAATAACACCTTTCTGCCCTCAAAAAGCGTAAGCACTTCATATGCCGAAAGCGCGCCCTCTAAATTGCAATTATAGCTATCGTCTATAATTATCATACCGCGTGCGTTTTCTATGAGTTCAAGCCTGTGCGGTACGGGCTTAAGTTCGCTAACAGCTTCAATAATTTGTTCTTCCGAAACCTCAAGTTTAACCGCCAAAGCTATGCACAAAAGTATGTTTATCACATTGTGCCTGCCAAGCAGTTTCGTAAGCACGGTAAACGGTTGCCCTGCCCCTATCACCTCAAAAGAACAGCCGTCTTTACTCATTTTTATGTTCCTTGCAAAAACCGTTCCGCTTTCTTCGCTTTCGTTATTTTCGCCAAAGCAAATATCTTTAGTGGACGCAAGCACGGCGGTAGCCGAAATTTGGCTGTTTTTCATAGCGTTAAACATTTTGGTAGTTCCTGCGTTATCGCCGTTTAGCACCGCAAAACCGTGGCGCGGTAAGCTGTCGGGCAGTTCCTTTTTGCCAAGGTAGATATTATCGCGGGATTTAAATGATTTCAAATGTTCATTGCCCACGCCAGTTACAATGGCGTACTCAGGCTTCACGATACCACAAAGTTCCTTAATGTCCCCCCTGCGCCGTGCGCCCATTTCCGCAATAAAAACCTCTTCGCTTCCGTTAAGTTTTTTCACGGCAAGGCAAATCCCCATTGGGGTGTTATAGTTTTCCTGCGTTACCGCCACGGTGTACTTTTTTCTTAGCATTGTGGCAAGAATGTTCTTACAGCTTGTTTTCCCAAAACTTCCCGTGATACCGATTTTAATTAAATTGCTTTTTGAAAGAGTTTTTTTGGCACGCAGGATATACCGCTTTTTATTAAGATTTTCGCACGGAAAAATTATTAAAGCAGGCAATAAAAATAAATCTCTTGCCAAAAGCAATACCGCAAACAGTGCCATAAGCCCAAGATTTTTAACGCCGATAAACACAAAAATTAGTGCAAGAACCGTGGCAAAGAATAACAGCTGTGCTATAAATAGCCTTATTCCGCGCTTTGTAAATTTATATTTGGTTCGCTTTAGTTTATAATCCTGCCAGAATACACTTATTGCGCTTGTAAGTATAAGAACAGCAATAATCTGCCCTGCTATCGGCTTTAAAAAGTAAAAAAAGGTTGCGCCCACACTTAAGAAAAACAGCACAAACCATTCCGAAAGTTTCTTTTTATCCACCGAATCGGGCAATGAAAAGCGGTAACCGTTTTGCTGAAATTCTGTTAACGCTTCCATGAAGTAAAGTATGGTTGCGCCAAAAAACATTAACAAGATAAATAAATCAAAAACCATTTAAAAACTCCTTAATTTCATTCACGGTAATTTCTGTGCGTTCAAGATAGCAAAAATGCCCCGCGTTCCTAAAGATTACAAGGCGCGATTTTTTAATCTTTTTCTCAATGCGCCTTGCCATATAAAGCGGGGTTTCTTTATCTTTTGCGCCCCAAATAGCTAACACTCTTGCGTTTATTTTTGATATTTTTTTATCCAAATGTGTGTTTACAATATTAACAAATGTTTTCTTGCCCACGGCAGAAAGTTTTTTATAATCAGGCGAACCTTCCTGCGGTTTTCCAATCCCGAATTTTTTATTAAGTTTGTGCTTTAGAACTTTTATGTAATATGTAACTTTTCTGCGGGGGCGCATGCCAGACGCCGAAATCAGCACTAATCCATTAACCAAATCCGCCCGCTTAAGTGTTAAGCCCATGGCAACTTTGCCACCGAAAGAATGCCCTATTAAATAAACTTTATTTAAACCGTAAATTTCAATGATTTCAACAACCGAATCAATATAATCATTAAGAGTTAGCGGGGAATCCGCTTCGGGGGTTTCCCCAAAGCCGTAAAAATCCACAGCGATAATGCGGTAATCATTTAAAAAGGCGGAATATATTCCGCTTAGGCTTTCTTTATTTCCGCCCCAACCGTGCAAAAAAATAAGGCATTCTTCGCCATGCCCTTTAACAATGTGGTTTATAATAGCGCGCGCCCCCCTCATAACCGCACCGAATTCGTGCGTTTGTTTGGCTGTGAGGCGGTAAACTTTAAAGGTAAATGGTTACAGTTCTAACCAAAGAATCAACGCGCCTTCGCCCTTTTTATAATAATTAGGACGCAAGCCTGCACTCGTAAACCCGAAGGATTTGTAAAACGATATAGCAGTGCCGTTAGTTTCGCTAACCTCAAGCGTAACCGCCGTAATGCTAAGCCTCTTCGCCTCTTTCAAAATTGCGCTAAGGATTTCTTTACCCACGCCCTTTTTGCGATGCGCGCTTGCCACAGCTATATTCATAATATGGGCTTCGCTTAATATGTGTGCAAAACCGCCGTAACCTATTAAAGTATCGTTTTCATAGGCAACGAAATAATGCTTATCTTTATCGTATAGTTCTGCTAAAAAAAGGCTTTCCGCCCAAGCCCTATCACCAAAAGCCTCGCGTTCAATTTCGCTAACTTTTAAAATATCTTCTTTTTCTAATTTACGGATTTGCATTTTTCTCTGCTGACGACTCTTTGAAATAAAACGGTTTTATTGAGGGTGAGAAGCAACCGTTTTTAACTTTGTCAAGAACGGCTTTCACCGTTAAATCAATATCGGGTTCGTTTCTATATATAAAGGGAACAGAAAAGTTATTAAGTTCTGCTTTATTAAGCGCAAGATATTCGCAAATTTTGCCGTTTTTATAAAGCGCGTAATAGTTATCATTTTTGCAATCAAAAAGCGCAAGCGCGCTATCTTTATTCAAAACATAAGGTTCTAATGAAGTTAAAGAAATCAGCTTTGCGCCCGAAGCCGTGGCAAGGGCTGTAGCCGTGCTTACCCCAATCCTTATTCCTGTGAAAGAACCTGGGCCAACCACGGCGCAAATTGCACTAATTTCGTTAATTTTTAGCCCAGATTGGCGCAAAAGCGTATCTATAGCTACCAAAATAGAGGCAGAATGCCGTTTTTCGTCTTTTTCACTTACGAAGCTAAAAACCTCTGTGCCTTTAATCACAGCCAAAAGAAGCCTTGGTGAAATTGAATCAATTATTAGGATATTCATAGGTTGTTAAACGAAAACTGCCTTTCATTTTCGGATACTTGGTTAATATCAATTCTTATAGTTTTTTCTTCGCATAGGTTTTGCTTGTTCCATTCTATTACGGTAATTGCGTCTTTTTCAAACAAAAAATCTTCAATCCCTAAGGTTTGCAAAGATTCCCCGTCTATCCTGTACATATCTATATGGTATAAGCGAAACTTTTCACTGTTGTACTCTTTGATTAGCGTAAACGAAGGGCTTAGCACAAGTTCTTTAACCCCAAGCACCCTAAAAAGTTCTTTTGTGAACGCGGTTTTGCCTGCCCCCAAGTTTCCGTTAAGCAAAATAACCTCACCACCCTTTAGCGTGCTTGCAAGAAGTTCCGCAAGGTTTGCGGTTTGTTTGAGTGAAAAAGACGAAAATGTCATAAAATCGTTGTTTTACTTTTGCTATTATCTTGCGGATTTTACCGCTTTAATCTTTAAGCCTGTTCTTCTTGGGGCGCGGATTCGGCTTTCTTGCCTTTTTTCCAAAGTTTTTCAAGGCAGAAGAAATCTCTTGTGTCTGCGTTAAAGATATGCACAATAACATTGCCGTAATCAAGAACAGCCCAGCGTGCGTCACTTAAGCCGTCTTTGCGTTCTGCAAAAATTTTCTTTTTCTCAAGTTTTTCTTCCACCGCTTCCGCAAGTGCTTTAACATGAGAAGGGTTTTTACCCGTTACCACCACAAAAAAATCCGCAACGGAAGATTGCCCGCTAAGGTTAACACCCTTTACATCGCCACCGTTCTTTTCTTTAAGTATTTTGATAATTGCGTTTTTTAGTCCTACAGTTGTCATAAAAAATTGCCTCCGTTAGTAAGTATTTAAACTCATTAGGGGTTTATATTAAAATTATACAACGAAACAGCTAAATTTTCAATATAAATTTTATAACGGCCTTCTATCCTGCAAAGCCCTTGCCAATGTTAGTTCGTCTGCATACTCAATTTCGCTACCCATTGGGATTCCGTGGGCAATCCTTGTGGCGGAAACGCCGAGAGGCTTTAGAAGTTGGGCAAGGTAAGTTGCCGTCATTTCACCGCTTATATCGGGGTTGGTGGCAACGATAACTTCCTTAACACCGTTAAGGCGCGTAAGAAGTTCTTTAATCCTTATATGTTCGGGCGAAACCCCTTTTTGAAAATCAAGGCTACCGTGCAGAACATGGTACACGCCGTGAAACGCGCCTGTTTTTTCAAATGCCAAAATATCCTTTGGGTGTTCCACCACGCAAATCACGGTTTTATCCGCTTCTGTACACTTTTTGCAAACTTCTGCCGTGCTGTAATTTCCGCATTCTTTGCAAAAGCGGATTTTTTCTTTTGCTTCCAAAATCGCTTGAGAGAATAGCCCAGCGTCTGCCTCGTTCATTCCTATAACCGCGTACGCATACCGTTCTGCCGTTTTGTAACCCACGGCAGGCAGTTTTCTAAAGCACGCGATTAGCCTTGTTAATTCGTCCATAATTTAAAATAATATTTGGTTGGTTTAATGGTTGATTTGTGTTAAAACGGGAATCCGCCCAAGCCACCGCCAAGCCCACCGCTTAGAGGCCCCATAACGCGCTGTTGTTCTTCTTCCACCAATTTCATGGCTTCGTTAAAGCCTGCCACAATCATATCTTCAAGCATTTCAACATCGTCCGGATCAACTGCTTGAGGATTGATTTTTATTGAGGAAAGTTTTCTATCGCAACTCATTACAATTTCAATCATTCCCCCGCCTGCGGTTGCAACCACCTCTGTGTCTGCAAGTTCTTCTTGCGCCTTAAGCATATCCTGTTGCATTTTTTGCGCCTGCTTCATTAAGCCCTGCATATTGCCTGCACCGCCCATTCCGCCTCCGCCAAAGCCTCCGAATTTACCCATAATTTTTATCTCCTTATTATTTACTTGATTGTTCTACATTTTGTATCGTTCAATTTTCAAAAATCCATAATTCTCAATTCTGAATTCTGAATTCTTAATTAACTCTTAAGAGATTCGCCTATCTCAATCAGCCTTCTCATTCTGTGGTTGAATCCGCTTTTCGTGAGTGCCGTATTGCTTAGTTCCACAATTTCTTTTGAGGAACTTTCGGGGTTTTCAAGGCGGGTTTTTGCAAGGATATATAAATCCTTTGGAAGTGCTTGAAGTCCGCCTTTCATGCGTTTGCTGATAAGGTTGATTGCCACAAGTTGCTTTGTGGATGCGTCTATCGCACGCGCCAAGTTCCCTGTGTCGCAGTTGGATTGCCGTTGCGCCTCATTCTTTGCCGAACGCAAGAGGAACAAATCTTGAAGTTCAAAGAACGCCTTTTGCGCGCCGATATATTGCACAAAATCCGCAATCGTTTCAAAGCCTTTTGCGTACAACCTGCGCGGTGATTCGGCACGGCTTTTAAGGATAATGCCGTTTTGTTTTAGGCATTCAGAGAAGTCATTTCTCACCGTGTCGTCTGCCACGGAAAGTTCTAAAAAGTAACCGCCCGAATTAGCTTCGCCGTCCTTTAAAAACAAACTTCCCGAAGCGCAAAAAAGCCCTGCGGAAAATGCCCCCGCGCAACACGCGCTTTGCTTTACTAAATTAGGGATTCCGTTTGTAAGTTCGCCTTGGGGGCTTAGAATCCCTGCGTTTTTAAGCGCTTCCGTGGCAGGCGCGCCCTCAACTTTTAAAACGAAAACGGCTTTCCCCGATTGCTTTTTTGCCGAACCTGCGCCGATAACCTCAATGCCCTCTGAAAGCGCGGTGTCCTCTTGAATTATTTCCGCGAACTTTTCAATAAGTTTTTCAGAGGTGCATTCAATCACAAATCCCACACCGCACGAAATCGTTAAACTTCCCGCACCGCGGATTGCGCCCGAAAGAAACGCAAGCCTACAGCAGGTTTTTTTTAATCCGCCAAAAAGGATTTCAGTTTTAATTGCTTCGGCAATACTCATGGTTTTGTTTTTAATTCAGAATTAAGAATTAAGAATTCAGGATTATGGTTGGTTTTTATATATGTAACATATGAATTGAGTTATTTAATACATATGTATTCTTCTTTTAGTTCCTCATTAAATTTATCTTTAACTTCGCTTTTTGCAATCTCAGCAAGTGCTATATAATCGCTTGCCGTTCCGCCACCTGTGTTCACAATAAAGTTTGCGTGGCGTTCACTAATCATTGCGCCACCGTGCCTTTTTCCCTTAAGCCCTGCCCTCTCAATCAAGTACCCTGCGGACGCGCCTTTGGGGTTTTTGAACACACTGCCGAGGCTTGGCAAGGGTGGCTGTGAGGCACTTCTTATGCTTTTAAGTTCACTTGCCTTTAAGGTTATTTCACTCTTGTTTCCTATGCTTAAACATAATGAAACGGCTATTATAACTTTGCCCCTAAAGAACCCCCCGCTACTGCGGTAACTAAAGGGAATTTCGCTATTTTCATATGTTTTTAATTCGCTTTTATGCAAATCAAACACCGTTACGCTTTTTAATATATCCTTAATTTCCGAACCGAACGCACCTGCGTTCATGTATACCGCACCGCCTATTTCCGCAGGGATTCCTGATAAGCATTCTAAGCCCTTAAGCCCCCTTTCGGTAGCGAACTGAGAAACCCTTGGAAGCCTTTCCGCTACACCGCACCTAATGATACTGCCCTCTGCATATAGCCCTTTCAGCGCGCCCGTGCATATGGATAAGCCGTTAAATCCCTTATCTGCCACAAGCGTTTTGCTAAAGCCCCCAAACACAAAATACCGCCCACAATTTTCATTGATTACATATGAAATTGCTTTAAAATCGGTAATTTTCTCTGGGTAGCAAACTAACTCAAGATTACCGCCACCGCGGTACAAACTTAAGCGTTCACTGCCCACATTTTGCGCACAGCGCACATTATTATTGTTAAGATACTCTAAAGTGTTTATCATAATTATACCACAAAAAATCAAACTGAGAAGTTTAAATAATTACATTTTTAAATTATTTAATTCTTATTTTCCTTTTAACCGAAAATAGCTTTATTGCGCACAGCACCGCCATGCCCGCCCCTACCGCGCCGATAACTGGATAAGCGTAATTAACAATGTTAGCAAACCCCACCCCCGATATGCCGAGTGAGGTGGCAAGCATAAGCACGGCGTGATAATTATTGCCCGCGCTTGCCACGCGCAGAGTTCCTGCCATTGAGGTAAAAATTGCAAGGAAGATAAGAACCGCGCCAAGGTATTTAAGCCCGTGGTTTTCTGCGATTTCAAGCGTGGGCATCTCGTGCGTGCTGTGCCTTACGGCAAAATAAATTAAGCCCATAAGCAAGGCAAGAATTAAAAATATTATTAGGGATATGAAGAAAGAATCCTTTTTCTTTACGCCTGCCCCCATTCGTGAAATAAGGTATCCGCCAGTTAAGATATTCATTGAAGAATAAAGCACAGGCGAACCCAAATCCGTTCTGCCACCTGCGTTAAAATTTGGTTTTAGAAAGAACAAAACAAGCACAAGCAAAATGATAACAGGCACTGCGATAAGGTTTAATTTCTTAATTCCGTTAAGCCCGCCACTCACGCACATTAGCGCCACAAGCCCTGCAAAAATTCCGCCACCCCTCAAACCGATTGCATAGTTAAGCACATATTCCGCGCCTGCAAGCATGGCGGTAAAAATAACAAGGCTACCAAACCTTGCCAAATAGTCCCACACTTTATTTGTTTTAGGAAAAGCAAGTAAAAGCGCGTTCCCTTGGGACAGCCTGCCAAGTTCTAAAAACACATAAGCAAGCCCAGCGCAAAATAGCGAAGCAAGCATTGGCGAAAGCAAATTTGCCCTTCCGAAAAAAGCCTCAATTTCTCTGCCCGAAGCAAAGCCCGCGCCGATAAGCGTGCCTACAAATGTAAGTGCAACTTTAATATTTCCGCGGGAAAACACATGAAATTATATGTTAAAAAATGTAAGTTTATGCAACCGCCGAAGTTCGTTGTTAAGTTGTTAATATTAAAAAAATATGTTACTATATTTATATGGAAAAGAGATTTAAGAAGATTTGCGTTATTTTTATAGCCCTGCTTTTGCCGATTACGGGCTTTCTTTTTGCGTGTTCTAATGAGGGCAACCAATTTACCCACAAAGGGATTTGGCTTAAAGGCGATGTACACACCCACTCAACTTACAGTGACGGAAGCGGTACGGTTCTTGAAAATTTTGAAACGGGCAAACTTAGAGGCTTGGGCTTTATCGGGCTAACCGATCATGACACAGCCCAAGGCTTTAGTGACGCGCAAACTATCGGGCAGGACAAGGGCATAACGCCAATTTGGGGCATGGAATTTGCCCAAGGCAATAAGCACCTTTTATTTTTATCGGATAAGCCCGTGGCGTATTCTGATTTTGTTTCCGCAGACTACGCAACTGCCGTAAACTCGTTTAAGGCGCGTTCGGCGGGTGCAGGCGGTACACCGCTTGTGTTCGTGGCGCACCCTTTTGAGTACGGCAATAATGATTGGAATATTGGCGATTGGGTAAGCGGAATTAACGGAATTGAGGTTTGGAACGCATGGTACGGCCCTAACCATAGCGGGAACAGAAAAGCGCGTGAGCGTTGGGATCAACTTAACGCTTCAGGGCATAAACTTTACGGAATTGCCACCACAGATACGCACACCGCTGACGGCGTGGGTTCAGCTTACACAAATGTGCTTGCCTTAGATAAAAGCGCAACGGCAATCCTAAACGGAATGGGACGCGGAAATATGTACGGTTCTAACGGCCCTGAAATCGGGCTTAGAGTGGGCAGTACGATTATGGGGGATAGCCTAACACTATCTAAAAGCACAGCAACCGTAACCGTGAATATAGACGCGGAATATATTGAAGGGCTTGAAGAAATCACGCTGATTCACGGCGGTATTAACAGGGCAAGAACCGAACAAACAATTAAAATTCCCCAAAACCAACAAAATCTTTTCAGGGGAAGCGTGTCATTAACCGTTACGCGCGGTGATTTTATAAGGATA
>WQYD01000050.1 GCA_009781445.1 Bacillota bacterium | reverse complement strand
TTGCTTTCAATCTTTAAGTGTTCGGCGACACGGGAAAGTGTGTCCTTGATTCCTTGCACGATTTTTAGCTTTTCTGCAAGCCCTGCGATTGTGTCTTGATATTTTGCTTCTCTGGCGCGTCCGTCTTTAATTTGATAGACGAACAGCCCCACAAAAAGCATGCACCACAAGCCTGAACTTGCGGCGGTTTCTAATACTTGTTCCCACATTTTTAACCTCCTTGGAAAAATTTTGAATTTTTAAAGGCCATAGGCCATAGGGCTTAGGGCATAGGGGCGGAATGATTTAATTCAGAATTAAGAATTCAGAATGCAGAATTGAGGATTGATTATATAATGAGATTTAGAATCCACCCCTATGCCCTATAACCTATGCCCTATGCCCTTAAGAAAACGAAAACGCGTTTTCGTTTAGCCAAATTGCTTAAGCAGTTTCTGTGCAAGCTCTGCACCCATTAGCCCGTGAAGCGCGCCGTAATTATTTTTTATTAAGGCTCGGGCGGTGGGTTTGTCAAGCTGGCTATAGAAACCGTAAGCGGTGTTATAAATTTCTTGACGGCTGTTTTGCTCTGCACGGGTAGGCCCGTACTTTTTTGATCTTTCGTTGGCGTCTTTTAAGATTTGTGCATTTTCCCTATCTAATAGGGTATCGCGTTCTTTTATTAAATTTTGATACCGTTTTTCTAAATCCGAAGCATACTTAATTTCGTAGCTTTTCAAAGCTGAATCAAGCTCGTACTTTACCCTTTCCGCTTCAAGAGTTAAGCCCTCAATTTTTAAGCTATATTTAAGATTAAGATTTTCCGCATTTTTTGCGTTTGCCGATTCAAGTGCATTAACGCCCTCACTAAAAATTGTGGAACGCGCCAGCCCCTGCTTTACCATGGAATTTGCCTGCTTATTTAAAAGATTTTCAAGCTGTGATTGAAGCCTATCAAGCTCTGCTTTCTCTGAAATTTCGGCTTCGCTTTGCTTTACGGAAATTTTTTCAAGTTTACCTTCCGCAGTTGAGGACGCTTTATCCACGCGTTCGGTTAAGCCCCTGATTAGTTCGGATTCCGCCTTTTCAAGCAGTTGTTCATTTGTGGAATAACCGCTATCGCCTGCCTTTTTGGTTAGAGTGCTTTGATAATTTCTTTCAATTTCCCTAAGCATTTCGGTAAGCGCGCTGTTAGCCCTTCTTTCCTCATAAGTAAGAACGGGATCTTTTTCTTTTTTTAAATCAATTTTGAACATTTTCAAAATCTTTTCGGTGGCGTGTGATAAATTAGTCATAACAATTCCTCCGCTAATTCCGAAACCGTGGCAACCAAGCTATCAAGTTTTTTGGTTAGCGCGATTATCCTCGTGGTTAAATCATTGATTCTTTCAATTATATATTCAATTTGCATAATACCTCCTGCCCGTATCCAATTCAAGCATAATCCCCGTGACGAACATTGGCACTGCTTCGGTGGATAATTCCACCCTCACGGTGTCGCCGATAAGGTTAACAGGAATGCACACGGGCTTATTGCTTCCTAAAACGGTAAATTCCTTTTCCTCAAGATTAGTGGCAACTTTCATAGTTAAAGGATAAAGCGAACTTAGATAAATCCTTTTTATAACTTTTAATTCGTCTGGCTTGCCAAAGTTCACATTTGCACTGCGCCAAGATTTTTTTGGGCTGAAGCCCGTCATCATTTCGCCTGTTTCGTTAAGCATATAAACGGCGTAGCCTGCGCTACTATCAAGCACAACAAGGGTGGCATAATAATTGCCGTACGAAAGCGGAATCATGTTCCTAATCCGCCCACCGCGGAAAAACGCCGTTTCACCGCTTACAAAATCTATGGTGATTATGCCTGAATTTTCGTCCCTTATGTTGTTAAGCACCATGCCATCAGTATAAATTTCGGTGCAAATGTGATATTTATTTTTACAATAAAACGCCTTCAACCTTGTGTTATTTTTTATAAACGCGGTAATTTCGCCGAAAGCCCGCCTTGCGCTGAAGCCGTCAAAAAGGAAAATATCACTATCTGCCATGAAGATAATTTTATCACCGCCGTCACAAACTGTTTCGCCTCTTATAACTTGATCTGTGGCAAGAACCTTTTCAATTTTGAAATCTGAAGGGCTTCCGAAACAAGTCATGCGGTAAATGGCGTGTTCTTTAAATATGTAAAGATTATTTCTGAAAGGCAGGATTTTTGTGATTCTTCCGCCCTCGTCCTTAATCTTAATCTCGCCTGCGCCCTCTGGCGAAATTTCCCAACCTGCGGGGTTCATTAGTTCGCTAAAATAAACTGAGAACTGATTATTTGTGCCGAACAGCCTTTCATAATGAATGCAAATTGAAGTCATGCTTGGCGAATTGCTGATTTGAGTTGAGGTGTCCCCATTTATCACATACATACCCGCATTCAGGGAAGTGCATATTAAAACATCATCGCCGTTAAGATTATAATTTGCAAAATCAGTAGCCCACATTGCCATTGTGTTAATAACGCTTGTGCCACCGTTTGTTAACTTAAGCTGATTTATTCGGTAATTGCTATCAAGAACCACAAGCCTGTCGTCTATCATTCCGTTCGCAGTTCTTTTATAATTAAAAACCTTTTGAACAGTGGTAGGTACCTGCAAAACATTCACATTGTTAAGGTTGCCGTTAAAAGGCAAGCCCAACGGGACTTTTGCAAGTTCAATTCCGAAACCGTTTGCAATCGCGCCGTTAACAAAGCGGATATTTGAGGCGTAGCGACAACGGTTGAAGCCCATAAGCCCCTCTTCGTTTAACGCGTCTATTCCCTTAAAAACATTCACATTAAGCGTGTGCCGTTTTCTCTTGGGAATTGCTTCGCGCTTAAATTTTGCCATAGTAGCCATTACACAAACCTCCTGCGGGGTAGGTTGACGCTACCTGCGCGCTTTGATAGATTCGTAATCGCTGTATCGTACCGTTGGCGGTAAAACAACGCTTCGTCTGTTAACCCTGTGCGGTAATAATATTCCGCTACTACGCCTGTGGCAAGAATGTACTCGGTGTATTGAGGGGGAATGATAAGGGCATCTTCCAAAGAGAGTTCGCCCAAATGGTACACATAACTTACCTCAGCAGTGCCACTGATGCCCGCTTCCACGAAAAGCGGATACATGGTGAACTTGATTTCGCTACCGCGTGCTTTAACGGAAAGAATCTCTCTTACCCTGTGGGTGAAATCTGTGTAATACGCCCTGCCACCCGAAAAATTCAAAATTTCCTTGGATTTTAAATGAATATATTGAAGCGTTAGTTCGTTATACACCATGTTTGCACAATCGGCAAGTTTATCAAGTTTTCTGCTTGGGGTGGAAATATTAACTTCGTCCTCAAGCCCTAAGATTTGAATTGTTCTGTTTATAACATTTTTAAGTAACATTGTGCCTCCTTGTTTTAAAAACGAACCTTTAACCGCCTACCGCTTTTTAGTTCGGCAGGCGGTTAAGTCCGTGAGGATTAACTAAGATTAATCCTATTTATAAGGTTTATAAATTGAAAAGTTTTGCTTGCGCATGAGGGCGCACGCAGATAAGGTTAGCGTACTTAACAAGCGTTGCAGTATACGCGGGCTTATTGGGAATTTGCATTAGCACTCTGCCGTTATCCCCCTCAATCCATTCCCAATCGCAAAGTTCCATTAATTTGAAGTCGTCTGTATTAAGGAAGAACATAGCTGTTTCGGTGCAGAACCTATCGGCGATAATCGGAATTCCGTTATAACTCATGGCGTGGAATCCGCCGTCAAGTACCATGTAATCCACATTCGTGCGCTTTTCGTTCATTTCAATCAAATATTTCCTTCTGATATCAAAGCCCGTAAGCACCATATTGGGCGCGGTTTCCACTGCTTCCTCAATGGCATCTACCATGGTTTGCATTAGGTTTGTGCCAAGCATTCTGTTGCCGTTTCTTTGGAAGGGAAGAATTGCCGAACAAACTGATCTCGGATTGCCGTAAAAATCTTGCAGAGTGGAATCAAAAAGGTAAGGAATGCCAAGAAGTTCTTTGCCGTGCGAACCTTGAATTGTGAAGATATCGCCTTCGGTTACCGCCACACCATTTCCGGGTGAGAAAGTGATAACGCGATCCGTGCGATCCACGCCAACCACAAGCATTCCTGCTTTTTTGATTGTACCCGTGGAAGTTAACAAATCAAGCACCAAGCCTTCGCGGAATGAAGCAGTGTTATGTACATTCACCGTTACAACTGAACTTGCATTAGTGGTTCTTACCACGCCCACTACGCCGTTACCGTTTTGCCAAAGCATACGGCTGAAATTAAATTTTGCGGATTCAAGCAAAGTATCCATTTCATAATTCAATAGGTTTACGAATGAACCCTCTGAATTTTGGCTTACCCTGATTGCTTTATCCGAAATTTCAAGCGTGCCGTAAATGTTTGCAAGATCCACGACTGCGCGGAAGAATAAATTTTGTGAAGGGCTGGGCAATTCGCCAAGTTCGGTGGTGGAAGTTAGCGAACCTTTAAGCCCGTACCTTAACGGCACAACCGCCCTCTTGCCGTCCAGCGTGTGCGCGCCTTTATCAATGGCGGCGAAAAAGGGGTGAACCTTTTTGTTCATCTGCTCGCATACCGCGCTAAGATAAACATCTTTTAGAACTCTGTCTGCTGTTGTTAAATTGATCATAATAATAATTTACCTCTATTTTGTTTTTTGGTTGGTGTCGCAATTATCTATAAAAGATAATCACTTGCTGTTTTTGAAAATGTTTTTTGCAATTTCGCCCGCTTCCTTTATTGATTTTGGCTTTAAGGGAAGCGTTAGGGGAATTTCACCGCCAAACGGTGCGTGTTCGGGAACGCGTGCTAAAATAGCTTTAACCTCGCTTGCCTTTTCGGCAATAGTCTTAGGTTCACTTTTCGTTACCGCGCTTGCACCGCTGTTTTCGCTTTGATATTTCCCTGCAAGAACTGCAAGTAAAGCCTGCTCTAAACAGTTTTCATCGTTGATTAGCTCCTTTCTCTCGGATAAAAACTCTTGAATTTCTGAAGTTAGTCCGCGTGCTGAGGGAAATTTTTCCTGAAGCTCTTTAACCTTGGTTTCCCACTTCTTTTCTTTCTGGTGAGATATAACCTGTTCTTCAAGCTCTTTTAATTTTTGGCTACGCTTTGTAAATTCAACTTCAAGAGAGTTGTAGGCATTCAAAAGTGCTTCTGCACTTTCAAATTTGTTATCTATTAGTTTTGGTTGTTCAGTTGTTGTGTTGGTGGTTTGTTCTTTGTTCATTTTGATTGTTCCTTTTTTGGTGATTGGTGTTTTTCAGCGCACAGCGCACAACGCACAGCGCACAATGGTGGAATTATTTATTAAGGGTATTTAGATTCCACCGTTTTTACTTTTTAATTTTTTGTTTTTACTTTCCTTCACTGTGCGCTGTGCGCTGTGCGCTGTGCGCTGTGTAAGCAAGAAGTTATTCTTGCTCTCCGCCTTCCGCCACATGAATAAGCCTCTTAAAAACCTTGTGTTCCCTAATGTGCTTATTGGCTTGTTCTTTTGCTTTTTTTGAAAGTGAATCTCTGCCCGAAACAAGGAAGCGGGTGTGTTCTTCCACATGGATATCATGATCGTCTACTTCCTCTATTCCGCAGTCCTTACCTTGCAATAATTCGCTGTTCTCAATCGCGCTTTTTTTAATGTGGGCTTCCTCGGTACTCTTGTAATTTTCCCAATTTCCAAAGCCAAGCATTTCAAGTATCTTTGCTTTGTTTCGGTTACTGATTTTGCCGTTTTGGTCACTCAAAAGCCCGTGTTTTAGCAAATCCATTACCATTCCTCGCCTTACGGCTGGGGTTTCCACAAGTTCACTATCTGCCTCGGTGATAATATCGTCTGAAGATAAATCGCTACCCAAAAAGGACTTAATTTCAATGTCCCCGTTATCCCCTGAAATCTTAATTATCCTATCCGTTTTGGCAAACTGACGGAACAGCCTTAGTATATGCCCCGCAAGTTCACGCATGGCGTTTCGGATACTTTCTGTGGTTACAGAAAGCCTTGCGTAATCCTGTTCCACAAGCAAAGAAAGTGCGTAACCGCTTAGGTTGCTTACATTCATATTGTTAGTGTTAAGATAATTATTTACGCCTGAGATTCCTATAAATTCGGAAAGAAGTCTATCTTCTTCGTCCCTAAATTCCGCAGGAACGCTACCCGCACTCATAAGCCTCGGCGGTGCTGAACCTTGGCGGTAAACGATTACTCTGCCGGGGGAAAGCCCCTCTTCTTCCAATAAATCCGTGTCTACCGAACCGTCCTCAACTGCAAGAACACCGTTAGAAAGGCGGTTAATAAATTCGTGCTTGCGGTTCTTGATTGCGTTATATGCGCGCTGAACGGGAATAAGCCTTTCAATAATACTCATGCCGTAAAAGCACTGCGGTTGCTCAAGGGCAACCTGCCGAATAAATGGAAAACCGCGTGTGCCGTTAGCCCCGTTTTCGTAAGGAAGTTCGCCTTCAAATAAAAGTTTATCCCCCGCGACTACATGAAGCCTGCCGTTAGGATAATCCGTGGTGGGGGCTTCGTAGCGTTCAATTACAACCGCGTAACCGCGCTTTACTTCGCTAAAAACGCGGTAGCTTTTGCCCGCATAACCGAAGCCACCGCCCGAATCCACCGTATCGGTGTTAATCACGGAAACTTCCTCAGGTTCAATAGTTTGCCCCCAAATATCCCTAATCGCTTCCACAGGATAAGCCTTTGCGTGAATTATGCTTCGGCAATGCGAAACGCTTGTGGCGGACAAGGTATCGGGATAAATTTCGTAAGGCGGACAAACGGAAATTTTAACATCGCCTTCGTAAACCGCGCCGTCTTTATCGCAATTTGTAAGCATTTTGCCCGCTTTTTTACTCCAAACAATTTTATAAAAAGCTGTGCCTGTTACCTCACTCCAATAGTTCGCCGTGTTATGAAGATTGATAAAATTGTTATCAAGTTGCGTGGCTTCAATCAGCCTACCCGAAAGTTTTGCAATGTTAATATCGGTGTCGCTTGAACTTGCAGGGCGCACATTAACGGCGCAATTTACGCGTGTAAATTTGCTTAATCTTGCCTCAATTATAGGGGCAATGTGGTTAAAAGCCTCTCTTTCCTGCCAATAGTATTGCTTGCCGTTATCCGCAATATCACCACCGGGGGATATGTACGAATGCTGATTTCCAAGCAAAAAATTGATATTTAACAGCCATTTTTGCTCAATGTTTCGGCGCGCTTCGCGCCTTAGGCGGAATTCTTGCTGAATCTCGTCCACAAGCTCTTCTTTAAATTCGGGCTTTTTGTGAATGGTTTTTTTTGGTATTTTTTTTGTCATTATTTACTCCTTATTGTTTGTTCATTCTTGAATTTCCCCTAAGCTTTATCATGCTTTCTTTGTGCTTTTGATGTAGCGAAGGTTTTTGTTTCGGTTTCGTATTGAGTGGGCGCGACATTAAAAAATATCTTAATTCGTCCAAAGCGTGATCGTCTTTTTTTATCGGATTATCGCCACCGCCCCACCAATAGCCCTTGATTTCGCGGATAAGATTTACGCAGTTTTTGAAGATAAAAATCTTCGGCGGACGCTGTGCAAAATATTCCTTAACAGTGGCAATTCCGCTCCATAAATCCTTATTAACGCGCGTGTCTACCGCTATGCCCCTTTCAAAAAACAACTCGGCAACACTCTTTTGCGAGGCAAGCGTCCTCTGCCCTGCCGAACTATCTATCAACGCTTCAAGCATTCCGCTTACCCCTCTGTGCCAATTTAAATCGTCTGCCATTTTTAGGATTTTTTCGGAATGGTGGCTGATATCTTTGCCCTTTTCATAATGTTCCGCGCCCACATAAATGTTGCCGTCATAATCCTTATAATAGAAGTGGCAGGATAATGGATTATTTAACCCCGGATCAATGCTGATTCCTGCCTGCCAATCAAAGGGCGGTGAAAAGGGTTCTATCACATGAATGCTTGAGTCAAATTCCGTGTACACAAGCCCCTCATTTGCGCGAAACCTGCCGAACCTGCGCGATTCAAGCGTGTCGTCCCCCATTAGGCGTTCCATTGCGGTGATTTCGTCTTTATGAAGATACGGATTATCCGCCCATTCCATTTCGGTGTACCAAATATCTTGGTTGCTTTTTGGGTTTAAATAAATTTCCTCATAAACCCAAGTTAAACCCTTAAGAGGCGTCATTGTGCCGAAGATTATTCCGCGCCTGTCCATAACGCGCATGGCGCATTCCTCATAAATATCATGCGGGGGTTCTTCGTCAAACCACACGAAATCAAGCGATGCGCCTTGAAATTTTTCCCTGCCCTGATCGCATGATTTAAAGCCGATTTTTGAAATTCCGCCAAGTTCGTTTTTAACATAAATAATGTCTATCACCCCTGCTTCGGGCGAATCCTGCGAACCTTGGCGCATTACGATTTTGTGAATCCAATCAGGGTTAAGATATTTCAGAACCTTGGCTTGCGAAACATCGCGCTGAACCTCATAAGTTAAGGAAACAACCCAGCCGTGAACCGCACGGCGGTTTTGTTTATAGGGGTGATTTCCCCTTGCAAGCCACACGGCTTCCACCGCACCGCATTCGGTTTTTCCGCTTCTGTTGCCACCAAAAACCCACCTGTTCCGCTTTTCGCATTTGTGAAATTCAATTTGCTTTAAGTGCTTTAGCTCACCGCTGTTGTACTGCTTAAGCAGGTTTTTTTCTTTGCGTTTTGCAAGTTCCTTTTCTATCTCAAGCACTCTTTGAATTTTTTCTTTGTTTCCTTCATTAGGATTTTTAATTATTTCAGACATTTCAATTTTTCGGCAACCGCATACAAATTTTCGCTTGCTTGCCTTTTAGCGTCCTTAAGTGCGCGTTCTTCAATTTGCGCATTTGCGCGATCCACCTCCTCTATAATTAAATCCATTCTTTCGGTGCGGGTTTTTCTTGCGTGTTCCACTGCCCTACAGTCAAGCCTATCGTAAGCGAAAACAAGCAATCGTTCATTGTCCTTACCGCCAAACAGCTCAAATTTGTTAGTTTTTTGATTAAAATTTATCTTATAGGTTTCGTCTACCTCTTTAATCCTTCCTGAAATGTTAAATAAATCGCCGTCAATAATCATAATTCCGTTCCTTTAATAATTCTTAATAAACTGCAATACTTTCGGTTTATCTACACGCTTTTGTGTTTATAATTTAATAATCTTTAGCATGAATGTAAAAAAACGCTTTTGTCCGTTAATAATATTTCTTCTTCTTTTTGTGTGGATAATGCCACCGCTTTTTGCTATGGAAATTTTGAGTGCGGGCGCAGAAGTATCCGTTCCGCATATCGTGATAGGTAAAAATGTTTGGCTTTTAAGCGATAATGACGATAGGCTTTTTATGCTTCCCGAAACCTATTACGCACGGATTAACAACCTAAGCGAAACGCATTATTTTATAAATTTTAACGGCGTAAGCGGTAAAGTTAGCAAGAACAGCGTGTCTACCACGGGTTACCACCTAATCATTAGCCCCACTACGGTGCAAGCGCGGATAGACGGAAATTTCCATGATTTTTCGCAAATCGCCCTCAAAGAACGCCCTGCCGTTACCGCCCAAACCGTAACCGAAATCCCTGTTATTGACAGCTTTACGATTCTTGGCGAATACCCCCAAGAAAGCGGAAATAATTGGTACTTTGTGCAATATAAATCTCACTTCGGATACCTTCAAACCGATAGGACGGACACGCCCTCACTAACCATAGAAACATTTAATCCCGCACCGCCCACTAACAATCCCCCCAATAACAGCGGTAATAACCCTTCTGCAAACGGCGGTGTTTTTAACGGAATCAGCGGTGGCGCACTTAGGATTGTGATAATTATCGGGCTTGCAATTCCTGCAATTTTAATAATCTTTTTAATCTTCCGCCCAAGCAGAAATAGGAAGTATTATGACTAATTCAGAATTAAGAATTCAGAATTCAGAATTGTGGATTAATTATTTAGGTACGAAGTACAAAGTACAAAGTACGAATTATGGATTAATTAACTAATAATGAGATTTAGATTCCACCATGTTTCTCGTTTCATGTTTCTCGTTTCTCGTTTAATAATGAGATTTAGATTCCACCACTATGCCCTATGCCCTATGCCCTATGCCCTTAGTTCCGCAATCAGCCTATTCTTTTCTTCCTCAAGTTCCTCGTCTGTCATGCCCCCTATATCCGAACTTCCTGTGAGTGTGAGGTACGCTTTTAGGGCAGAGGGATCGGGCGGGTAAACCTTGGTTTGGTACTTTTCCTTCACGGGTTTTTTAACGCCTTTATCGTCTATCGTAAATTCCGTGGTGCTTTCCGTAACCTCGTAACCGATTGCCTTTTTAAGCATTGCCTTGCCTATTTCTTCGTTGCCCATTTCAATGCCCCCTCTCTTGAAAAATTAGTGCTTTCGCGTTCGCGCCCCCCTCTTCCTATTGAGGTAAGCAAATCTTCAGTAGCTTTTATGAACACTGGTTCTTCGTCATAATACTCATAAAATCTTTCTTCGGTAATGCCAAGCATAAATATGAAAAAGCGAACTCTGCCCACAGCCCTGCTTTTGATTGCCTTAAAATTTCTTATGGTGATATTCAATTTTTCCAAAATTAAAGACGAAGGCAATTTTTTAAAATAGTTTAAATACACAACCTTTTTTTCTAATTCACTAAGTTTGCTTACGGCAAGCAAAATCGCGCTTTCCATTACGCTTAACCTCTCAATCCTCGTGCGCAATTTCTCAATTTTTCCCACGGTGATAAGTGTGCTTTCGGGGTTTGCCACTGTGTTATAGCTAAATTCTGTAAATAAATCCGCCTTTCTTTTGCAAATATTTATTGCCCTGCGCAAATCACCCGTGGCAAATAACGCTATTTCCGCGTAATTAACCGCCCCCGACTTTGCCCCCGCCCTCTTCTCGCCACCCTTTTCTTTTGCTTCTTTTATCTTAACTTCTACCATGCTTTTAATCTCCTTTTATTCTTATATCTCTTGTTAAAATAAACGCCTGTTCGTATTGATTCCCATTAAAAAATCCCGCATGAGGGACACTAATAAAAAACCAAATTCGGAACACAAGTTCTAATCGTAACTTTAGTCTATCACACCGAACATTCGTTTGTCAATACATGAATACAGAAAGTTTTAGAAAAATTTAAAAACGCAATTTAGAGGTCAGAGATAAGGGAATAAGGGGTGGATTCTAAATATCATTATGATTCAGCGCACAACGCACAGCGCACAGTAGTTGAATCTAACTATCGTTATATAATTTATCCGCAAAGCCCCAAAGGCGCAATGTGCATAACCGCGGGTGAAACCCATGCCACACCAAAGCGGAAAGCAAGCCAACATACGATATATCCGTAACTGCCCCGAAGCGGGCGGGATTTGCATAACCGTGGGTGAAACCCACGGCAAAGGCAGTACAGCAAGCTAACCAACACAAATAAAAAACCCACCTTTCTGCCGTTGGCAGAAAGGTGGGTTTTGTGTTACTGCCCGCGATTCTTCGCCTTACCCCGCGCTACGCTAACGCTTGCACGGAGTTATGCACATTTCACCCCTGCGGGGTTCTATTAGGATTTTATCCTATTCCCTTATATCCATTCGCCCATGCTTTCATTTCTTTTGCGCTTTCAAGCCCTGCGGTGCTGGTGTCGGACGAACCGCTTAGGCGCATGATTTCTTTTAGGGATTCTGTTTCGGATAGTTCTTTTACGAAGGTTAGGGTTTTGCCGCTTTTTTCCTCTTTGGAAATGAGGTAGTGGGTATCTGCCATTGAAGCAAGCTGTGGCAGGTGGGTTACGGCAAGGACTTGCCTTCCGCCTTTGGAAATATTGTAAAGTTTTGACGCAACCACTTTTGCTTGGCGTCCGCTGATACCTGTGTCTATTTCGTCAAACACAAGGGTGTTAATTCCCTCAAGTTCTGCGGTAATATTTTTTAGCGCAAGCATAAAACGGCTCATTTCACCGCCTGAGGCAATTTTTGCAAGGGGCTTAAGCGGTTCACCCGTGTTCGGGCTAATCATAAATTTAACGCTGTCTGCACCTTTATCGTTTAATGAATTCAGGATTTCTTCGTATGTGGCGGGGAAGCTGATTTCTGCGGAAAAAACCGCCTTTTCCATGCCGAGATCCTTAAGGTTATCGCATACGGCAAGTGCGAATTTTTTAGCGGATTCTTTGCGCTGTTTGTTAAGTTCTTTTGCGGTTTTAATTACTTTAGCTGTGGCAAGAGGTAGCTTTTTATTTAATTCGCCGATTCTTTCTTCCGCGCTTTCAAGGCGGTTAAGTTCAGCCCCAGCAGTGGATAAAAAGGATTCAATTTCATTTAATGTTCCGCCGAAACGCTTTTTGATTTTCCTGATTTCTTCAATCCTCTTTTCGGTTTTTTCAAGAATAAAGGGGTCAAATTGAGAATTTTCAAGTTCGCATGAGATTGCGTCCGCAATATCTTTAAGTTCAATTTTAGTGCTTTCAAGCCTATCTGCAAACTCATTAAGATTTGAATCAAATTGGGCTACGGAAGCAATTTCCTTTTTTGCAAGCTGTGCCATGGTGATTGCGCCCATGCTTTCTTCGCCGTTTAAAAGAGTGAGTGCGGAATTAAGCGCGAATGAAAATTTTTGAAAATTATTCATTTTCGCGCGCTCTTTAATTAAATCTTCTTCCTCATTTTCCTTGATTTTCGCGCTTTCAATTTCCTTAATTTGAAAGGAAAGCATATCAATTTGCCGTGCGCGTGCATCTGAGGACGGATA
>WQYD01000049.1 GCA_009781445.1 Bacillota bacterium | reverse complement strand
GGTATTTACCGGCATAGAACCTGTCTTTAATCTATAATACCCCCCCCCAATTAGTGCTAAAATAGCGATTGTTAAAATTATTTTTTTCATGATGTTATTCCTTAACTATTTTTATCTTATTTCAATTTTTTGACCATTTCTACATTCTGATCCTTTCCCTTTGGCAATAATAGCCTATTGTCAACTTCTAATAAAACCTTCAATTGTTGCCTTGCCATATTGTTTAATTCAATCAGCCTTTCGCTTTGTGCTATTTTTTTGCCGATTAGGGTGGCGTTATAGCTTTCCATATTGGCAAGAACAAGCAATTGTTGAATTGTGGCGAAATCACGAATATTGCCCTTTTCGTTTGGGTTTTCGGCACGCCACTCGCAAGCAGTCTTTCCGAACAGTGCCACATTCAATAAATCAGCTTCGTCTGCATACACAAAACTTTTTTGTTTATCTGTTAAGGCGGGTACTATTAAGTTTTCTTTGATTGCGTCCGTTTGAATGCGGTAGTTAATTCTTGCAAGTTCTCTTTTGGCAGTCCAAGCGATTGCCTTTTGTTCAACCTCTTTAAGCCGTTGGAATTCTTTGATTATCCAAAACTTAAATTCAGCAGATAGCCAAGTGGCAAACTCAAAAGCAATATCCTTGTGGGCAAAAGTTCCGCCGTATCTGCCCGCGTTAGAAATTATGCCGATTGCATTTGTTTTTTCAATCCATTGCTTGGAACTCAATACATAATTGTGGCTACCGCTGTCATTTCTAATGTTATAGAATTCTACTACATTAAAATTAGGGTTATTAACTTTTTCCCAAATCCCCATAAATTCCACGGTGTAACGAGTGCTAAGCCACCTAGTGATCACATATCCCGTATGCTCGGCATCAGAAAACTTTGCCATATCGGTTAAAGATATGTAATCCTCGCTGTTAAATTTTTTGATATTAATTTCAATATCGTTAATCGTAAATTTACTTTTCATAATTTTATCCGTTGTTTTGAATTACGGGCTTCCTGCCCTGCCCATGCTGATATGCCAAATCATTTTGCTTGTGTTGTTTTCTGCCATGCGCGAAGCCTCGTAAATATTACAGCCCACATTGCGAATAGCAGTTGAAAGCCTGCTACCCATATCCTCAATCACACCGCCTATGTGGTTTGCCACATATTCGCTTGCACTTTTCACAGCTTTAACAAGCCTTTCATTGCGCTTTTCTTCGTCAAGAAGTTGCAGGGCTTTTTGCATATCGCCACAGCGGTTAGTAATAAATAGATAAATTAAATAATCCAAACTTTCAAAATCGCTTTCATGAATAATGGGTGCAACCTTGGAAGCAAGTGCTTTAAATTCTGCCGTTACGCTTGCGCTTAACGCATTTGCATCGCTTTCAATTTTTGCAAGCTGTGCCGTTGCCACTGCTTTTTGCGCACCTAATGTCTGTTCGGCTTGAGGGGTTTGCAATGAAGGGGTAATTCCTTTAAATTTAAGGTTAAAAACCTGCATGGCTTGGCTGTTTGGTGCTTTAGTTTGCAAAATGCTGAAAGCCTTTGCGATATCCTCATTTGAAACGCTCGGCACCGAAAACCAAAGGCTTTGATTTTTAAATGATTCCAAAAAGCATTCTTCATAAGAATCAAGCCCTATGCCTTTCACATTTAGGTTGCTAATTTGAAGTGCGGTTTTTGCATTATTGTCTGCCTCTCTTGCTTGGCTAAGTTTAGCTTCAAATTCCTTTGTGCGGTTATTAACCTTTTCGGTTTCGCTTTTCCGTTCTTCTTCAGACTTCTTTTTGCGCATTCCCATATCACCAAGCGCAACCTTTATTGCCACAAGCGTGGCAGGAACATCGCTTGCTAAGTTAATTGTTTGTGCGTTTGAATTTATTATGTTTGCCATAATTTTCCCCCTTGTACATTTGATTTAATTATATAAAAAGCCCACAGCAAAAGCCGTGGGCTGATTTTTGTGATTAAGCGCTAACACAGCTTGTTGTTAAACCTTTTTGCTTTTGTAAAATAACTTTGCTTGCCCTCATGAGTTAATTATATACTCAAAGGCTTGACTTTGTCAAGTATAATTAAGAATTCAGAATTATTTTTCAGCGCACAGCGCACAGCGCACAATGAAGGAATTATTTATTTAAGTACGAAGTACGAATTGTGGATTGATTCCTTGTAGAACCCCGTAGGGGTGAAATGTGCATAACCCCGTGCAAGCGGTAGCGTAGCGCGGGGCAAGGCGTATAAACGCGGATAACAACAAAAACCCACCTTTCTGCCAACGGCAGAAAGGTGGGTTTTGCATTTGTGAGTCTGCTAACTTACCTTCGCTTAGCCACGGGTTTCACCCGTGGTTATGCAAATCTCGCCCCTTGGGGGCTTTATGTGAATAGCTTACGCATTCTGCGGAATTTTGGGAATGGTGTCTATCCATTTTGCGATTTCTGCGTCTGTGGGAATTGTGTCTGAAAGTGTGCCTGAGTTGAATGCCATATAAGCCTGCATATCAAAGTAGCCTGTGCCTGAAAGCCCGAATAGGATAACTTTCTTTTCGCCCTTTTCTTTGCACTTTAATGCCTCATTGATTGCGCCTTTTATTGCGTGTGAGGATTCGGGTGCAGGAAGGATTCCCTCTGCTTTTGCAAATAGCTTTGCGGATTCAAACACATCGGTTTGCGTTTCGGCGATTGCCTCAATATGTCCGTCATGGAACAGCTTGGAAATTACAGGACTCATGCCGTGGTAGCGAAGTCCGCCTGCGTGGTTTGCGCTTGGGATAAATTTAGAACCAAGTGTGTACATACGGATAAGCGGTGTTGTGCAAGCCGTGTCACCAAAGTCGTAAAGATATTTTCCGCGCGTTAAGGACGGGCAAGAAGCAGGTTCAACCGCCACAAACCTATAATCCTTTTTACCGCGAAGTTTTTCACCCATGAAAGGGGCAATCAAACCGCCGAGGTTAGAACCGCCACCGGTGCAACCCACGATAATATCAGGCTTAACGCCGATTTTTTCAAATGCCGCTTGCGCCTCAAGCCCGATAACGGATTGGTGCAATAGCACATGGTTCATAACGCTACCGAGAACATAACGGCAATTTTCAGTGGTTACCGCAACTTCAATGGCTTCGCTGATTGCGCAACCGAGTGAACCGCCTGTTTTAGGATCGCCCTCAAGAATTGCGCGCCCTGTGTTCGTGGTGTTTGAAGGTGAGGCAATAACTTTTGCGCCGTAAGTTTCCATAACGGCTTTGCGGTAAGGTTTTTGTTCGCTTGAAACCTTAACCATATAAACGGATAAATCAATACCGCAGTGCGCGCACGCCATGGATAATGCTGTACCCCATTGCCCTGCGCCAGTTTCGGTGGTAAGGCTTGTTAGCCCCTCTTTTTTGGCATAATACGCTTGTGCCATAGCGGAATTTAATTTGTGAGAACCTGAAGTGTTGTTTCCCTCAAACTTATAGTAAATGTGGGCGGGTGTTCCGAGTGCCTTTTCAAGCCCGTAAGCACGGATTAGTGGGGACGGGCGGAACATTGAGTACATAGCCCTTAATTCTTCGGGGATTTCCACGAATCTATCCGTATCGTTAAGTTCTTGCTTTGCAAGTTCGGTGCAGAAAACGGGAAGTATGTCCTCAAGAGTGCAGGGGTTAAGCGTCCCGGGGTGAAGCATAGGTTCGGGCTTACTTTTCATATCCGCCCTAAGGTTGTACCATTTCTTTGGTAACTCGCGTTCTTCAAGATAAATCTTTGTGGGTATTTTTTTCATTGTATATGTTTCCTTTTTTTATAGATTTTTATTTAGTGGTTTTATTTTTTGGTGATTATTTATTAGGTGCATAGGATTGCAAAATCTTTCAATCCTTCTTCAAAGTTTACACCGAACCTAATATCAGTTTCGGCGTCCTTTGTTCTTACAATGGCGTCAACGGTGAAATCTACAGCGGCGCGCGCCGCCCAAGAAAGGGATTTGCCTTTTACAAGTGTAGCCGTAAGTGCCGAACCGAAGCAATCGCCTGTGCCGTGATAAAAGCCGTCTATCAGCTTACTCATGGCGTATTGGGTTACACCGCTTTCAGCGTCATAACACGCAGTGCCGAGTTCTTCATTGTTAAACGCAACGCCTGTAAGCACAATTTTCTTTGCGCCGATTTTAGCAAGTTTATTTAAAAGGGTTTTAATAAATTCCTCAGTGTACGGCGGTTTTGCGTAAGGCGTATCCGTTAAAAGGCAGGCTTCAGTCATGTTAGGGATAATAATATCCGCCACACTGCAAAGCGATTTCATGCCAAGGGGGAAACTCTTGGGGAAAACCTTATAAAGTTCACCGTTATCCGCCATAACAGGATCAACGATAACCAATGTATCCTTATCCTTCTTCTTATAGCTTTCAATCAATGATTTTACAATTTCAATCTGTTCAAACGAACCAAGGAATCCGCTATAGATTGCGTCAAATGTGAGGTTTAGGGTATCCCAATGCTTTAAAACGGGAACCAAATCGCAGGTTAAATCTCTATAAGTAAAACCGCTGAAACCGCCCGTATGTGTGGAAAGCACCGCCGTGGGAAGCACCGAAGTTTCAATCCCCAAAGCAGAAATGATAGGCAAAGCCACAGTTAAAGAACACCTGCCGAAGCAAGATATATCATGTACTGCGAGAACTCTTTTTTGCTTTTTCATATTCCTTTTATGGTGGTTGGTGGTTAGTGGTTGGTGATTGGTGGTGGAATTATTATTAGTATTTCCACAATTCTGCATTCTGAATTCTGAATTAAATAATTCCTTCATTGTGCGCTGTGCGCTGTGCATTGTGCGCTAAATTATTTATAACTTCCCCCGCAATTATCAGCCCCATTACCGCAGGAACTACAGAACCGCTTGAGGGTATGCGCTTGCCGTTTTCGGTTATCGGTGCTACCTTTTTGGGGGCTTCCTTTGAGTACACGGTTTTAAGCGAAGTTATATTTAGTTTTTTAAGTTCTGTTCTTAGCGTTTTTGCTATCGGGCAAACGCTTGTGTTAAAAATATCTTCAACCTTAAGTTCGGTGGCATTTATCTTATTGCCTGCGCTTAAAGCGGATATTATCGGTATGTTTAGCTTTTTTGCCGTTTGAATCAGCAATATTTTACACTTAATAGTGTCTATAGCATCTATTATATAATTTGTGTTTGCAAAATTAAAAGTGTTTAAAGTATTTTCGTTAAAAAATTCTTGAACTGAGATTACTTTTGCTTTTGGATTTATATCTTTAATTCTTCTTGCCATTACTTCGGCTTTACTTTGCCCCACGGTGGAATTTAGTGCCACAAGCTGGCGGTTAATATTTGAAACCGAAACTGCGTCCTTATCCACAACCACAATTTCGCCTACCCCTGCCCTTGCGATTGCTTCCGCCACGAACGAACCCACACCGCCGATACCAAAAATCATAACCCTTGCGGATTCAAGATTTTTAACCGCATCTTCACCGTAAAGCATGGCGGTTCGGGATAAAAATTCGTTATGCCTTTCTTCGTGCGTCATGGGCGGTTATGTGGTTTGCCCTGCAAAATATTCCAAAGCAAGTTTGTAAGAATCAAATCCGAATCCCTTGAATGCTTTTTCGGCAAACAAGGAAACGAAGCTAAATTTTCTAAAATCCTCACGGTTTTCAATATCACTTAAATGCACTTCGCAGGTTTTAATGTTCACAGCTTTAAGCGCGTCAAGAATTGCAATGCTTGTGTGCGTGTACGCGCCTGCGTTAATTATGATTCCGTTAAACTTATTTAGCGCATTCTGAATAAAGCTAACAATTTCGCCCTCATGGTTGGATTGCAACACTTTTGCGGAAACGCCCAACCTTTTCGCCTGTTCGCGAATAAAGCGCACAAGATCTTTGTGCGTTTTATTGCCGTAAATTTTAGGTTCGCGAACACCCAACATATTAATGTTGGGGCCGTTTATCACAAGAATTTTCATTTAATTTGCTGTTATAGTGAAAGAATAATTCCGCCCACGAGGATTCCGATTAAAGCAAGGATAACTATTACCCAATAAATAATCGTCCACACCTGCCCGTTTCTTCTTGCAACGGGGTACGCAAGAACCGCAATAACTGCTAACACCAATAAATCCTTAATTAACGAAAGAATTGGTATGCTTACTTTGAAAGCGGCAAGAAGCCCCACTATTCCTGCAAGAATAAGTGCTACAAATGAAAATATTGCAAGCCAATTTATGCTTGAAGCAGGTGTTGAAGACGAAGTTCTCTTTTTCTGTGGCATGGTTAATACCCTCCTCGGTTTTAATTAGTTTAGCATAAAAACTTGAAAATTACAATGAAATAATTATTTTTTAGGACGAATTTAGAATTATGAATTAAGGCAGTGAAATTTTTCCCTTTGGGAAAAGTGAAATTGCTAACGCAGTGAAATTCACTTCGTGAGTGAAATTTGCCTTACGGCAAGTGTAGGATAAATCCTAATAGAACCCCAAAGGGGTGAAATGTGCATAACCCCGTGCAAGCGGTAGCGTAGCACGGGGCAATGCGAAGAAACGCGAGTAGCAACACAAAACCCACCACTCTGCCAACGGCAGAGTGGTGGGTTTTGTTTGTGTGGGTTTGCTTGCTGTACTGTCGCTTAGCCGTGGGTTTCACCCACGGTTATGCATATTTCACCCCTACGGGGTTCTACAAGGAATCAATCCTTGGGTTCGTATTTAAATAAAAATCCATAATTCTGCATTCTGAATTCTGAATTAAAAAACCTATGCCACAGGAATAAAATACGCAAGCGCAAGTTCTGCGATTTTCATAAAAAGATTCCAATCGTTAAGAATTCCTATTTCTTTATCGTAATCCGCATAATAATCGTGCTTGCTTTGGTTTGTGGCTTGGGTGATAAGCGCGCTGTGCAAGCTAAGGTTATCCGTGCTTGAAGCCACCCCCGAATCTTCACCGTAAGCAATTAGGGTTGCAGGGGAATTTGCCCTAACATAAGTTATCAGGCTTGCCTCCATAAGAACTTCGTCAAACTCACCGCTATTAAGCGTTTCGGCGGTAAGGTTAATTCCAAGAAGCTGTGAGGCAAAAGAAATATTGCTTTCGTCAATCGCATAAAAGCCCGAAGTCTTTTTAAAATCCACAGGCATTGCCACCCCTGCCACAGCAGGAACTTTGATTAAAGCATTCGGCGGTAAGGTTAAAGCGTACATAAACGCAAGGTATCCGCCCACAGAAGAACCCACAATTCCCACAGCGTTTGCTTTAAATTTATATTCGCTTCTGTTCTCATAAATAAATTTCATTACGAGGGAAATATCTTCCAAGCTATCCTTATAAGTAAAGCCGTCTTCCGCTAAGCGGTAATCCATGGAAATCACAATGGTGTCATTACCAAGCGGTAAAGCCGTCATAATATTTGCAAGCTGAGAATAACTGCCCTTATCTTCCCCACAGACATTACCGCCGTGAATCATTAGCACCACAGGTTTTGAAGCCATATCTTTAAGAGGTTTTCCATAATATATATCAATCTTTTGGCTTGCGTGGCTACCATAAGGCACATTTAGAAAAACGCTTTGCGTTTTATCTATGCCTTGTTGTCCTTCTTCACAAACGCAAGGTTCTTTATCGCAGATTTGGCAAATTTCTTTTCCGTTACCGCCACCGTTTTGGTTACCGCCCCCACCGCCACCCGCAGGCGGTAGGCAAGACGCCAGCACCGCAAAAAGCAAGCAAACAATAAGCACCACCGAAATGTGCTTAGTTGCCTTTAGAAAATTGCTTTGGTGTTTTTGCTTTGTTTTGTTCATTTTTTAAAAAATTGGTGGGCAATGAGGGACTCGAACCCCCGACTCTCTCCACGTCAAGAAGACACTCTACCAACTGAGTTAATTGCCCATTATCGGTTCATTCGCCACGGCAAAGCGGAATTTCCTTTTACCGCACGCGAAAACTTACCATTACTATAATAGCAAAATAAAGGGTGGTTTTCAATAGTTTTTTATATTGGATTTGTTAATATAATGCAAAACTCTATTATTGTTGCGTAGCAATATCATTAAGCAAACTCATTTCTGTTCTAAAAATCCTTAGGAAAATTCATGCGCGGAAGACGGTATTCTTTTAGGTATTTTTTGAGGGAAGATACCGTTGTGCCGAACATTTCGCTTGAATATTTTAAACCGTCCGCGGAAAAAATATCGTTAACCGTGTAATAATGCGCTACGGCGCAGAGGATATTTAAGCGTTTTAGCCTGCTTTTGGTTAGGGACATTTCCGCAACTGCGCTTTCAAGAACAACCCTATGCCCTTTTAAATCGTCTGTTTCAAACAGCGCGATAAGCACATTTGAATAAACATCGTTAAATAATGAATCATTGATTCTTGTGGCACTTTTAATTTTGCCAAGCAAAACCCTATCTTCCACAGGAAGAACTACCATTGTGTTAATTCCGCCGTACAAAAGCACCTTAAGTAAATCAAAGCGGAATTCCACGGATAAATACTCATCGTAAAGTTTTGAAAGCAAAAATGCTTTAAGCCCTTTGTGGGTTTTGATAATTTTTTCAAGCAGATAAACCGCCTCAGAATCTTCCGAAAGAAGCAGAATATCAATTAAATCAATCGCACGGCGGGTGATATATTCCCCCTCTTTTACGCGCACCATTTCCACGGAAATGGCAAAATAGATATCATGAATCCGCCCCGAAGGGAATCTATATAAAAGTTCGCGCCATTCCTTTACCCTTGGCTTGTTTTCGGCAAGATACGCCACCACTTTTCCGCGTGAATCATTTGGGTAAAGCGCGGAAAGTTTTTGCGAAGATTTTAATGCGATTTCCTTTTTGCCGATTGCATACGCGCATACCGCATGGTTAAAAAGCGCGAATTCAGACGCGCCAAGCAAATCAAGAATCATTTCCGAAACCTTAAATCCGTGCGCGTGCGCGCCAAGCGCAATAAGCATACCTTGAATTTTTAAAAGCCTGCTGTCGCTTTTTTCCTCTAAGTGCATGGCAAGATATATATCAATCCGCGTGCTGACTTCGGGATCTTTTATGCTTTTGCCCTCTTTAAGCATGGCTTCAATTTCTATCTTAAACGCAATTGCAGAAGCAGGATCTAAATCTTTAAGTTCGTTAAGTTTTTCTTTTAACAGTTCCGTATCACCGTTTAGGCTTGCCGAAACCGTAATCAATTCCAGTGTTTCAAGATATTTTTCGGAATCCTTTTTCACATTAAGCGCGAACATTATCGTCTTATCATAATTACCGCTTTCAAATTCCTTAATCGCGCGCAAAAGGTTGCGCGAATCACGGATTTCGCTTGCTTTTAAGTGAACCAAATCGGGCGAATTAAAAGGTTCGCGCCAAGAATCAATGATTTGAGATAGAATTTCATCATCTTCCGCTTCTTCAAGCCCTGCATCGTCTGGCAAAAACGCATTATCCGCGCTTGCTATCGTTTCAAAAAGAAAATCTGAGGCATTTTCGCCACCGTTTGTGAAAAAGCGGTTGCGCGCAAGCATTAAAAGGTGTTCCACCGAAGGATTTTCGCGCATCAATTCATAAATAGCCTGTGAGGACGCACTGTAAGAATTTAAGCAAAAATAGCAATCCGCAAGCACGCGCAAATAATCGTCATTTTTTTCAAGGTAAAGCGCGTGCAAAAGTTCCTTAACCGCAGTTTCGTAATTTCCGCCTGCCATGCTTGCAAGCGCAGAGTCAAAATAAAATTTGGCGTCCTTTAAAAACCTATGAATGGTTGCCATGGCTACCTTTTCTTCTTTTTATGGTTGTTTCCTTGTCCTTGCGTCTGCTTTTTCCTTTGCTTGTGTTGGGGCGTTTGAGTTTGGCGATAAAGTTCAACCAAAATATTTTCCGAAAGATAATCCGAATAATTCACAAACGCTAATGCGTAAAAGCTGATTCCAACCATAACAAGGAAAACCGCCGAAATCACAACCCCGAAAGTTCCCGCAAGGGTAATTAAGAACGGCGTGGCGATAAGCACGGCAATCATAAATGTGCCTACAGGGAAAGATAAAGCAAGGATAGACGCATTTTTGAATTTATCTCTAATGCGCGTATCGTAAGTTACGGTTAGGGGCAAGAGATTGATAAAAATGCCCGTAACGATTAAAAACGCAATGCTTCCGAATATTAAACCTATATAATGCCCTGCGTTTGCAGAATTTAGCCAAATGTTTTTAATAAATAAAATCACAAGGTTAGAAAATCCCAAAATAAACAGCGAATAAACCGCAGTGTAAAGCACGGTTTGCTTCCAATATTTCTTAATCCCCTCAAAAAATTCTATCGTAATGCGCGGAATATTATTTCCGAATTTATCCTTTTTGGTTATAAAATTCTCTTGCCAAATAAACTTTTTAGAAACATGCAACGCACCTGCAAGCCCTATGCCGAAAATAGGCAAGCCACCGCAAATTATAAAGAAAATAATTTGGTAAACCCAAAGCATTTTAACTTGAATGTCCTGAACAGACACACCGCCCGAAAGCCCTATCCCGAAGCCACCCAAAAGGTAAGGCTTATCCATGCCGTTAAGTTTATAAGCAAAATCTTCTATGCCCGAAAACAAAATTATTGCAACCCCAACCAAAAGCGGAAGCAAGAACAAAAGGCTTAAAAGATTGGTAAGCGCAAAAAACGAATAGTTCTTTTTAAGCAACCCCCCGAACCTTTTAAATCTGCCTTGAGTGGCAGGCACAGCCTCATTAACCCTCGCTTCAGGTGCTAAGGTTAAATTTGAAAGTAATTTCAGCTTAAACGCCGATGTTTTTTGTTTTTGATTATTTTGCATAATTTATTCCGAACTAACAGGATAGTTTATTTTTATAATTATACCATGTTTGGCGCATAACGCATAGTAAATACAGCCACAATACCGCCGTTATTTTATGCACCACACTGCATATAACGGCACACTTTTAATGCCGTTTTCAAAACCGAAGTTTTTAGCTGATATTCGCATTGAGTTTTTGATTCCGTATTTGTTTCTAAACAAGTCTAAACTTTTTGATTTTGTGCTTATGCTTGATTTTGTTTCTATCGGTAATATTTCATTGTCAAGCTGAATAACAAAGTCAAGTTCGGCCGTATTATTGCTTTCCCAAAAATATGGCTTCTTGCTATTAGCCGTTAATTCTTGCGCCACATAATTCTCTGTAACCGCGCCTTTGCTTTCACCGCCAAAATCACCAGATAGAATAGACATTGGGGATAGGTTGCCTTTTGCAGTCAAGAGTCCCACATCTGCCATATAAATCTTGAAGGATAACAAGTCTTCATAAAAACCAAGAGGCATTTTACCCTCTTTTACTTTCAGTGTTTTAATAACGATATTTGCCTTTTCAAGCCAAAACAAAGAATCTGAAAAGTCCTTGCTTCTTGCCCCGCTTTTGATTAGATTAAATTGAAATTTCCTATTCTCTCTTGCAAGCTGTGACGGAATGCTGTTATATGTTGCTATGTTTTTCATAGCTTCGGTTTTTGTGCAATACTTAACCATATCATTCGTATACACCTCACAAATGGCTAATTGTTTTGCCTTAACTGTATTCCAGTCATCGTTCTTTATATATTCCATTACGCACTCTGGCATACCGCCAACAATTAAGTATTTTTTATATTGTTGCAATAGAAATTCGTGCCAGTGGTTTGGCATTTGGGTGTTGTTTTCAAAATTTTCGGCAATCGTATCAATAAGCATTGCGGGTTTTTCTGCTTGTGTCGCCATTAAAAATTCTTTAAAACTCATTGGGTACATATTTAGCAAATCAATTTTGCCAACTGGAAATGAGTAGTTTGCATCTCTAAAAAGTGCAAGCCCCAAAAGGCTTCCACCGCAAATAACATGGTATTCATTTGCTGTTTCTTGAATTCTTTTAAGCGCAGTTATTGCAGAAGGACAGGCTTGTATTTCGTCAAATATAACTAGTGTTTCCTTGGGCTTAATTTCTTGCCCGATATATCTTGCAAGTTCGCCAAAGAGTACATGAATATCACTTACCCCTTTATTGAATATCGCTTTTAGTTCCTCATTGTTTTCAAAGAAAAAGTAAGCATACGATTTGTATTGCTCTTTTCCTAATTTTAACATACTGTGGGTTTTGCCTACTTGCCTTGCCCCGTGAATCATTAAAGGTTTTCTATCGGGCTTATTTTTCCATTTCAACAATTCTTTTTCAATTAAGCGTTCCATTGTTCTACCCCTTTTTTTACCGCTAATATTATAACATAAAAAAAGAGAGTGTTGCAAATATTTTTACACTTTTTGATAGGAATAAATGTATAATTATGTCGGATACTCTTCTTGGATTCCTTAGAAAAGCCGTATTTTTCTTTTATTCTTCGGGAAGAATTGCGTTGTGGTACACATTTTGAATATCGTCATTTTCTTCAAGCGCGTCAAGAAGTTTTATCACTTTTTCAAGGTGAACCCCCGGATCGGTGGGCGTATCGGGAATCATGTCGCTACTTTGCGAGATAATTTTTACCCCTTGCTTTTCAAGTTCGCTTGCGATATTGCTAAGATCTTGGGGGGCGGTTAGGATTTCAAAAACATCGTCATATTCCGCCAAATCTTCCGCGCCTGCTTCAAGGGCAAGCATCATCATGTCGTCTTCGGTGCGGTTGTCCTTTTCGGCGATAATTATCCCTTTTCTTTTAAACATAAAGGAAACGCAACCCGTTTGCCCAAGCGCACCGCCGTACTTATCAAAAAAATGCCTGATATCGCCTGCGGTGCGGTTTTTATTATCCGTTAACGCTTCCACGATAACTGCGATTCCGCCCGAAGCATAGCCCTCATAAACCATATCTTCATAATTAACGGTGTTAAGTTCGCCACTTGCCTTTTTAATGGATCTTGCAATGTTATCATTCGGCATATTATTTTGCTTTGCCTTTGCGATAACATCTCTAAGCCTCGCGTTACCGCTTGGATCAGCACCGCCCTGCTTAACCGCAACCGCAAGTTCGCGCCCTATTTTAGTGAAAACACTACCGCGCAAAGCGTCTGCTTTGCCTTTTTTCTTTTTGAAAAGCAG